>QNFS01000267.1 GCA_003646415.1 Gammaproteobacteria bacterium
CTGCGCCTCTGCGGCACTCAGCCAGGCCAGGGTCTTTTTGGCCCCGCGCAGGTTGAAAAACAGCTTGCGCTGGGCCTTGGTGGTGGCCACTTTCACGATACGCCAGTTGCGCAGGATGAACTCATGCATCTCAGCCTTGATCCAGTGCACAGCAAAAGACACCAGACGGACACCTTTTTCAGGGTTGAAGCGTTTCACCGCCTTCATCAAGCCCACATTGCCTTCCTGGATCAGGTCGGCCTCAGCCAGGCCATAGCCGGAATAGCTGCGTGCAATATGCACCACAAAGCGCAGGTGGGACATAACCAGTTCCCGCGCCGCCGGCAGGTTTTCATTGTAATAGAGATCTTCAGCCAACTCCCGCTCGCGCTCAACACTCAGCACCGGGATGCTGCTTACCGCCTGTACATAGGCTCCGAGATTAGCTCCCGGTACCATCTGGTCCACTGGCTGCAAACTTTTGCTCATAATTGATTCTCCATGTTGCACGGGCGCCGATTTTAGCACTCTTTAAATTAGAGTGCTAATTTCAGAAAAGTTCCCTCACAGGTTAACAAATATAGATATATTTCTTTATAATCAATATGTTATAGACATCCTGCAGGAGGAGCACCACACCTCAGTGCGGCTCAATGCGTGATAAGTGCCGGCTAACTGCCAACCAGGCACCGCTCAAACCGAGCAGGCCGCCCAGGATGATCAGGTTTAGCCCCCCCATAATACCCAGCCCACGCAGCTCAAAGACACTCTCATAAAGCAGCGCGAGACGGCTTATCGGCTCCTGTAGAAACCGCAGGGCGCTCGCCACCAGAATCGCAGCGAACAGGCCACCGCCTACCCCATACCACAGACCCGTATACAGAAAAGGGCGGCGTACGAACGCGTTGCTGCCGCCCACCAGCTTGACGATTACAATTTCTTCCCGGCGGTTCTCAATAGCGAGGCGAATTGTGTTACCCAGGATCAGCACCACACCCAGCACCAATAAGCCCCCCACCGCCAGCACCAGGCGGCGACTGAGTTCCATCAGGCTGTTAAGTCGCACCAGCCACGCCATATCCAGCACCGCCTCACCCACTTCCGGATAGCCCTGTAAATCCAGCCGCAGTGTCGCTACGGCGTCTCCTCCTAAACCACCCGCGGGAGAGACCAGTATCAGGTGGGGCAGGGGATTTTCCTCCAGGCTGGCCAACACATCCGCAAAACCGGACAGGGCAGTGAATTCCTGCAGGGCCTCGTCGCGGGAAACGAAATGCGTCTCAGCCACATCCGCCCGCTCTGCCAGCTCTATTTCCAGTTGCCTGGCTTTATCGGTGGATAGTCCGCCGCGCAGGAACAGGGATATCTGGGTGGGGCTGTCCCAGCTCGCACTGAGCTGGCTGACATTATCCAGGGCCACATTCAATCCCACCGGCAGAGCCAAAGCGATTCCTATCACCAGCCAGGTGAGTACGCTGGAGCCCGGATTATCCAGCACCCGGTGCAGGCTGTCCGCCGCTGACAGGCGGTGGTGCCGCAGCCAGGCCTGGTATTGATCGCGCAGATCGGCGCGACTTTGGCTGGCCCCTTTACGGCGACCAATGGCCCGGCGCCCCATCATTGTCCGGTCCCAGAAATCAGTCGGCCCTGGCTCAGAGTGATAATACGGTGGTGCAGTCTGGAAATCAGGACCAGGTCGTGGCTGGCTATCAGTACCGTGACACCGACCTGGTTAAATTCTTCAAACAGCTGCATGATTTCCGCCGACAGGGCGGGGTCGAGGTTGCCGGTGGGCTCATCCGCCAGCAGGATTTTGGGTTTTCCAACCACGGCCCGGGCAATACCAACCCGCTGCTGCTCACCGCCAGAGAGAGTAACGGGCAGAGCCCGTTCGCAGTTGAGCAGACCCACCTTATCCAGCGCCGCACGCACTCGCCGGCCCACTTCCCGGTGATCATAGCCCGCTATGATCAGGGGCAGGGCCACATTGTCAAATACGGACCGGTCGAACAGCAACTGGTGATTCTGGAATACCACGCCGATATTGCGGCGGTGCCGCGGAACCCCGCGGGAACCCACCGCCGCCAGGTCCTGGCCATCGACGATCAGTTGTCCACGGCTGGGACGATCCATCAGCATAATCAGACGCAACATAGTGCTCTTGCCTGCGCCGGAGTGTCCGGTGAGAAAAACCAGTTCGTCCCGGTCGATGCACACGCTGATTTCACGCAGGGCATCATACCCCTCCTCATAGCGCTTGCTGACCCGGTCAAAGGTGATCATGCAGCCGGGTCATCCCCGGCGAACAGGGCTTCGATAAACTGTTCCGCCTGAAAAGGACGCAAATCCTCGACGGCCTCCCCAACACCGATAAAACGGATGGGCAGACTCAGCTTTTTCGCTATGGCGAAAATAACGCCGCCCTTGGCGGTACCATCGAGTTTGGTCAGGCTGATACCGGAAACGCCCACCCATTGCTGGAAGTGGTCAGCCTGGGCCAGGGCGTTCTGGCCAGTGCCGGCATCCAGCACCAGCATGACCTCGTGGGGAGCCGCCGGGTCAATCTTGCCCATGACCCGCACCACCTTCTTCAACTCCTCCATGAGGTTATCCTTGTTGTGCAGGCGACCGGCGGTATCGGCTATCAGCACATCCACATTGCGGGCCTGCGCCGCCTGCAACGCGTCAAAAATGACTGAAGCGCTGTCGGCCCCGGTGTGCTGCGCCACTACCGGCACGCCGTTGCGATCACCCCACACTTGTAGTTGTTCTACCGCCGCAGCCCGGAAAGTATCACCGGCGGCCAGCATCACAGAACGGCCCTCATTTATGTAACGCCTGGCAAGTTTGCCTATGGTGGTGGTTTTGCCGACCCCGTTTACACCTACCATTAGGATCACATAGGGCTTGTGACCCTGCACCTCCAGGGGCTGCTCACAGGGCTTGAGCAGGGTCAACAACTCCTCTTGCAAAGCTGCTTGCAGCGCTTCCGGGTGAGTCAATTCCTTGCGCGATACACGCTGGGTGAGCCGGCCGATAATCTCCAGGGTGGCATCCACCCCCACATCCGCGAGCAACAGGCGCGATTCCAGCTCCTCCAGCAGATCGGCATCAATTTCCTTGCGCCCCAGAAACAGGGTTCCCATGCCCTGCACCAGGTTGTCACTGGTGCGACCCAAGCCGCGCCGCAGACGGGAGAAGAAACCCGCTTTACTGGCGGTATCCGCACTGCTATCGGCAGTGGGAACGGCTGCGGCTGCCTCTGCTGTCTCCCTGGGAGGTGCCACCGGGGGCTCTTCAGGCGGCGCAGTCACCTGCTCTGGCACCTGCTCTGGTACCTGCTCTGGCACCTGTTCCGGCACTGCAGGTATGGAGGCCTCCTTCTGAGGGGGGGGGCCGGGGATCGGCAGGCGCGATTGCACCACC
>QNFS01000268.1 GCA_003646415.1 Gammaproteobacteria bacterium
CATGACCTGCATTTGCTGGCGGTCGCGGCGAGCGTACGGGCACCCAGTCGTTCCGACACGCTGGACCAGATACTGCAGGCACCGGACCGGGAGAAACTGCTCAGCTGGCTGATTCGCCGCCCCCTTATGCACCACGAGCACGGCCACACCCTGGTGCATGCGGGCATTCCGCCGCAATGGACCGTAAAGATGGCGATGAAGCTCGCCCGTGAGGTGGAAAAAGTACTACGAAGCCCGGATTGCGTGGCGTTCTTCCGCGCCATGTACGGCAACGAACCGGCGGTCTGGTCCGACGATCTGCAGGGCATGGAGCGGCTGCGGGTGATCACCAACTACCTCACCCGTATGCGCTACTGCACTAAAGACGGGGTATTGGATCTGGAGAGCAAAGGCACCAGCCCTCAGCCGGGCACCCCCAACCAGGGCAATCAGAAGGTTTCGGCCTGGTTCAGCCACCCCAACCGCAGGACCGCGCACGACCGAATTCTGTTTGGCCACTGGGCATCAATCGAAGGCCACACGGACAGCCCCAATGCGATTGGGCTGGATACGGGCTGTGTGTGGGGTGGGGCTTTGTCGTTATATGAGTTGGAAACGGGCCAATGGACACGCTGCAAATGTAAGGATGGGAAGTGCAGTGGGTAGCGGTGCTCAGTAAGCAACCATGACCTGCAACTAATCAGGCGGTAAACTGCACTCATGAAAACCTACCTGGTCGGCGGCGCGGTGCGCGATGAATTGCTGGGCTACCCCGTCTCCGAGCGCGACTGGGTGGTGGTGGAGGCGCGCCCCCAGGATTTGCTGGATCTGGGCTACCAACAGGTGGGCAAGGATTTTCCTGTATTCCTGCACCCGCAAACCAAAGACGAATACGCCCTGGCCCGCACCGAACGCAAGCAGGGGCACGGCTACACCGGGTTTGCGGTGGACTGCGACCCGTCGGTAACACTGGAGGAGGATCTGCTGCGGCGGGATCTCACCGTGAACGCCATGGCCCGGGATACGGATGGCAGCATTATCGACCCCTATGGCGGGCAGCGGGATCTGGCGGCCCGGGTGCTGCGCCATGTATCCGACGCGTTTGTGGAAGACCCCCTGCGGGTGTTGCGCACGGCGCGCTTTGCCGCGCGCTATGCGCATCTGGGCTTTAGCGTGGCACCTGAAACCATCGCCTTGATGGCGGACATTGTCAGCCAGGGGGAACTGGCCCATTTACCCGCCGAACGCATCTGGATCGAATTTGACCGGGCTCTGGGCGAGTGCGATCCCGACATTTTTATACAGGTGCTGCGCGACTGTGGCGCACTGAGCAGACTGTTGCCGGAACTGGAAGCCCTGTTCGGTGTACCACAAACAGAAAAGCACCACCCGGAGATCGACACAGGCGTACACACGCTGATGGCCCTGCAACAGGCGGTTGTACTCTCCAGCAGCACAGATGTGCGCTTTGCGGTGCTGATCCACGATCTGGGCAAGGGCACTACCCCCAGGGCTGAATGGCCACGTCATATCGCCCACGAACACCGGGGTATCAAACTGGTGGACGCGGTGTGCCAGCGCCTGAAGGCTCCCAACCAGTTCCGCGACCTGGCGCGCAAGGTCTGCCAATACCACACCCACTGCCACCGAGCACTGGAGTTGCGCGGCAAGACTATTCTCAAATTACTCACCGTCACCGACGCTCTTCGCCGCCCACAGCGATTCGAGGCGTTCCTGCTGGCTTGCGAGGCGGATGCGCGCGGGAGGCTGGGCTTTGAGCAGCGGGACTACCCCCAGGCGGATTATTTGCGGCGCGCCCTGAGCATTACACAGGGCGTGACGGCGGCGCAGTTTGCCGGCGACGGGCTTGAGGGCAAGGCCATCGGGAAGGCCATTAATGCCGAGCGGGTGCGACTGCTGGAAGCATTGCGGCGCAGCTAAAGCAACCGCCCGCGCCACTCAAAATCGACTTGAAGCAAGGGTTGGGAGGCCTGGTCATAGGCCCGCCACAAGTCGCAATAGCTCTGCCGGGCAAGCGGGTGCAGCGCATCCGGCGCTAACTCTGCCAGTGGGCACAGTACAAAGGCATTTTCCAGAATCTCTCTTCGAGGCAGCTCAACGCCGTCGATAACACCGCTGGCATCATCGTAGGTGAGAATATCGATATCCAACTGGCGGGGGCTGTAGCGAGTGGCATTGACCGGCCGGCCATGCTCGATCTCTATATGTCGCAGCCGCCGGGCCAGCTCACCTACGCCCAGATCGGTGTCTACCCTCACCACCAGATTGAGGAACGGCTGCCCCTCAAAGCCAATGGCGGCACTGTCGTAAACGGAGGACAGAGCCAGTTCACCGAACAGGCCCTGCAGGGCGTCCAGGCCGGCGACGATATAGCGCTCACGCTCTATATTGCTGCCCACCCCCAAATACACCCTGGGCATCAGGACCGCTCCCCGCGTTCGATCAGTACACCGACATCCTTTGCCTGGGACACGGCGCCGGGCTTGCTGAGCCGCAGGCGCAGCCACGGGACGTGAAACTCCCGCATGATGAGCGCTGCGATTTGCTCGGCCAGGGTTTCAATCAGCTGGAATTCGCTACCCTCTATAAAGGACAGTACACGGGTGGCGATGGCGGCATAGTCCAGGGCATCATCAATCTGGTCACTGCTGGCAGCCCGCGGATTATCGCCGGCCATTTCCAGATCCAGCACCACGCTCTGGCGGATATCGCGCTCCCAGTCGTAAACACCGATAACCGTGTCGGCGCGTAACTCCCTGATAAAGACGATGTCCATCAGGCTGTGCCCGCGGCGTGCAAGGGCGGCAACTCTTCCATGGGCCAGCGCGGCCGCACCCGGGTTTGCTCGTCGTCCACCTGCCCGGCCTGCAGGCGCTGGGCGCCGGCGTAGGCGATCATGGCGCCGTTGTCGGTACAAAATATCGGTGCGGGATAAAACACCCTGGCACCTTCTTTATCCAGGGCCCTTTCCAGCCCTGATCTAAGCCTTGAGTTAGCACTCACTCCGCCGGCGATCACCAGGGTCTTCAAAGCCTCCTGCCTAAGCGCCCGGCGGCATTTTATTACCAGGGTAGCCACTACTGCATCCTCGAACGCACGGGCGATATCGCACTTGTCCTGCCCGGTTAGTTCACCGGCCTGCCGACACTTTTCCACCGTATTCAGGGTGTAGGTCTTGAGCCCGCTGAAGCTGAAATCAAGTCCGGGACGATTAACCATGGGCCGCGGGAAGTCGAAACGCTCAGGGTTGCCCTGCTGCGCCATACGCGCGATATGGGGCCCACCGGGGTAAGGCAAACCCAACATCTTGGCGGCCTTATCGAAAGCCTCACCCGCGGCGTCGTCCAGTGATTCGCCCAGCATACGGTATTGCCCGATGCCGTCTACC
>QNFS01000269.1 GCA_003646415.1 Gammaproteobacteria bacterium
CGTATGCTGGTGTGCAAGATGGGCCAGGACGGTCACGACCGGGGCGCCAAGGTGGTGGCCACGGCTTTTGCGGACGTGGGCTTTGATATCGACTTGTCGCCCATGTTTTCCACCCCTGAGGAAGTGGCGCGGCAGGCTATTGAGAATGATGTGCATGTGGTGGGGGCTTCCTCTCTCGCCGCAGGGCATAAGACGCTGGTGCCGGAGTTGGTGGAAGAACTGAAAAAGCAGGGGGCGGATGACATTGTGGTTATCGCGGGTGGGGTGATTCCGAAGCAGGATTATGATTTTCTTTTTGAGGCGGGTGTTAAGTGCATCTTCGGTCCGGGTACGCCGATTCCGGTTTGTGCGCGGGATGTGCTTGATGCGGTGAATGACGCGCAGTCCTGACATACCCATTAACACAGCCATGCCTCTCCTTCGGGGCAAGATTCAACTCTTATGAGTAACTTTGATTTGCAGGCCCTGCTGGGTGGTAATCGCCGGGCTCTTGCCAAGGCCATTACCTTGGTGGAGAGCAAGCTTGACTCACATCGGGAGCAGGCCCAGGGTATTCTGGAGCAGGTGCTGCCTCTCAGTGGTAACAGTATTCGCATTGGAATCACCGGTGTGCCGGGTGTGGGTAAATCTACTTTTATTGAAGCTTTCGGGCTGCATTTGATCGACCAGGGTAAGCGGGTCGCGGTGCTCGCGGTGGATCCGAGTTCGCCTATTGCGGGGGGTTCTATCCTGGGTGACAAAACGCGTATGGAAGAGCTGTCGCGTCGAGAGGAGGCGTTTATCCGGCCATCGCCTTCGGAGGGTGCTCTGGGTGGCGTCGCGCAAAAAACCCGGGAAACCATGCTGCTGTGTGAGGCGGCGGGTTACGATGTGATATTGGTGGAGACTGTGGGAGTAGGGCAGTCGGAGTACCAGGTAGCGGGCATGGTGGATTTCTTTATGGTGTTGATGTTGCCCGGTGGTGGCGACGAATTGCAGGGCATAAAAAAGGGCATCATGGAACTGGCGGATGCGCTGGTGATCAACAAGGCGGATGGTGACAGTGAAAGGCTGGCCACGCTGACTTATCGGCAGTACACCAGTGCCATGAATTTGTTGCGCCATAGCAGTTTCTGGACACCGCGGGTGATGACCTGCTCTGCACTGAAGAGGGTCAATATCGATGCGGTGTGGGGTATGGTGGTGGATTACTACTTTCAGGCACTGGCGCAAGAGGCCTTCCAGAGCAAGCGCGCGCAGCAGAACCGCGACTGGATGCATCAACTGGTGAACGAGATGTTACTGCGGAAACTGTCGCAGAACACCCGGGTTAAGGCGTTACTGCCCAAGTTGGAGCGCGAAGTGGAAAACCATGAAACCACCGCTTATGCCGCGGCCAGGCAGATCATGGATCAACTTTGATCAACTGGCGCTAGAGCAATAACTATTTCGCACGCCCCTTAACGATACTGTTTGTGCCAATTGCTGACGAGTTGTTCAACATTGATTTCCTTGCCACCGTCGCGCCACTTGCCAGAGTAATCTATATCTGTCGAGTTGGGTGGTGGCTCAGGTAAGTCGACTTTGAAGCGTACTGGCATAGGCACTGCCTCACCGAGTGCTACTGCTTCACCCTTTGACAGGGAGCTGAGTGTGGCAAACGTACCGCGTGCTGCATCGGGCACCATGGAACGCACGTACTCCTGATCGTCCGGGTTGGTTATGCGCAGGCAGATATACGAACTGCACTGGGCCAGCACCGTTTCCGATACATCGTGTGGCCGCTGGCTCACTACGCAAATGCCGACACCGTATTTGCGGCCGTTCTTGGCTATCCTCTCCATCGAGCGACGTGCTTCCTTGTAGCGTGAAATATTTTCGCGGGGAATGTACTCGTGCGCCTCTTCGCAGATGAGGAAAATCGGGAACTCCCGACACAGTGGGTTCCAGTAGTTGAACTCGTAAACGAGGCGGCCAATCTGGGCGGTCACCAGCGGCACCACGTCGAAGGGCACGGCGCTGAGATCAAGCACGGTCACGTTGGCTTTACGCTCTCCCAGACCGACCAGGTCTTTCATGAGTTCCGCCAGTGATTCGGTAGAAGTCCGCGTTTTCGGCTTCATCAGGAAGTCATAGCGGGTATCGTTTAGCATGCTGTTCAGGCGCACCAGCATTTGGTCAAACCTGCCGAACAACGCTGACTTTGTCTTGCCGAAATCGCTGGTTTCCTTGTTGGCGTCGTAGATCAACTCGATTAATGTATCCATCGAATAGTACACCGGAGAATCCACCGTGATGTGTCCCAGATCAAGATGCTCGTTGGTTTCCTGCTTGAGCCTGATCAGGAGTGAGCGCAGGAATGAAATCTGGATAGAGGCGTTTTCGTCAGACGGATCGATAATTAATTCGCACAACTCTGAATAGGCCAGAAGCCAGTATGGGAATTCCAGCTGCTGCGCCCTGAGGCTGCGCACCTGGTTTGCTGCAAAAGGTGCGCTGGTTACCATGCCATTCACTTCCTTGTCGCAATATTCCCCGTGCATGTCGAGCAGTATGATATGCGCCTGAGGCATGGTGCGCAGTGCGGATTGGATCAGGCTGGTCACAGTCCAGGATTTTCCGGCGCCGCTTTGCCCGAGAATTGCCGCGTGACGCCCGAAAAATGCCGAGGCATCGAGGTATATATCGATGCCCTCGAAGGCGGTCAGGCGGCCGACCTTGTATCCGACTTGACTGTGTTCGGAAAAGATGTGCGACAGGGCCTGTGTTGAAACCAGGTGGACTTCGGCCCCGCTGATCGGAAACTGAGTAATGCCTCGGGTAAATTCGCCTCTCGGGCTGATATCGCCGAGTGGCGTCAAGCGAACCATATGCGCCGCCTGGCCTTGTTTGTCTGCGACGCGGTAACTGCGTTCAACCATGACCAGAGTCTGTGAGCCGGAGTGTTTGACCGAGAGGTAAGAGCCTACCTGCCCGATCTTTGTACTGCTCCCATCGAGCATATCATCGGTGACGGCCCCTTCGGGCGCAAGTCTTGCGGTGAAGTAATCCCCGGTGACATCGACCAGGAGCCCAATTTTAGTAACTTTTTCGTCCGACATAATCTCCGTCTGCCCGGTGGAATCCGCGATGATCCTTGAAAGGGGAAGATCGATCCCCCTGCTGACCCTTTGGCGGATCAGCCAGTTACTGAAAACGCTAACCCCAGTGGAGGTTATACCAAATTAGTTGCTCAATCGGCCAGTGTGGCTGACAACCGCTCGGTAGCGTTAATAATAGCCCTCAATGAATTCTCGCACAACCGTGCGAGTGTCCTGCACGCTGTTCATTAAACCAACCCCTTGCCCTACGAATGAGCTCCGGCAACATCGATTTGAAGGCATCGTCTACGATCAA
>QNFS01000270.1 GCA_003646415.1 Gammaproteobacteria bacterium
AATGTCGAATTTCCTCCCGCGTCGTCATCACGTTATTTTCCAGAAAATCTCCCAGGGCCCGGAGCACGGGGTCCTTCCTCTGCTCCGTTCGGGCCAGCATTTGCCTGTCCACGTCCGCGTCTCCGATTATTTCCCCCAGACCTTGCACAAATGGGTAACCCATTTCCTTGTACAAGTGATCTGTCTGGACTGTTTTTTCTGCGGACGTGACTGGACAGAAGTGAGAGGTTTCTTTCTGGTCTTCAGATTCCAATTCATCAGAAGATTCTCCGTCCGGTGTCTCAGATGGCTGTGCCGTGACACAGAAAATGCCATCGTAGCGATCCGCTTCCAAAGGAGTCGGATCCCGGGGATCGGGAGCCGAATCTGGCAGTGGATTCCGGGACAACACATCTGGAATGATGTGATCTTTCCCGGCCCGGTACTGAATCTTCAAGTCCATTCCCATTGTTCTATTTCTCCAACGTTGTTGCCGATCATTAGCCAGTTTGTTGGTGGAAGCCAGGATATACTTCAGAGCCTTGTGGTCTGTAATCAACGTGACTGGATGACCTCTGATGTAGACGTCAAAATGATCCAGACCGAAGATGACAGCACAAGCCTCTAAATCAGTAGCACTGTATCTGGATTCCACCTCACTGACTGCACGGCTGGCATAACTGACGGGGTGTATAGTGCCATCGACCTGTTCTTGCAACAGATCCGCACCTAACCCCAGTTTGCTTCCGTCTGTCCCGAGGATGTATGGCTGTCCTGGCCGCGGAAAAGCCAATACTCCTGGAGACACCATAGCTTGCTTGAGTCCTTCGAAAGCGTCCAACATCGGCTGTGTCCAAACCAAAAGTTTTGGTTTCCCCCTGAATGCATTGGTCAGGGGTTGACAAATCGTGGCGAAGTCCTTGATGAATCTCCGATAGTAGGAACAGAGCGCATGGAAGCCTTTCAACTCCGTGATAGTCTTGGGCAGAGGGAATTTCTGGACAGCGTCCAGCTTACTGGGATCCGGTTTCAAACCAGAGTCAGACACGATGAACCCCAGAAACTGAATTTCCCTCTTGAAGAGAAAAGACTTCTTTGGCTGGATTGTCAGCCCTACTTGGCACAGACGGTCCAATAAGGCTTCCAGATGCTCCATGTGCTCTGGGACAGTCTTGGTGGCGATGAGGACATCATACAAGTAGGCGAAGATTGACCGATTTTGAAGAGTCGATAACACCTTCCGCATCAGGTTCGAGAATGTCGCTGGTGCGTTAGACAATCCGAAAGGCATTCGGGTATACTCGAAGAGGCCAATTGGACTGACGAACGCTGACACTTTCTGGGCGAAGGGCGTCATCCCCACTTGATGATACCCGGCCATCAGGTCGAAACCCGAAAAGACTTTGTTTCCTCCTTGTCCAGCCATCTCCAGTAGTTCACCCAGGTGGCTGAGAGGAGAGTTGTCCTTCACCGTGGCCTCGTTTAGGCGCCGATAGTCGATACACATCCGAATTTCTCCGTTTTTCTTTCTGACAGGGACAATTGGACTTGCCCAGTCGCTGCAGGACTCTTGGATAATCCCCTGATCCAAAAGCTCCTTGATCTTGTTCACGATTTCTCCACGGACTGAATGAGGCAATTGCCGATTGCGTTGGGCAATTGGACGAGTCGCATCCTTCACTTGGATATCGTGCTGCAGCAAATCCGTGCTACCCAGTTCTTCTGGGGTCGTCGCAAAAGCATCCGAGTATTTGTCTACCAGGGCCCAGACTTGTTCAGTCTGCTCTGGCGTCAATAACTCAGAATCCACCTTGAGTTGTTCTCGGATCCTGGCTTTCTTGGCAGCAGCTTCATCGATTTCCACAGGTCCAATGAAGTTGACATTTTCCACTCTTCCGGTACACAACCGGACGTCCTTTCCTAATCCGGCGGCCATCGTCTCGGCTGCCTCTGCAGATGGAATTTGGGATACTTCCTCCAGTCGACCAACAGTCTGTCGACCCAAGATGAGCTCAGACAAGTGAGCACTGCGGACTTCTGCGTAGAAGCATCCCTTCCGATTTGGAACAATCAGGCAGTCGGTCACGTAAAGCAGGTTTTCCTTCATGGCGGGATCGGGAACAAAACGCAGAGTTGCGTCCGCGAATTCCTCCCGCCGTTGTGGCCACTGCTTCACTTGGAATTTGACGAATTGCCGATTCCCTTTATGATTCGGATCTGCCACCAAGGTAGTGTTGTGAGCCACTTGGACGAAGAGCATGGGCCTGGAGGAACTCCGCTTTACTCCATGGACAGTGAAGTAAGGAGCCTCCATCTTCTGCAACGTCTTCTTGTCCCCCACAATGGACTTGATGTCTTGATAAGCGGCGGACAATTCCTTGTCCGATAATCCAGGATCTTCCTCAGTCGGAACCCTTTTTTCCGACTTTGGCCTTCGAGCCGGTGGAGTAGGACTTCTCGGAGGTGGCTTTTTCCGTTTCTTCACCAGCTTAGAGGCCCTTTTCCAAGCTGATTTTTGTCGAGTTTTAGAGGGGATTTCCAGCGATTTGGAAATTTTGGGCCCCTCGTTCCCTTCAGCATCATTTCCACGGCCCTTTTCACGGCCGCTTCCTCCCCCTCCCCCTTTTGAAGGTGACGATTCCAGCTCGTCGAGTTGTACTCCCAGGGGGACAGGTGGTTTAGCAGCCAAGATGTAGTAGATTGAAGAAGCTTCCCTTCGCGCTCTCTTGGCTTTTTGGGCGAGATAACGAGCATCACGAGTCTCTTCCACGTCCTCCGCCGGAATTCGTTTGCCCATTTCTGTAGTGATAGTTGGCAAAGAACGAACTCTGTCTTTGGACGCAAATGAAACTTGTGAAACACGTCTCCAGCCCTTGAGAGACTGATCGAAACGCTCCTTCTTCTCTTGGTTTGTCGAGAACACCCCCCCAAGGCTCATCGCTTGGGGACTTGGCATTTCACGACGAAGGCTGAGCTTGTTTCCACGATGTTTCAGTAGGAGATTGATAACTGTCGGCTTTTGCCGAGCCTTCCGTTGCCGCAATTCCGGAATCTTCTTTTTGGGAAGATGCTGGGCCGCGTGTTTCTCCCGCTGAAGTTGCTGAAGCTTTTCCAGAGAGTGTGGACCGACACTCACTGCTTTTGGATCCGAGATTCGGATCACGTCCAATTTTTCCGAAGCTCTGGTCTTTGTCCGGCTGGGGCTGAGGATTCCCTTGGGCTTAGGGAGGAGTATTGGTTCCGCTGGAATGTCCGGATTTCCCTCTCTTTGCCGGATGGATTGCGTTGGCCAGCCGTCCCCCATCGGATTTGTACACGGATTTCCAGAGTAGACTTGCTGGGTCCCCTCTTCCGTGTCGACGAAGATAGTGAGGGGAACTTGAT
>QNFS01000271.1 GCA_003646415.1 Gammaproteobacteria bacterium
GCTGGAAGATTACGTGCGTTTCCAGGCGTTCAGGGATTCCCAGGGGCGCCAGCCCTGGACTACCTGGCCACCAGGCTTGCGCGAATGCGAGCAAACTGCCTGTGACCAAGGCGCGGTAGAGCTGGCCGAGCAGATCTCTGAACTGCGCTTTCGCCAGTTCGTATTTCGCTGCCAGTGGGACGAACTGCGCTACAATGCCAACGAGCGTGGCATACTGCTGTTCGGGGATATGCCCATCTATGTACACCTCGATAGTGCTGATGTCTGGGCCCACCAGGCGCTGTTTGACCTGGACGAAAATGGCCAGCCAGTAACAGTCACCGGCGTACCACCCGATTATTTCTCCAGCGAGGGCCAGCTGTGGGGCAACCCCCAGTACAACTGGAAGTTGATGCACAACAACGGCTTCCAGTGGTGGCTGCAGCGCTTTGCCTCGGCCGCGCACCAGTTTGATATCGCGCGCATAGATCATTTCCGCGCGCTTGAGGCCTACTGGGAAATTCCAGCCGGCGCCACCTCCGCGATAGAGGGGAGGTGGGTGCACACGCCCGGCAGGGCACTACTACAAGCCATTCGCGAGAACTACCCGGACCTGTGCCTGGTAGCGGAAAACCTCGGTACGATCAGCGCCGGGGTAGAGGCGTTGCGCGAGGACTTCACCCTGCCCGGCATGTTGATACTGCAATTCGCCTTTGACGGAAATCCAGAAAATCCGTACCTCAGTCACAGGCACTCACAGGGCGATATCGTCTACACCGGCACCCACGACAACGACACTACCCTGGGCTGGTTTGAAAGCCTCACCGAGGATATGCGAGGCAGGGTCTACCAGTATTTCAACAACCCCGCCGAGGGCATGCCCTGGATGCTGATCGGCCAGGCCATGGCCTCCCCCGCCAGCACCGCCATCATCCCGTGGCAGGATTTCCTGGGATTGAACGGCAAACATCGTATGAACACACCGGGCACCACCGAGGGCAATTGGCAGTGGCGCTTCGAATGGGAGCAGGTACCGCAGGATATCGCCGGGCGCATACATCAGTTGCTCACCACCTACGACCGATTGCCCCCGTAGGCCAACAGCGCTCCGCGAGGCGCTGTCCGGCTATAGTCTAAACTGAATTTAGCGAAAACCACCCCCTTTGCAATGGCGGCCGAAAAGACATGGAGCGATTCGAGAACATTTACCAACGAGCCTGCGATCGCAAAGGCGGGGAAGCACAGCTGAAGAAACTGCTGCCGAAAGTACGTAGCCCAAGAGCACTTGCCGGCACCAGGGACGACCGCTGGCTGGCCGAAATGACCCGCTGCGTTTTCCAGGCCGGCTTCGTATGGCGGGTGGTGAACAACAAATGGGATGACTTCGAAAAGGTGTTCTTCGGCTTCCCACCTGAAAAAATTGTGATGCTGAGCCCGGACCAGATCGACCGCTTTGCGCAAAACCCCAGGATCATTCGCAACCGACAAAAAGTCCTGGGTATTCAAGCCAACGCCCATTTTATTCTGGACGTGGCGAAAGAACACGGCAGTTTTGGCAAGTTTGTCAGCCACTGGCCAGCGGAAGATTTGATTAGCTTGTTTGCCTATATGAAGAAGCACGGCGCCCGACTGGGCGGCATGACCGGGCAGCGGGTGCTGAGGAATATGGGCAAGGACACGTTTGTGACTACCGGAGATGTGGTGAGGTGTTTGCAGCGGGCGGGGGCAGACCTTAAGGATATTCCCGGGTCAAAACGAGAAATGTCTCTAATACAAAATAGTTTCAATCACTGGAACGAAGAGTCCGGTCTCCCGTACAGTCATATAAGTCGGATCTGCGCCATGTCAGTTTGAGGTCAATCAAAGAACCCAAAGGACTAACAGTGTGCATCTGGAAACTAACTAGACATACTGTAATGAATATTATGACCTGCATCACAAAAGCGCAGGTTGTATTACCCAAACCGGGGCATTCGTAAGATGATTTTCAGCAAACTGGGCTAAAATCGGTAGAAATGTGCTCATGGGACACCCATGGGGCGGGCCGGGATAAGCTAGGAAATTAACGGAGCTTGATCATGTCTTTATATAAACAACTCTGGCTGGCCGTCATCATTCTGCTGACCGTCGTGTTCGCTGGCAGCTTTGTGGCGACCAGCCTTTCAGTCAAGACCTACCTCGAACAGCAGTTGGGTATACAGAATGCCGTTTACGCGCTGGCGTTGGTATTTCTGATCGCCATGATCGTGGCGGGCTGCCTGGGCAGTTACCTGCTAAAAATCATCCTGCGCCCACTGGATGACTTGGTAGAGCAGGCCCAGGCCATTGGTGATCGACGTTTTATTACGATAGCCGAGCCATCCACCAGGGAGTTCAAGCAAGTTGTCAGTGCCATGAACAGCCTGTCAGACCGTATCAAGCAGATGCTGAGACAGGAGGCCAAACGCTTTGAAAAATGGCAGCGTGAGGCACACATTGACAAGGTGACAGGGTTGATGAATCGCGAGTCTTTCATAAAGACACTGGATGCCGCCCTTCAGAGCGATGACGTCAACTCCACGGGGAGCCTTAGCCTGATCCGGCTGGCCGGCCTGACACGACTCAACCAGACTTATGGTCGCAAATCGATCGATGGCATGCTTGCAGACATAGGTCACGCCCTGAATTGTATTGTCATCCAACACGGCCGCTGGGCAGCATCACGCCTGAACGGGTCTGACTTCGCCCTACTCGCGCCCCGCGCCATGGAGCCGGCAGACACAGCGCGTGAAGCACAAAAAGCAATCCAGGAGATTCTGGAAAACCGCAGTATGCATGGCGATGTCAGACTACCGGGCGCAACCACCCTATTTACCCACGGGGAAACCATCAGCGAACTGCTGATCCGCCTTGATGGCTCACTACTCAACGCTGACCAGGAGGGCGAATCGCGCATCAATGTCGCCAACAAGGGCGATATCCAGCTAACGACGGTGCGGGAGCAAATGGCGCGATGGCGCGTCATATTCGAACAGGCATTTCACGGGCATAAGTTCTCTTTGGCCTCCTACCCCGCCATAGACAAGGAAGGCAATCTTCTTCACCTTGAATCACCGGTAAGAATGGAATTGAAAGGTGAACTGATAACTGCAGGGCAGTTTCTGCCCTGGATAAACCGGCTGGAATTGTCTGGCGAACTGGACCGGCACGTAGTCGACCTTGCACTGCAGTTGATCGAGCAAGAGGGACGACCGATCTGTATCAACCTGTCGGTCGCCTCAGTGGTGAGAGTGGTCACGATAATTGATGTGGTGTTTTGCACTTTATTTGATGGATTATCGGTCAGGGCTGTTGCATAAGATTGGCTCCATCAAGCCCACGGGGATGTTTCGTGGTCAGA
>QNFS01000272.1 GCA_003646415.1 Gammaproteobacteria bacterium
CACCGCCCCCTGCGTCGACCTGGTAAGCAAGGAGGAGTACGACGCCCAGGTGGCAAGCACGACCCTGTTTTTGCGTGGCAAGTCGCAACAATTAATGATGCGCCTGGCGGACGATATGGAAGCCGCGGCGGCGCAACTGGCGTATGAAAAAGCGGCGATATACCGTGACCAGCTCAGCCAGCTGCAGCATGTACAGGCCAGCCAGGGCATAGAGGGGGTAACAGGTGACCTGGATATTCTTGCTGCCGCGGCGATAGGTGGACGGTCCTGTGTCCAGGTGTTATTTGTGCGCGGCGCTCGGGTGCTGGGTAGTAAAACCTATTATCCCCCGCTCAAACTGCAGGAGAGCGCGGCTCAGGTGCTGTCGGCGTTTATTCCGCAGTACTACCTGGGTGGGGCCCGGGCAATTCCCGCTGAGATAATCGTGAATGAGGTGCCCGAAGATGCCGTGATACTGGCGCAGGCCCTGTCAGTACAGGCGCAGCGCCAGGTAAAGCTACGCAGTCGGGTGCGTGAAGCCAGGGCCCGATGGTTGAAGTTGGCGCTGCAGACCGCCCAGACCAATCTGGAATCTCACCTGGCCGGGCGCCAGACAATTGTCGGACGGCTGCAGGCACTGCAGGACCTGTTGGCGCTGCCTGAATTGCCTGAGCGTATGGAGTGCTTCGATATCAGCCATAGCTCCGGTGAGGCGACCGTGGCTTCCTGCGTGGTATTTGATCAAAATGGTGCGCGCAAATCCGATTACCGCAAGTTCAATATCGAGGGCATTACTCCCGGCGATGATTACGCCGCCATGCAGCAGGCGCTTGAGCGGCGCTATAATCGGCTCAAATCGGGGGAGGGGGCTCTGCCGGACATTTTGTTCATTGATGGTGGCAGAGGACAGGTTACACAGGCCATGACAGTATTGCGGGAGCTGCAGTTGAGCGGGGTGGAAGTCATTGGTGTGGCCAAGGGAGTTACCCGTAAAGCCGGCTTCGAGACACTGATTAATGGCGCCACCGGGCAGGAAACACAACTGCCCGGTGATAACGCGGCGCTGCATCTCATCCAGCAAATTCGAGACGAGGCACACCGCTTTGCTATCACGGGGCACAGGGCGCGGCGCGATAAAGCGCGGCAACGGTCAGTGCTGGAAGATATTCCCGGAGTAGGTGCCAGGCGCAGGCGCGAACTGCTGCGCCACTTTGGCAGCGCCCAGGGTGTAGAGAATGCGAATGTGGAAGAGTTGAAGAAAATTTCTGGAATTAGTGCCACAATGGCGCAACAGATATATGATCATTTACATCATATCGTGGAACCGGCTAAAAGGACTTAGGGTACTTGCCAATTAATATTCCCAACGCATTGACCCTCATGCGGATTATGCTGATTCCGGTACTGGTGGTGGTCTTTTACCTACCGTTCAAGAATCATCTGACAGTTGCCGCCATTATATTTGCCGTGGCAGCCATTACCGACTGGCTCGATGGCTATTTGGCCCGGCGCCTGGGCCAAATGACCGCCTTTGGGGCTTTCCTGGACCCGGTGGCAGACAAGCTGATGGTGGTTATTGCCCTGGTGCTATTGGTAGAGCGTCATGACACGTTGATGTTCACCGTGGCGGCCTGCGTCATTATCGGCCGGGAGATTGTGATTTCCGCACTGCGCGAGTGGATGGCGGAACTGGGAGAGCGCACGTCGGTGGCGGTCTCTTATATCGGTAAGGTAAAAACCGTTTTTCAGATGGTGGCCATTACCGCATTGTTGGCGATAGATCCTGCCAGGGACGAGAACTGGATGCTGGCACTATGCTATTTGGTGCTGTATAGCGCGGCCGTGTTGACCCTGTGGTCCATGCTTATCTACCTGAAAGCTGCCTGGGTGATTATTAAGGACAGGAGTAATTCTTTGTAATTCAGTTGCTTGCACGAATTTCCTTGTATTCTGCTTGACTCTTACCGTACGCGCAATACAATATGCGCCTTCAAGGTGAGTGCGGGAATAGCTCAGTTGGTAGAGCGCAACCTTGCCAAGGTTGAGGTCGCGAGTTCGAATCTCGTTTCCCGCTCCAATCCCCCATATGGCTCGGTGACAGAGTGGTGATGTAGCGGACTGCAACTCCGTGCACAGCGGTTCGATTCCGCTCCGAGCCTCCAATTTCCTTGCGATAGCGGCCACATCCCTGACCGTCCCGCCCAAATATTTCCAGTGAGGTTGCTTTGGTGAAGCCGTTAAACGGATTATTGGTAGTTTCATTGGAGCAGGCGGCTGCTGCTCCCTATTGCTCCTCACGCCTGGCTGATGCCGGAGCACGGGTCATCAAAGTCGAGCGGGAAGAGGGCGACTTCGCCCGCCAATACGATCATGTGGTGTTAGGCGAGAGCGCCTATTTTGTATGGTTGAACCGCGGCAAGGAATCGGTATGCCTTAATATCAAAGAGGAAGGTGATAAACAGCTATTACAGGCTATGCTGGATAAGGCCGATGTGTTTATCCAGAACCTGGCACCCGGCGCCTGTGCACGCGCGGGTTTTGATTCGCAGCAACTGCGCCAGCGCAACAAAAAACTGATAACCGTTGATATTTCCGGTTATGGTGAATCCGGCCCCTACCGCGATATGAAAGCCTACGATTTATTAGTGCAGTGCGAGTCGGGGCTGGCGGCTATTACCGGCGCGCAGGATGAACCCGGCCGGGTGGGGGTTTCGGTGTGCGATATCTCCTGTGGTATGTACGCCCATACGGCGGTACTGCAGGCGCTCATAGAACGCGGGATTACCGGCCGGGGTAAAGGCATTCAGGTCTCCCTGTTTGACTCGATAGCCGACTGGATGACGGTGCCGCTACTGCATCAGCAGTATGGCGGGGCGGCCCCACAACGGGTGGGTTTAAATCATCCCACAATCGCCCCCTACGGTGCTTATACCTGTGGTGGTGGCCAGCAGGTGGTGATCTCCATTCAAAATAATCGCGAATGGTCCGCTTTTTGTGAGTTGGTGCTGCAAAAGCCGGAGATGGTGGAGCATCCGCTGTTCAGGGATAATGTAAGCCGTTGCAATAACCGCCCGGCGCTCGATGCGCAGATCGACGAGGTATTCAACAGCCTGGACAGAGAGCAGGTGATTCGGCGTTTGCAAAAAGGGCAGGTCGCCTTTGGCTCACTCAACTCGGTGGAGGACTTGAGTGAGCACCCGCAGTTGCGCCGTGTGCAAGTGAACACACCTTCAGGAGCGGTACAGTTGGTTTGTCCACCGGCCCTTTGTGTGGGGGAGGATGCAATGCAGTTGGGACAGGTTCCGGCACTGGGCGAGCACAGCGATGCGATTCGCGATGAATTTGCCTGAAACCTTA
>QNFS01000273.1 GCA_003646415.1 Gammaproteobacteria bacterium
AAACCATTACTATAATGGTGGAGGGGGGTGGATTCGAACCACCGAAGCTCACGCGTCAGATTTACAGTCTGATCCCTTTGGCCACTCGGGAACCCCTCCGAAAGGCGGCATATTGTCCTGATGAGCCACCCCCTTGTCAACCGCTTATTCCAGTAAAATTATAAACTTACAGAAACCTTGCCAGCTGGATCAGGAACCGGATCGACAGCCCTCTATATATAGGCCACCAGAAGGTCCCGACAACAGATTCAGGAGTAATTTTGCCTCAAAACATTCTTTTGCACCTTACCCATGGTGTTTCTGGGGAGGCTCGCAACAAGGAACACCTGTTTGGGCACCTTAAAATTCGCCGCCTGCACCTTAATCGCGTTGCGGATACCTTCCCCCGACAGTTGCACGCCCTCCTCCAACACCACAACAGCGGCTACCACCTCACCAAAATCCGGGTCAGGCAGGCCAATAACTGCAGACTCCAATACACCGGGCAACTCATCGATAAGCTGCTCTATTTCCCTGGGGTACACATTCAGGCCCCCGCTGATCACCATATCCTTGGATCGGCCAACGATGGATATGTAGCCACCCTCATCGACCAGGCCCTTGTCGCCGGTGATAAAGAAGCCGTCCGCAGTGAAATCTTCCGCGGTTTTGTCCGGCATATTCCAGTAGCCGGCAAAAACATTGCCACCTTTGACCTGAAGATCTCCCGCCTCGCCGCCGTCCAGTACCCGATTGTCAGCGCCACACACCCTGACCGTGACACCGGGCAGGGGAAAACCCACGGTGCCAGCACGGCGTGGGCCATCCAGTGGATTAGAGGTAATCATACCGGTTTCGGACATACCGTACCTCTCCAGGATGACCTGACCGGTGCGTTGCTCGAATTCGACAAAAGTATCTGTAAGTAACGGGGCGGAGCCCGAAATAAACAAGCGGATGCTCTTACAACTGTGCGCACCAAAGGCGGGCTCGGCCAGTAACCGGGTGTAGTAGGTTGGGACACCCATCATAACAGTACTGTGAGGCAGGTTCTCCAGCACCGCAGGTACATCAAACTTAGGCAGCCAACGCATACTGGCGCCACTCATCAGTACACAGCCAATCGCCACGAACAGGCCGTGTACATGGAACACCGGCAACACGTGCAGGAGACAATCTTCGCCGCTAAAACCCCAATAGTCGACCAGGACCGCGGCATTTTGCAGCAGGTTACCGTGGGACAGCATAATGCCCTTGGGTCGTCCGGTGGTACCGGAAGAATACAATAATGCCGCCAGATCCCCCACCGCGGCGTCCACCGTGTCGAACTGGCCAGAGCACCGCTGCGCCATCTCAACCATTGAACCGCTGCCATCACGATTCAGGGTAAGCAGGTTCGCCACACCGGCTTTGTCACACAGGCTCTGTAGCTGTTGAGCCCGGGATTTGTCACAGACAAACAGTGAGGGTCCGGCATCTCCCAGAAAGTACCCCAACTCTTCATCTGTATAGGCGGGATTTAGCGGGTGGTACACCATACCCGCCCGAATAACCCCCAGGTACAGCCACAAACTCTCAGGTGACTTCTCTACCTGCACAGAAATGCGGTCACCCTCCTGCAGACCCAGCTCAACCAGGACATTAGCCACCTGGGCAGAACGCTGCTCGGCATCCCCATAGGTAAAAGACTCCCCGGATTCAGTGGTCAACAGCACCGCTGAAGGCGCCGGGAAGTGGCGACTGAAACAAGAATACAGGTTTGAGTTACCTACGTTGCCCATAATCCATTCATTCCAGTAGTGATCAAATTCACCCACGCAGAGGTGGGTTAAAGAGGAAAATGGAGCTGGTGAGAGGAATCGAACCCCCGACCGGCTGATTACAAATCAGCTGCTCTACCTACTGAGCTACACCAGCTTTGAACTGATGGGAGAGGCAAACACCTGTCCCGTATGAAGGGGTGCGATTTTAGGGAATGTGCTCGGGGGATGCAATAGGGGTGGGGGGTTATTTGTGGGGGTGGCAGAACCAGGCGATTCAGCTTCTGGAGTCCTTTATGTACATGGCAGTGCCATTTCTCATTTCAATTTTGAATAGTTCCGTGGCTTTTATCAGGTCACTGATTTTTCGGTAACCATAATTAATTGAAGAGAACGAGCTGTTATTATTGGATATATAACTGGCCACCATACCCATATTTGCCCAGCCATCATCTCCTGAAGCCTGCTCTACAGCGGTCCTCAGCAGCCTGACCAGGGAGGTATTCTTCCGCAACTGTGCCCTGGTTGTTCTGGCTGGCGGCGTGTCGCTTTCGGCCTTATCTTCTCCACCGCCCATCAGGTTTTCTATATAAATGAAGGGCGAACAGGAATCGACAAACGGCTTCGGCGTCTTCTTTCCGCCAAATCCATACACGGGAAAACCGCTTTCCAGAATCCTGAGCACCAGGGGGGTGAAGTCACTATCGCTTGTCATCAGGGCAAAGGCATCCACATTGTTGCTGTAAAGCAGGTCCATGGCGTCGATTATCATAGCGGAATCAGTGGCGTTCTTGCCTTTGGTGTAAGCAAACTGCTGCATTGGCCTGATGGCATGGGGGTGCAGTTTCTTCGACCAGCCGGATAATGAGGGGCTATTCCAGTCACCATGGGCATGGCGGACATTCACGGTGCCATGTTTAGCCAGCTCTTCCAGCACACCCTCAATGGCGGTATGACTGACATTGTCACAGTCGATCAACAGCGCAATTCTTTTTGTTTCCTGCACAAACACTCCCACTGATTCTTGTCATGAGACCTCGGCATCCTACCGGGGACGTTCAGGCATAATATATCCTGCTATGTAGGAGGCACCAGAATATTCAAAATAATTTTCTACTCCCTACTCCTGGCAACCTCCGCCACAGCCCAAAACCCATCCCCCGCATCGGAGACAACTGCCCAACATCCACCTACCGCTCCGGGGAATACTGCAAGCAGGACAACTAACCTGCCTGTTTTTATATCAAATAAAATCCCTTAAATATTAAAGCCTTAGTTAAAACAATCCCCATTTCCATCCACTTCCCCGCAACATTTTCAAAATATCAATCCAGCATGGCTCCCACCAGGCCCTTGAAGACCATAGCATCATGTGAATTGCACTACGGTTCTGCATGAAGAGGTGGCATGGGCAGATGGCCAATAAAGAAAAGCTATATCCAGGTCCATGCCGGTAAAATTGATGGCATAACAACCCCATTCAACTCGACAGTCGTTACCGAGGCTGGCCGGAGAATTTCCTCACCCTGGATAAGGGCAGCTGTCTGCTGTTATCAGGAGCGGTCGTTTGCAACGCCAGTGCTCAAATGGCAGGAA
>QNFS01000274.1 GCA_003646415.1 Gammaproteobacteria bacterium
AGAGTCAGAATCGTCATCATCGTCATCTCCGTCAGTTTCCTGATCGGTATCCGACTTCATTTTTTTCATAAGCTTCTTGAGGGGATACCAAAAAAAGCCGAGGATCAGTAAAAGAATCAATCCTACAAATGCTAGTACGGAACCGATGGCGGATAGCCCGGCTCCTGGTCCCAGGTAAGCAAATGCACTGAAGGGTATTAAAACCGCAAACAGGAAAAAGGTAATACCAAGGGTGTATTTCATAAATGTCTTCGTTTATTAACCGTCATATTCAAATAAAACTCAGTTGCAGGTCCAATCGTTGACTGAAAAATAATCAGAATCGTATCTTTCAGCCCACTCAATTAATGAAGCATATTCTTTGTCGTACATTTTAACGTACTCCCAGACAATGTCGCCTTCTGAATCTATCTCGAATACCCGGCCCCGCCGGCTTTCGATGATCAACATGTTTCCATTGGGTAATGCCTGGTGGGATCCCATAATGTCGGAATAAAACCTTTTTTGACCTGCTTGCGGATATACAATCCTGGCCTGCCGGGTCACCGGGTCCAGCTCTGTGATGTTGCTCCCTGGAATTTCATTCAAATTTACATGATAGTTTCTATTGTTAAACACTGAAATATCGCCGTCTTCGGTGATATCCGGATCATGCTGCCGAACCCACGGGCCGGCTTGATGCCATTTTATCTTGCCGCTGTCCTGATCAAAAATTGCGACCATGTGAAATTGTCGGATAGATACCAACAAATCTCCAGCATTAATATTATCCAGCTTCGCAGCAAGGGCTTGTGTCACAATCTCAATGTCATTGATATGGGTTGGATCGCCTTTGCGGATCTGCAGAGCATCATAAATTTGATGCTCAAAGTTGGCGTCTGCCACTGCCTGCAAAACAGAAAATTCTTTTTTGATTTCGCCATTGGCATCAACGTACAGAAGCATATTTTCGTAACGCCCCATCGATTCCATCAATTTCTCACGTGTTAACCCCAAAAACCATAAATCATCCGGTACTTTTCTCAAATCCTGGTTGCCCGGCATCCAGAATCCGCCGTCTTCAGTCGGCGTTACGGAGTGGTGCGTCATTCGGTCCACCGTCCAGATAACCTTGCCACATTTATCCAGCTTTACCGCACCCTGGTTTTGGACATTGGCGACGATAGATCCGTCCCTCAATACGGCCAGCCCCATGGTATGGTAATTAAAGGGTGTTTTTGGTATGTTGCGTTTTGGATAAATATGTTCCGGTTTGTCCCAAATTCCAAAAAAATCAATCATCCACGTGTGGATCACATTTCCATCCATATCCACCAGCCTGGCTTGAGGCCCTTCAGGAAACCACCCCTGCATCACGGTCAGCCCCTGGTAGGCTTGATCCTGTTTGTGAATGGTTACACCGTCGCCTTTGTAGATGCCTTTGTCTAACAACATGGGGCGTTGTCGGGTCGTTTCCTCTGCAAGTTTCTCTGTATCCTTCAGGCCTTTTTCAATCAACTTGAATGGGGCAAAACCGCTATTGGCAAGGAACCCGCCCAATAAAAAAACAACTACTATCAGGGTCCCTTTGAACACAAGTAGTGAAATATCCGGTTTATTCTTTTTACTGTTCATATGATTTCTTATGGGGCGCTATCAATAAGGTGTATACAAAATAATTGTAGGTAGTTGTTGGGGTCTTGATTGAAAAAAATATTAGAGCGGCATTTTAAGATGATGTTGTGTTCAAAGCAAAGGTTAGAATTCTACATGCACCCTGACAGGGATTATCTTGTACACATCGATCTTATAGAGTGCAAAATGCAGCTGAAATTTTCTTTTTAACAGGGTTTTCAAATGAGCCTGAAAAAATCACGGGTACCAACAACACGTCTCGGCCGCTTGGCACGGCTGGGTTTCACCGCCGGAGAGATTGCGGTCGGTGGCATGGCCGAAGGTGTGCGGCGTCTTCGTGGCGTTACGGTTGATGATGCCTATAACGTCTTTTTGACCGCCACCAATGCAGAAAAACTTGCCCGGCAACTGGCGGGTATGCGCGGGGCCGCCATGAAAATGGGGCAGATGCTGTCGATGGAAAGTGCCGACATCCTGCCGCGTGAGTTCGCCGATGCATTAGCTGTTCTGCGGGATTCTGCCGACACCATGCCACTGGCGCAGATCCGCCGTGTCATGGGTCGCGAATACGGCAAGGGCTGGGAAAATAAATTTATTGATTTCGTTTACATGCCTGTCTCCGCTGCCTCGATTGGGCAGGTACACCGGGTGCAGACAACCGACGGGCGCGACCTGGCTCTGAAAATCCAGTATCCAGGTGTGGCAAAAAGTATCAACAGCGATGTGGACAACATGGCCATGTTCATGCGCATGCTAAAGCTATTGCCAATCGAGTTCGATATTGCCGGCATCATCAAAGAGGCGAAACGTCAATTGCATCAGGAGGCAGACTACATCCAGGAGGCTGAATACCTGACAACATATCGTGAACTGGTCCGTGATGAAGCACGCTTCGTGGTCCCGAAAGTCCACCACGACCTGACGACCAAACGTATCCTTGCAATGGATTATGTTGAAGGCGTGCCGCTTGAATCACTCGGGGATGACGGTGTGAGGCAGGAGCTTCGTGATAGCGTTGGTGCATTACTGGAGTGCCTGGTTTTTCGCGAGCTGTTTGAGTTCCGAACCATGCAATCCGATCCCAATTTCGCCAACTACCTTTACCAGCCGGAGGAGGACCGCATCGTGCTGCTCGACTTTGGCTCCACGGTTACTTTTAATAAAGAGTTCACCGACCAATATGCCCAGATCGCCAGGGCCCTGATCGACGAGGACAATGGCGCTGCACGGCACTACGCCGAGAGTATTGGTTACCTGGACGCGGGCAATAGCGATGAGCACGCTGAAAGGATACTGGATATGATTCGGTTAGTCTGTGAGCCGATTCGCTACGACAAGATTTACGACTTTGGTACCTCCGACCTGTTTGCCCGGGGTCGTGATGCCGGTATGGAAATGATGCTCGGCGATATGAGCGAATACAAGGTACCACCGCCGGAAACCATGTTTCTACACCGAAAGCTGGTGGGTTCATATATGCTCTGCCACCGTATCGGCGCGCGCATTAATGTGCAGAAGCTGATTCTTCCATTTTTGCCCCGGCCAATTAAACCCGGTGCTCGATCAAATTAAAACAGAAAGTACTTATCCGCATATGACAGTGTGCCTTTTTATGGCGTATCTGCCTGTGCTTTTGGCAGGCTTAGATGTAAAACCAGCCAGCCACAAAATCCGGAGATAACTGAACCGCTGATAACACCAATTCTGAGAGCG
>QNFS01000275.1 GCA_003646415.1 Gammaproteobacteria bacterium
CTGTCACGCCGGAGGTCGCGAGTTCGAGTCTCGTCGCTCCCGCCATAATAAAAACAGGGACTTAGAAGTAATTCTGAGTCCCTGTTTCGTTTCTGTAAATCGTAATACCCAACAGCATGTCTATCCTGCACGTCTATAATTCAGTCTATCAAATATCTCTTAGAACAGTTGCAGTTGTGCATGATTCTTTTTCTGCTTTTTAGGGGTACGGCGTTTTTTCATATCCTTTTTTTCAGCGTCGGATAGAACATATTCATCCCGTGATCCCACATATTTTTCCTGAGGATTGTCTGAATATGAAACTTTGAAGGAATCAGAATCCATCTGATTAACATCTAAAAGTTCATTTATGATAAGATCTGTTTCCTGCCTTGTCATAACCGGGAACAAGTAATGAACATTTGCGTGTTTGAACTTGCCTTTTTTCTTAAATCTGTCATCGGCAAATGCCAAATGCTTTTTTAATCGTTCCTCGATTCGTTTATTTGAAAAATCTACTATGCCGGAAGATTTCGATATGATTTGTTCCCTGAGGTTGGGATCGATTTCATAACCGATGCTGTTTCTTGCTGTAGCCATTGCAGCATACATAGTGGTGCCGATACCGAAAAATGGGTCCAGAATGGTATCACCTTTTATCGAAAACATTGCAATAAGTCTGTAAGGTAGTTCAAATGGGTATGCAGCACTTCGTCCCCTGGTTTTGGTATCAAATAAATTTTGAGAAGTGCCTTTTAAATCCATCCAAAGGTCAGAGAACCAAACATTCCGCTCTTCCCAGAAAAATGAGCTTTCACGTCTCTGTTTCTTTTCGTCAATTGTTTTGAATTCTTTTTTATTACCTTTCCGCAATATTAAAATATATTCATGCTCCAAGGTAACATAGGCTCCCGGTGGCATCATTCCTGACCCCATAAACTTATTTGGGGCATTGGTCTGTTTTCGCCACAATATCGCCGGCAAAGCCGAGAATCCAATATTTTGCATATAAGTATGGATTCTGGAATGGTTGGTATAAAGAGCAAAACGGCTATTGATAGTTCTTGTTGCATCGCCTATATTGATACAGGCGATTCCACCCACTTTTAGAACGCGATAAAGCTCATCCCACACCTTATCGAGTTCCTGGTGCATTAATTCAAAAGCAGTCGGCCCGTCATTATTTTTCAGGGCTCTGCCAATCTCCTCATTTTGACCGGCAAATATCTGATCCCACATTTCGATCATCGGGTAAGGGGGAGACGTTACGACCAAATCAATGGATTCATCGGATAATACCCTCATATTGCTGGAATCTTGAAAAATAATTTTATGTGTTGTGATCATGTTTTACCCCTAATTCGGTAATATTTCATATTCACAGATAAGGGTCAATATCGTTAAAACGCCAGGTGATATATAAATAAAAAATGCGAACTGCCATGATGACAGATCGCCCTGAATGCCGGAATATACATTATGTAATTTTACGGGCACCCAGTACGGACATTCGAATCGAGTGCCCGGGTTTTATTTATTTTTCAGAAGCTACCAATCGGACGGTTTTGCAATAGTTGTGCCCGGAATCGGGTCAGGCAGTTGGCAGGCTTTCAAGCTGCTTTCAAAAATACCTTTGGTAAAATTGGCGTACTTGGTCAAAGCCTTTGATGGGTGACGTTTCCGGTTTGTCGAAGGGTATATTACCCCAATCATCTTTTTATTCTGTACTTTTACCAATCTGAGAGATTCAGCCAAGTCACTGTCGTTTGAAACAATGACAGCACAATCGAACACATTTCTCCAAGCATCATTTAAAACATGAACCGCAAGGTTGACGTCTGATCCTTTTTCCTCGGTTTTGATTATGTTGGCAAACTTAATGTGTTTGCCGAATGTCTTGGCGCTAATAGGATAAGCTAGGGGCGCGTTGATCGTGTGGCTGTTGAACTGGCCATAATGGACAGATAGTTCGGGTATGCTTTTTTCCAGTGCCCGTATGTACGTCTTTTGGCGCACCGGCTGATTGGGGTCGAATTTTCCAGTAACACGGGCCGTGAAATATTTAATGGCGAGAATATCGTGTTTAGGGTTGAGAACTTTTTTAAACAAAGCCATAAAATTGAGCCATTTATACGGCGTATCCTTGACAACCCCATAATAAAAATTGAACCCGTCGATATAGATATAAGGTTTAATTTTGGCTTATTTTAATAAGCAAGGGCTAACCGAAAGTAGCCCCGCGCCCAAGGTCGAAACCATTGGGGTAGTTAGTTTTTCTATGACAGAACTTTATCACAGTAACCGCGTTTGTCAATACAAAATTGACAGTTTGTCAAAGGCGCGTGGCAGGTACGGTCATCCAGGCCGTGTGCTCTACCCAATTGAAGAAGTTTCCTTTTTTATTTTTCTGATAAACATCATAAATTCTTGAGCAGGCCCTCCGCTTCGGGAGGGAAGTAGGATATCCGAACCCAGTGGGCAATGCCATCTGGTTGTTGATCAGTTTCCACAACCCTGGCATACACGAAAACCGGTTTTCCGGAGGCGGGATCGTTTATGTCCAACCGTATCTCCCGGGCATTTTCGATGGCTTTGTTCACCGTAACACAAGCCCATGTCGGTGAAAACCGGCTGAGGGTGCCTCGCATTGAATCGCCGTCGACCTTTTTACCTTTCATGGCATGTACGGCAACCATAACGGGTTCTTCCAAAAATGCTGCCGCAGGTGTTTCTTCCGGCAGTATCATCGTTTGGGGGATCGAAACAGCCCCTACATCGTATACGGACACGCCCTCATCGACCCCCTTGAAATTGATCATGCGGGTCCCACGGACTTTTATGTGCGTTTTGACCTTCGCGTATGTCGATTCTGCGATCAAAACCTGGCCACCCATGGTGGCTGATTCCACCCGTGAAGCCAGGTTAATGGCGTGCCCCACAACACCGTATTTGGCGCGGTTTTGACTGCCGATGTTGCCTACGACCACGTTCCCGGTGTTGATGCCGATGCCCATGGAAAGTTCGGGAAGCCCCATGTCTGCATTCCGAAGGTTAAAATCCTGCATGGCAATCTGCATGGCCACGGCACAGCTCACTGCTTTTTGGGCGTGGTCTGCGTGTTTAACCGGCGCACCAAAAAATGTCAGGATGGCATCGCCAAGAAATTCGTTTATGGTTCCCTGATGCTGGGTAATGATGGACTCCATTTTTCCGAAATACCGGTTAAGCAGGTTCACGATCTGCTCCGGCCCTAAGTGCTCGGTTAGCGGCGTGAATCCGCGCAGATCACTGAGCATGATGGTTACCTCCCGGATTTCCCCCCCGAGTTTCAGGCCGTCC
>QNFS01000276.1 GCA_003646415.1 Gammaproteobacteria bacterium
AGCGCCAGGGGCAACAGCTTGCGCGGTGCGAAGGCCTGCCCGTCCCACACCGGCTTGAGGGCGGCTTTGGACACGCCCAGAATGCCCACTTGCGGTGCATTGACGATAGGGGTGAACCCGGTGCCACCGATATTGCCCAGGCTGGAAATAGTGAAACAGCCGCCTTGCATATCGGCTGGCATGAGCTTGCGATCCCTGGCCTTGCCGGCCATGGCCAACACCTCTTCCGCCAGCTCCCAGATTGTCTTCTTGTCTACATCGCGGAGCACCGGCACTACCAGTCCCGCGGGGGTATCTACCGCCATGCCGATATGCATGTATTGTTTGTAGACCAGTTCAGTTCCGCCCTGCGCCAGGGAACTGTTGAGTTTGGGATTATCGCGCAAGGCCACGGCGCAGGCCTTCAGCAGGAACGGCATCGGGGTAAGCCGGGTGCCACGCCGCTGCGCCTCGGCCTTGAGCCCGGCCCTGAACTCTTCCAACTCGGTAATATCCGCCTCATCAAACTGGGTGACGTGGGGTACATTGAGCCAATTGCGCTGCATATTGGCCGCGGTCAATTTATCCAGCTTACTGCGCTCGGTGACTGCCACCGGGCCAAACTTCGAGAAATCAATCTCCGGAATCGCTGGAATACCCGCACCACCCGTGGCTGCCACCGCTGACTCTCCACTCAGGGATTTCTTCACAAACTGGTGCAGGTCTTCCTTGATCACCCGGCCGCGCGGACCAGACCCAACAACTTTACCCAACTCGATGCCAAATTCCCGCGCCAGCTTACGCACGGCGGGACCCGCATAAATACCGCTGGAGCCCGTGGGCGCTGACATGTCGACCGCCGGGACAGGCACCTCAGGAATGGATACAGCAGTAGTCGTCACTGAAGATTCAGCCGCACGGCCTGTCGGCTCGCCCGGCTGCGCCACCGGCTCAAGGACAGGCCCAATGGTGGCATTTTCCTCCACTATTTCTACAGGTTCATCCTCTACAGGTTCATCCTCTACAGGTTCATCCTCCGCAGACTCACCGGCCACTTCAACGACCACCACCGGCGACCCCTCGGCCAACTGTTCGCCTTCCGCCACCAGCACCTCAATCACAGTACCCGCCGCCGTCGAGGGGATTTCCATCGATGCCTTATCCGACTCCAACACTATCAGGCTCTGGTCCAGGGTAACCTCGTCACCGACTGCCACCAGCAGCTCGACCACTTCCGCGTCTTCGGCACCGCCAATATCGGGTACTGTTACTTGTTGTTTAGACACATCGAATTCCTTGTCCGTCAGACCGTTATCGGATCGGGTTTGTCCGGGGCAACGCCCAGAGCGCGCATCGCCTCCACCACCCGTGCAGTGTCCAGCCCCCCCTCATCCGCCAGGGTTTTAAGGACGGCAACGACAATATATTCACGACTCACCTCAAAGAAGTCACGCAACTTACCGCGAGTATCCGAACGGCCGAATCCGTCCGTTCCCAATACTGTGAAGTTGCCCGGCACAAATTCCCGTATCTGGTCTGTGTAGGCTTTCACATAGTCAGTGGCTGCAATAAAAGGGCCAGTCGCGTCCTGCAACTGCGCAGTGACATAAGGTACCCGGGGCTCCTCTTGTGGATGCAGCATGTTCCAGCGCAGGGCAGCCTTGCCCTCACGCTGCAACTCATTGACACTGGTCAGGCTCCACACATCGGCGGCCACCTGGTAGTCTTTTTCCAGAATCGCCGCCGCGGCCTCCACTTCGCGCAGGATAGTCCCGGCGCCCAGCAACTGCACCCGCAATTCGCTCCTGTCGGTGGAGTTTTTCAGTCTGTACATGCCTCGAATAATGCCGTCCTCTACGCCATGGGGCATATCCGGCTGCACGTAGTTCTCATTCATGGTGGTAATGTAGTAGAACTTGTTCTCGCCCTCCTGATACATACGGCGCAGGCCGTCCTGCACAATCACCGCCAATTCGTAGGCATAAGCCGGGTCATAGCTCACACAGTTGGGGATAGTGCTGGCCAGCAAATGGCTGTGGCCGTCCTGGTGCTGCAAGCCCTCACCGTTCAGCGTGGTGCGCCCGGCAGTCGCACCGATCAGAAACCCGCGGGCCTGACTGTCACCCGCCGCCCAGGCCAGATCCCCGATACGCTGAAAGCCGAACATGGAATAGTAGATGTAGAAAGGCAGCATGGGGTAGCCGCTGGTGCTGTAGGAGGTGGCGGCCGCCAGCCAGGCCGAGAACGCTCCCGCCTCGTTGATTCCCTCTTCAAGGATCTGGCCCTGCTTTTCCTCCTTGTAGAACATAATCTGGCCGGCATCATGAGGGGTATATCGTTGGCCCACGGAAGAATAAATTCCCAGCTGCCGAAACATGCCCTCCATACCAAATGTGCGCGCCTCGTCAGGTACGATAGGTACCACGCGCTCGCCAATATCCTTGTGCTTCACCAGAGTTGAAAGCATGCGCACAAATGCCATGGTGGTGGAGATTTCACGCTTGCCGCTGCCCTTGAGCTGGTTGCCAAAAGCGGTCAGCGGCGGCATCTCCAGTAATTCCAACCGGGTACGTCGCACAGGAATCTGGCCACCCAGTTCCTGGCGGCGCCCACGCATATAGCGCATCTCAGGGCTGTCCGGTGCGGGCCGGTAATAGGGTACATTCTTGAGCTCGGCGTCGCTGACAGGTATCGCAAAACGATCGCGGAAGGCTTTCAGGCTGTCGATATCCAGTTTCTTCAGGGAATGCGTTTCGTTGTTGGCCTCCCCCGCCTCGCCGGTACCGTAGCCCTTGACCGTCATGGCCAGGATCACCGTAGGGCGTTCCTTCTCATGTACCGCCACATCATAAGCCGCATACACCTTATAGGGGTCGTGCCCCCCACGGTTGAGGTACATAATGTCATCGTCGGACAGGTCGGCAACCAGGTCCAGCAGCTGTGGGTACTTTCCAAAGAAATGCTCTCTGGTGTAGGCGCCGCCGTTGTATTTGTAGTTCTGCAACTCGCCGTCACAGACTTCGTCCATGCGCTTCTGCAGCAAACCCGTCTGGTCTTTCTCCAGCAGCGGGTCCCACTTGCGACCCCATATCACCTTGAGGACATTCCAGCCGGCACCGCGGAACACCCCTTCCAACTCCTGAATGATCTTACCGTTGCCCCGCACCGGGCCGTCCAGGCGCTGTAGATTGCAGTTGATAACGAAGATGAGATTGCCCAGCCCTTCCCGGCCGGCCAGGGAGATCGCCCCCAGAGATTCCGGTTCATCGGTTTCCCCGTCGCCCACGAAGCACCAGACATTGCGGTCTTTGTGATCCACCAGGCCACGGTCC
>QNFS01000277.1 GCA_003646415.1 Gammaproteobacteria bacterium
CAGCCTTGCCGAACTGCATGGCAGACACAACCTCAAGTTCCTCATGCATCCGTAGATCGTCAGCGAACTCTGGACTGATGACCGCGGGGACCTCCGGGTCTGTCTGGTTCGTCGACTGGAAGGTGATGTCCGCGGGAAACAACTCGAACACCGTTTCCGAGACCGAAGCCTTCGTCGATGACGCGAACACCGAGAAGAACACCACAAGGGCGACACCAACCATGAGAGCGGACGCAGTCGATACAGTACGTCGCGGCTGGCGTTTCGTGTTCTCCTTGGCCAGTTGACCTGACACACCGAACAGCTTCGGCATCGGCCAGCCGATGATGTCGGCAAGTGGTCGCGCAGCGAGAGGAGCCAGGATCGAAACACCGATGAACCCGATGGCGGCACCCAGTGCCACGTACAGAAGCGGGTTCGAGACGCCAAGGAACAGCCCGATAGCAAGGAGCGCGACTCCTGTCCCCGTCACGGCGGCCCCAACGACCGCTCGCTTGTGGAGGCTGCGACGCGGCGTGCGTGACGCATCTTCTCGAAGCGCCGCTATCGGAGGGATTCGAGACGCCTTACGTGCAGGTAACAGCGAAGAAGCCACGGTGAGGAGCACACCCACGGTCATTCCGATGACAACGGTACGTGGCAGGAGAACCATGCCGCTCTGAGTCAATCCGAGTCCGACTGCATTCATCAGTGCTCGGATACCCAGCGCGAGAAGGAAACCGAAAGCGATGCCAACCACCGAACCAACCACACCGACGATCAGCGCCTCGATGATGACCATCGAGCGGACCTGACGACCCGTGGCGCCGAGTGCACGCAACAGCGCTAGTTCACGTGTCCGCTGGGCGATGATGATCCGGAACGTGTTCTGGATGATGAATCCACCAACGAATATCGACACACCCGCAAATGCGAGTAGGCCGACACTCAAGAAGCTGAGCCCTTCACTGATCTCGGCAGCCTGTTCGTTCTGCTCTGTCTCCCCTGTAACGGCTTCAACGCCTTCGGGAAGCACTTCAGCGATCGCTGCGGTTAGGTCTGCTGCGTCGACTCCCGCTTCGGCCTGAACGACGATACCCGTGAGTTCGTCTCCGTATCCGAAGACGCTACGAGCCTCCTCCAACTCGAAGGAGATGAGTGTTGCACCAAGCAGACTGTCTGCGTCGCCGAACGATGTCAGACCGACGAGGACGAAGTCCTCGGGCCCGTTGAATGCAACAACCGTCACCATGTCACCGAGTTCGAGGTTGGCATTGCGCGCGCTGTTCAAGTCGATAGCGATTTCTCCGGGCCCCGCGGGCGGCCGTCCGTTGCCATCCTGGATCTTTATCGGATTCAAGGCCTCTGTGTCACCCCAGGAGAACCCGAGGGTCGGCGGACCCTGCCCACCGATCGGGTTCCCGTCACTGTCGAGAACCTGTGCTGATACCGAACTCACGCCGCCGTCGGCAGCCATGACGCCGTCCACGGCAATGATGTCGTCGTACACGGATGCAGGGAAGGGTTCTGTTGCAGCCGAGAAGTCGCCCCCAGCCGATCGTACGCTGACATCGGTGCCCTCGTATATCTCGCCGAGGAGGGAATCGAATTGGGCGTTGATGGTGTCGGTGAAGATGAACGTACCAGCGACAAGGCTGACGCCAAGCACGATCGCGACGCCTGTGAGTAGCAGCCGAACCTTGTGAGCAAAGACTGATTTGAACGCTGTGCGTACCACGTCCTAGGCCCCAAGCTGCTTGAGGCGGTCGAGGATCGCATCGGGAGTCGGATCGTGCATCTCGTCGACGAATACACCATCTTCGAGGAAGATGACACGGTCGGCGTACGCCGCGGTGTTGGGATCATGGGTGACCATCACGATGGTTTGCTCGAACTCCTTGACCGCTCTACGCATGAACGCCAGCAGTTCGGCCCCGGACTTCGAATCAAGGTTGCCACTCGGTTCATCCGCGAAGATGATCGCCGGTTTCGAAACGAGCGCCCGCGCTGCTGCAACGCGCTGTTGCTGTCCACCCGAGAGTTCCGCTGGAAGGTGATCGAGACGATCTGAGATACCAAGGATCTCGATGATCTGGCTGTACCAGTCGGTGTCGGGCTTCTCCCCTGCGATCGTCAACGGGAGAACGATGTTCTCCTGCGCGTCGAGGGTTGGGATGAGGTTGAACGATTGGAAGATGAAGCCAACACGTTCGCGGCGCAGCAGCGTCAGGTCCTTGTCCTTGAGCGTTGCCAGGTCGACATCACCGATGTAGGCGGCACCTGAAGTGAGCGTGTCGAGACCGGCAAGGCAGTGCAGCATCGTCGACTTCCCAGAACCCGAAGGCCCCATGATGGCTGTGAATCTCCCCCGCCCGAATTCTGCGGTCGCTCCGTTGAGGGCGTGTACGGCGGCATCGCCCTCCCCATAGGTCTTGACACCGTTGTCCATGCGGGCAGCAATATCTGTGATCGTTTGTGTAGTCACGCGTCTTCTCCCGTTTTGATCTCTGCAACGGTATCGAACATCGGCGGAATCCACATCGGCCGTGAGGGTGATTCATCCATCCATCGTGCGGAGGATGTGTTCTATCACGTCACCCCATCGATCAACTCCCTGGGGTGACAAGGCCTGATTCGTAGGCAACGACGACTGCCTGAACGCGGTCCCGCACATCGAGTTTTGTCAGGATGTGCGACACGTGGGTCTTGATGGTTGCCTCAGACACAAAGAGGGCATCAGCTATCTCCGCGTTCGACAATCCACTTGCGAGGTATTCGAGGACCTCCATCTCGCGCCCCGTGAGGTTCTCGACACCGGGATGAGGTGTGCCAGGGGCGTGGGACTTGCTGAACTCCTCGAGGAGCCTCCTCGTGATGGAAGGAGCGAGGAGCGCGTCACCGGCCGCCACAACACGCACAGCATTGATGAGATCATCGGGAGGTGTGTCCTTCAAGAGGAACCCGCTCGCCCCAGCGCGCAACGCCGCATGGATATGGTCGTCGAGGTCGAACGTCGTGAGCATCAAGATGCGCGGCACGTCTGGCCCTTCACTGTCACATATGATCGCTGTCGCTGCGATGCCGTCCATTACCGGCATACGAATGTCCATGAGGACAACATCTGGCTGAAGCTCTGCAACCTGGTCGATCGCGTCTCTTCCATTCTCGGCCTCGCCAACTACCTCGATATCGGTCTCACTGTTGAGGATCATCGTGAAGCCCGCCCTCACCAGGGCTTGATCGTCCACGACCAGTACGCGCAGTGGCGCTGTCATGGCGAGGGAAGGGGGATCGTCGCCCGCATGCCGTAGCCACCACCCGGCCTCGGCC
>QNFS01000278.1 GCA_003646415.1 Gammaproteobacteria bacterium
AGCCGGCACTCTCATTCAGGGCGAACGCTACCCACTGCGAAGTGAACTTGGGACCTTCCAACTTCGAGTTGGCGATCTCCATCTCCTGTTTGATCTGATTAGACAGCGTGATGTAAGCATCTGTCATTACACCGCCAAGGGCAGTGAGCACAAGCATCAGAGGCGTCAGGAACTTCATCCACATGTAAGACACGCGGACCGGAACAGGCTTCGCCTGATTCTTGAGGTCAGCTGCCTCAGGCGAGCTCGGGTCAAGCCTGATGACCGACATCAGGCCACCGCTTCGATTACGAGGTCGATGGTGCCGTTGATCTCATCAAGGGCTACCGGAGCCGAAACGCCTGAACCGAAGATGAACTTGATCGGGACGTTGATGTCTACGGCGTTCGGGGGGATGGCGATCGGACCACCAACAAGAATGAGGTCAGCAACCTTCGCACTGGCAGTAGTGAGGTTGATGCTGGTCACGATCAGGTTCGCAGCGTTGGAATTCGTCAGGAGGATGCGCTTCTGAAGCTCCGTCGTAGCTTCCGTTGCGTAAACCGTAAGAGGTCCAGCATCACCTGAATCATTCCACTTCGCCACCAGGGCGGAGGTGATTTCTCCTTGAAACATGATCCGAATGGACAGTGAGTTAACGTCAGGCATTGGGGCTCCTTATGGTCCGTAGGTTATTTCGTCCTTCGGAATCCATATACCCTGACGCTGCTCCATGTCAATGGCAGGACGCGTATTGGTCTGCCTACAATACCTGTCTCTGCTCTCAATCCGTTGACGCGCTGCCTTTACTGTCATCCATGCTGCTTCACGCACTAAGGCTTTGCCTAAGGCGGAGCCAAAGGACACACAGAACCGGACGAAGAGCTGGTTCACAGAAGGAAATCACGGGAGCTAAAGCCTCCTGTATCCGGGAGATTCTCTTCGTCATCGTCCTCTTCTGGTTGGGCCAGCATCGGGTCCATGTCCTCGATGCTGCCTTCGTATCGACGAGTGCCGAAGAAGTAACCCATGAGGAGTGCTCTCTCAAAAAGAGACTCAATGGTCCTGATACATCCACCATTCAGAGCGACGGCAGGAGCGATCTCCCTGATGAGGGGATTCAGGCTGGTCCTGATCCACTCCTCCCAACACCCAAGGAAGAGATTGGGTTCAGTTTTCCGGCAGTGGTACTGCCAGTCGACCATCCTCTGGATGTCCGTGTTGATCTTCTCCCACTCCTTGAACATCGTGTAGTCGATGAGGCCCTTATTCTCCCTCGTCATTGCCGAACTTCTTCCTGACCTTCTCGATCTCTTCGGGGCTAAGGGTGTCGCTCTCGATCTCCACTCGTACGTGCTTACGGGCAAAGTACAGGCCAAGACCGATGCAGAACTGGTTCATGACCTGTTGTGCTGTGTGGACAGCAGGATCAGCCGTAAGAGAAGCTTCCTTTCCCACCAGCCCCAGGATCCCCTCCGAAAGGACCACTTGAGGGTTCACCGGTGAGAGGCCCATGATCCCTCTCGCTGACGAGTTCCACAGGTGATACAGGCGAGCCTCCTGTCCGTTCGGAGTCACCAGAGTCTTTCCCGTCTGGTCCTTGAAGACCATCCGCTTCGACAGCCCGTGTTCCAGGTCGTAAACAGTATCCGTCTGAGGGTCGAATAGTGTCGGGGATCTTTCCGGATAGTGGGGGGAGTCCGACTGCATTTTTGTTCGTCTTTTCTAGCTGGCGCTCCAGCCTGTCATCAACCAGGTCAGGCGCTCTCGCTACGATCGTAAAGCCAGTGTCAGCTTCAGCGTGCAGAGTGAGCATCCATACCCTATCTCCGTTTTGTTTCTTGAAGGTCCGAGTAGAGACGTGCCCATTGCACTGAAGGATATCTCCTTCTCGGATGTCAGGGTGCTCAAGCTCCACCCCTCCATACTTGAACTTCTGGTTCTTGTAGTACCAGAAGCTCACTTCGAATCCGTCAAGAGGCTCACCGTATGCCCAGCCTGGATAGTTCAGGCGGGATCGCACACAAAGCCACTTCACGTAGCTCTTCCGAGTGAGCTTCTTCCGTTCGATGAACTTATAGGCTTGGACTGTCCCTGTGAACCACATCTACTAGCCTTTCGCTCTGCATCGGTACTTCTTGAAGGGGGAACCGAAACTGTGTCCCCAAATGATGAGAGGAACTACCACTCGGACTGTGTCCCATACAGGTTCGGAATCTACGTTTACGAGCTTCGCTTCGGCCGTTCCTCTTATCAAGGCGTTCTCTTCTCTGGTAAAGGTAGCAATGAGGTGAGTCGTATTTCCTATCGTACCTATTACCGAGTACCCATCCGAGTCGCTCTTGACTGATTCGTACACCGGGATGTTGAAATCGAGGTTAAGCAATGCGTCTCCTGATGCGTGCTATCTCATCGATTCTCACTTCGTAATCTCCAGCATTCTCTAAGTCGTTCTTCTTAGCCAAGGCTTCGTTGAGTTTCTCTCTTTCTCCCCAACGTATCCATCTATCCTTGTATTCTCTTCGTCCAAAGAGTTTCGTGTTCGGACCACGAATAAAGATCACGTAGTAGTCAACAACCCCTACCTCGTACAGTTCGACTTCGATCATGTCTCTAGTCTTATGAGTGCTACCTGCTCCTTACCGTGTTCGTTCAAGGAGAAGATTCGGTAGCTCTTCTCCTCGTCGGTTATGAACATCTCAAGATTTAGCATGGGCGTCTTTGTGACAGGGTCGACAGAGGACCTTCAGGTCTTTATTCTTCTCTCTCCCTAAGCTCCTGTAATGAAGGTGGTGTACATCCAGGATGGTCTTGTGCTCACCACACTCTTCGCACTGGAAGTGCGCAGCGCGAAGCCTACGCATCCTTACGGCTTTCCAATGAGGGGTAGTTAAGTAGAACTTGTAGAGCAGGCGCACTGTCTTCAACAGCTCGCCTGCAAAGTCCCGCTTATTCTTCTTCGCTTTCTTCTTCTTATGCGCCGGCATTCTCGTCCCGGAGTTGGCCTGTCATTCCAAGGCCAATAACCTCATGGGACTCCGAGTCTACCAGGTGGATCATGTTGACCGGACCAGCACTGAGGTCCGGGATCTTGAAGACGATGTCGGGTTCAGGTGCATAGGTGATGGCGTCGAGAAGCATGCGTACTACCAATCCAAGGGAGTACTTCTTCTTACTCTTAACAGCGCACTCGAACGTGAAGCTTCCTTCATTTCCTTCCTCCGTGGAACGGAGGAGTCCTTCATTATCAGCAAAGGACAATTCAGCATCAGCTTCAGAACCGAGGATGCTCTTGGCTGCTTTTAAGGACT
>QNFS01000279.1 GCA_003646415.1 Gammaproteobacteria bacterium
CGGTCTCCTGTTCGTTCGCTACGAGCCATCGGCCAGGGACCGCAGCTGGCAGAGACGCTACGGAGTGAATGAGATCTGTCTTCTTGTACGGAACGTGGCAGATGAGCCACGAGGAAGTTCCGATGTAGAGGTGCGCCGCGTAGTCCCTGATGGTCCCCGCACCGATACCTGCCGAGTGCATGTCGGGCGTGCCTCCGACCACGGGTGTGCCTTCGGCGATACCGAGCTCAGCGGCGACAGCAGATGTTAACCCACCGATGACGTCCGTTGCGTGGCACAGTGTTGGGAGCTGCGATCGATCGAGTCCCGCATAGGCGAGCAGATCGTCGTCATAACGCACATCATCGGGGTCCCTGTTGTCGGTGAGCCAGTGGAGGGCTATCGAGTCGTAGGTTGCCTTCGGGATGCCCGTGAGACGAAGGTTGATGTAGTCCTTGGGTTCGAGGAACTTGCTGGCTGCGGAGTACACATCGGGCTGCTCGTTGCGCAGGTAGAGAATGTGGGCGATCGGGTCCTTCCCGGCGCCCGACGGCGCACCACCGGTGAGGCTGACCCACTTTCGTGCCCGGCGGGGGTCGTATCCCTGGATCTTGATGCGGCCCGGGGCGGTTACCTCTTCGAGGTACTTCGCCCCGCGTGAGTCCATCCAGATGATGGCATTGCCGATCGGTTCACCCTGGCTATCGACGGCGACAGTCCCTGACCACTGCGTGGTGACGGAGACTGCGCTGATCGTGGCGTCGGGGACCTGTGCGAGCGTGGCTCTGGTCGCAGCAACGATGGCGGTCCACCATTCGTGTGGATCCTGTTCAGCTCCGCCGCCATCAGACAGAAGGAGCTCAACCGATTCCGATGCGCCACCCAAGATGTCGCCCTGGTCCGACACGAGGGCGACCTTCGGGCCGGACGTGCCGAGATCGATTGCGAGAACGTACTGTGTTGGTTCCACGTGCTTAGCGTAATCGGTTGCTGTTCCGGCGATTCACCCCTTCTGAGCCTGTTGGCGAAGTGATCTGTGACGGTGTCGGCGGGTATTTGAGATTTCTTGTGCTGGATCTCGGTTTGTGTCATAGGCACGAGATGTGTTGTGTGTATGACTGAGAGAGCACATGTCGGGCTGACAATCGAGGATCTGCCGTTCGGTGCGGAGATTCCTGACGGGATGCCTGCGTCGGCTGCTGTCGAGCCGGTGTATGAGACGATTCCTGCCCGCCTCGATGTGATGGCGCCGGGTCCTGTGATGGGAGCGTTCCTGTCGTCGGTTGATGTGTCGAGACTCTCGGGGTACGACCAGGTCGTCGTGTTACGTGCTCATCAGCGTATGGCGTCGTTCTATCAGGCTGCCGTCCCCCTTTCAAGGGGGACTAACGAGGAGTCCTGCGACGAGTTAGGGGGATAACGCGCAGCCAACGGCTCTCACGAGAGACTCTTCGATTCTCACAATCGCGGGACTGCGCGCCGTACCGCGGATCCCCCTGCATCGTCGCTGACGCTCCTCTGCCGTCCCCCTTGAAAGTGGGACATGCTGCCCGCCGACCAGGCCACAGCGATCGGGAACCGTATCCACGCAATGGCTAAGAACCTGCATGGCACCAACGGCGAGTCCCGCACGATGGACCAACTCCGCACCGACGTACTCCTCGACTACCTCAACGGCATCAGCCGAGACACCGGACACCGCGGCGGGAACGTGGATGTGACGGTCACGATGGAAACCCTGACGGGTCTGGTTGATCATCCAGGTGAGCTTGCTGGTTTCGGGCCTGTCATAGCCGACGTTGCGCGCAAGATCGTCAACGACACCGCTGGGAAACTCAGAGTGATCATCTGTGACGACGTATCAGGTGAACCCACACATGTGGTCACACCCACACGCCGGCCATCAGCAACCCAGAAGCGGCGTATCGAGGTGAGGAACCCGACATGCGTGTTCCCCGGATGCCGGATGCCAGTGCGACAATGCGACATCGACCACACAACCGCGGTCGCCGACGGTGGCGAGACATGCGACTGCAACCTCACACCGCTCTGCCGCCACGACCACAGGATCAAACACCAACACGGCTGGACCTACCAGCGCCTCCCCAACGGCACACCCCAATGGACCACCCGACTCGGACACACATACATCACGAATCAGATGCCAGACATCAGATACCAGAAACCGGACACCTGATGCCAGAGCCTGGTACCGCTCAGCGACGGTGCCGGTGCGGTGAGGCTACGTCTGCAAGTGTGAGAGCATGAATGCGAGGACCAGCGCCTCGTCGCGCCAGAGATCGTAGCGACCGGATCGGGCGAAGTGGCCCGCAGACATCTCGGTCTTGAGCAGCACTTCGTTGCCTGAAGTTGAGCGGTCACGAAGCCGCTGGACCCATTTCGCCGGTTCCCAGTACGACACCCTCGGATCGTTCAAGCCTGCTGTGGCAAGAATGGGTGGATAGGCCACCTGCTCCACATTCTCGTAGGGCGCATACGCCTGCATCCATCGATACTGCTCGACGATCGCAGGGTTCCCCCACTCTTCCCATTCAACGACCGTCAACGGCAGACTCGCGTCGAGCATCGTGTTGACAACGTCCACGAAAGGGACCTCGGCCACGACTGCCGCGAACGAACCAGGCGACAGATTGAGTGCAGCCCCAACCGTAAGCCCACCTGCCGATGCGCCTCTGATTGCGATCCGATCCCGAGCGCAATACAGATCATTGGCAAGAGAGTCCGCCGCATCAATGAGGTCAGTGAACGTGTTCGGCTTGTGTTCGAACTTCCCGTGCGTGTACCAGCGCTTCCCCATCTCACCTCCGCCACGCACATGGGCGACCGCATACACAATCCCTCTGTCAAGCAGGCTCAAGCGAGCGATCGAGAAGCGGGCAGGGATTGACACCTCATAGGAGCCGTACGCGTACAGCACCATCGATGCAGACCCGTCAACTTCGACATCACGGCGTCGAACAAGGCTGACGGGGATCAACGCTCCATCTCTCGCCTCCGCCCACACCCGTTCCTGCACATACACGGACGGGTCGTATCCGCCGAGAATCGGCGTCGTCTTGAGGAGAGTCCGTTCATCGGTTTCGAGGTTCAAATCGAGGATGGATCGCGGCGTCACGAACGATTCGAAAGCGTACCGAAGCAGATGCGTGTCGAACTCATAGTTCGCATCGGGGCTGATCTGATATACGGGTTCATCGAACGCCACAGCGGCGAGGCCTTCGTCACCCACCGTGAATACCGCAGGAAGCCCGTTCTCCCTCCCCCCCACGAGTACGTGGTCAGCGAAG
>QNFS01000280.1 GCA_003646415.1 Gammaproteobacteria bacterium
AGGTGGATCCCGGGTCAAGCCCGGGATGACGGTAGGAAGCAGAAACCGTTATGCTTAAGGTGTATGAAGAAAATCTTCAAATGGCTGTTATTTCTGACCGGCGTATTTGCCGTTGGCATTGCCGTGCTGCTTTACAATCCCGGCTTGGTCAAAGGCCCGCTGGAGCGGTACTTAAGCGACCTGACCGGTTATCAGATCAGCCTTGAAGGTGGTCTGGAAATCGATCCTGGTCGGTTAAGCGTATTAACTGCTGAAAACATCCACATCTCAGCACCGGCCGGGGCCGACAACCGGGACCTGATATCTGTTGCTTACCTCAGGCTGGCCCTTGATACAGGATCACTTTTTAAAGACATCATAATCATCGATTCTCTACAAGTGGACAACTTGCAACTGAATCTTGAGATAGACGCTAATGATATGGGCAACTGGGTAAGCGCCAATGCGCCACCGCCGGAAGACAGCGACAAGGCCGGTGGCGACCCGGTCATCATTTTTAACCACATACAAATCAACGACGCCGGCCTACATTATAAAAACGCTGAAAAGGGCATTGAGCACAACTTGCATATCATCTCCCTTGATCAACATCAACAATCCGATGGAATGTTAAATGTAACCCTTGATGGAGCATTCAACGACAGACCGGTTGAGCTAGCCGGTTCCATTGGCCCATATGTGAACCTGTTTTCAGGCCACGACATTGCCTACACGGTCAATGGTCATTTTGGCCCGCTGAGTTTTTCCGGCAATGGGCTGATTGATGACTTGCTGGCGCCCCGTCACCCCCGGTTCAGCCTTGAGATGCAAGCTCCGGATATCGATGAAATTACAGCTATGCTGGGCACCGATGATCTCGGTAGCGGCAAGTTTTCTCTGCTTGCCCGGGGTGATAAGGTCAGTGATCATTACGAAATAGATATCAATGGTGAATTTGGTGACATCACACTGAATGTTTCTACGGAAGTATCAGATCTCTCAGAACTGAATGAAATTGACCTGGACCTGTCAGTCAATGGTCCGAGCCTGGGCTCGTTTACACGCACATTTGGCATTGAAAACTGGCCGGATAAACCATTCCGGCTTCAAGCCAATGCAAGTCGACTTGGCAGCACGCTGAATATCTCCAACCTGACCCTGGGTATCGGCGGTACCGAGTTAACCCTGGATGCCTTACTGAGCAACTTCCCCCATCTCGATGCCAGTCGGATCAAGCTTTCAATATCGGGTGATGATGTCACGCACTTCCATAAATTGCTGGGTATTTCAGGTGTTGCGACCGGTCCATTTGAAATACACGGCAAGCTTGATGTTTCTTCGCAGGCAGTAGAACTGCTCCAGATTGAAGTGCAGACGTCCCTGGGTCTCGCCACCCTGTCCGGCACAATTGGTGCGGCACCAGGCTATGTTGGCAGTAAACTCCACCTGCACCTGGCGGGTCACAACGCAAATAAAATAATGTCGATTTTCGACATTGACGCGCTACCCGAACTGCCTTTCAGGCTGGACACACGAATTGAAACGGTGGAAAACGGCATGCTTATTGAGCGCGGTGTGCTGGTGACCATAGAAGATGAACAGTTGGAGCTGGGCGGGTTTGTCTCCTTCAATTCCGGCAGTGTAGGCACTGATGTTGACGTAAAGTTTAGCGGGCAGCACCTGCAACGATTATTGCAACGCGTTGTTAGTGATACTGAAGTTCCTGATCAGCCCTATCATCTGAGTGGTCGCGTTCAAGTGCTGGAAGGGGGTATTCAGCTGGAAAATGTGAAAGCTGAACTCAACGATATCACGCTGGACGCAACCGGCTTGATAGGCCTCGGTGATCAGTTTCTGGGTACCGGTTTCGACTTTCAACTTAACGGGGATGACTTTTCCGCTTTGGGCAACTTCGCCGTGATAGGTGATTCACTGGATATTTTTGTTGCTGGCCAACCGTACCAGGCTGCAGGTTTTTTTGCGGTTGAGAATAATGGCTGGCACCTGAAGGATGTCAGTGGCCGGATTGGTAAAACCGATCTTGATTTCGACATCCTGATCAGCAATCAGACCGAATGGGCCGGGTCAAACATTCGTTTTTCCGTAAAGGGGCCAAATTTACACGCATTGCTGGCTGACCAGGATGAATTCGACCTGCCCCTCGGGGAATTTGAAACCAACGGCCAGGTGCTTTTGTCTGCCGACACCCTGAGTCTGGATAAATTCAGCTTCGAGACCGCCCTGGCCCACGGGAAAATCGACCTTGACCTGGGCTGGCCTGTCGGTAGCACCATTGATGCCGGCTTTGACATAAATATTTGGGGTGATGACATACGCCATTTGCTGCCCGCAAAAGACGTGTTTGAACCGGCCAAAGCGGCCTACAAAATTAAAGCTGTCGGTCAAAAGCGTGGCAAGCTGATCTCCATCAAACAATTTGAAGCCGATATCGGTAATTTACAGGCGAGGGCAAAAGGCAAGGTAGACGATGATCCAACGAATGAAAACATCGATATCACTTTTAGTACAACATCAGCAGACCTCTCCGCACTGGGACGGGTAAACGGTGAGCCCCTGCCTGCCATGGCGTTGGATCTAAACACAGATTTCAATGGCAATACCCGCCGGTTTATCCTCAATAACTTCAACGCTACACTGGGAGAAAGTCACATTGCCGGCACACTGGATGTGTCACTGGAAGGACCAAAGCCAACTGTCATAATTACAGCGAATTCAAATTACATTGATATCCGCCCCTTTCTGAAGCCGTCCGATTCCGAAGATGAAACCGCAACCACCGGCAAGCAAAAGCGTTTAATTCCGGCAACTCCATTGCCGTTGAACGCCCTGGCTGCGGCCGACATTAAAGTGCAGATTGATATTGTTGAGCTAAGACACCGGGGCGACAGCTTCCATAATCTCGAACTTGAAGCTGAAATTCTAAACGGTAGCCTGAACGTTCCTCGATTGTCACTAAAAGGCCCACGGGGCGAAATCAGGACCGCTTTAACTGTAAACCCGACAGGCTCCAACAAGGCCGATGTAAAAATTGATTTAAGCGCTGAAAAAATGGTTTTTAACCTCAGCGGTCAACCTGAAGAAAAGCTGCTCCAGATACCCGCAATTGATATTGAGTTCCATGCCAGCGGCAAGGGCAGCACCCTGCAGGAAGTGGCCGGCTCAATCAATGGTTCTTTTTACCTGGGAAGTGAGGGCGGCACGCTGGAGGGGGTTGACCTGAGCGTACTGGACACGTTCATTCTGGAAGAAATATTCAGCCTGATCATGCCGAAAGCTGATA
>QNFS01000281.1 GCA_003646415.1 Gammaproteobacteria bacterium
CCTGGTAGCTGGCAGACAGTATGTCGTCGTCTTCGGCAGCCTGTGGAACATAAGGAATGCTACCGTCCACCACTATCACGACATCAGCCCAGTCCACGGGGAAGGCCAGCGGATGTGCCACCATATTCCATTCTTCGCTCTCCGCCACTGTTGGAGAGTTCAGTGTAATCTCAAAGCAGCCGTTATCGCTCGGGCAATGGGTTGATTCCACAATAGGAGTTTCAGTGCCGTCCACATCCAACCAGCCGTTGTCCTTGAAGGCACCGCCAGGCGCGCTGCCCAGGGTGCTCTTAATCCAGTATCCCACACCGGGATCAAGGTCTGAGCCGCTGGACAATGATGTGTAATTATTCACCCCTGCATTCAGCTTGTGGCCGATGACCCAGTCGCTGCTCAACAAGCTCGTATCCATATCATCGCCGAGCACGCTGGCTACGCTGCCAGGAAACAGGCCCAGGCAAGGCAACCCGATCAGTGCCCAGCGGTCCGCGATAAGCTGGTCATTTAAATCACAGTCGAATACCAGGCCATTGGCCTTGATCCAGTTGATCGAACCCAGCAGGTTTACCCTGCCGTGTCCGTAATAGTCGTTGCGATCGCCGGGGTAGGCCAGAGGCCCGATCTGGTCAGCGCCGTGGAGCAACGCGTCGCGCGCCTGGGTGGCCGTCAGGTGGGGATAAATGGCGAGTAGATCAGCGACCACCCCGGCGGCCAGCGGGGTGGAAGCGGAGGTGCCGCCGAATGTATTGGTGTAATCTCCGGTGTCATAACCATTCGCGCCCTGGCGATCAGTTGTTGTCACGCCCTGGGCAAAGTCATCACTGCTGGGAGCCAGCACATCCAGGGCCGGGCCAAACTGGCTGTAGGACGAGCGTTCTTCCTGCCCTGTCGGTGTACCGTCATTGCTGGCACCAATGGAAATGGTATTGGAGTTTGATGAAGGATAAGCAACACCGCTACCACTGATACCGCTGGCCTCAAAAAACGGACCGTACCTGGTGCCACTCCCCAGGGGATCGTCGTCGATGGTAATCCAAAAGTTTAATACATCATTCGGCTCGGAAGAGAGCCGGGCAACGAAGACCATACTACCAGGCCCAACAGTACCAGCTGGAACGAACCGAGTTATCAGGATTGAGGTGGTCTGGTTATTTCCAATAGCCCCAGCCCTGGCTGCATTACCCAGAGATGCTCCTGCAGCACCGTCAATGGTCCAGTCGGCATCGCCTGATGTGCTGAAGTCCACGGGCAAAGACAGCGGGTCAGAAAAAATTTCAACGTAGAAGTCTTCCCAAATGATATAATCCAGCCATATTGTGTCATCGCCACCCGCACCCGAGGCGTCCTTGCTGTATTCCCACTCGAAAGTATGCTTACCTGCCGGAATTCCCTGAAGCTCAAATACGACCCACTCGGAGCCCGAGTTACCTGCGGCGAATAGCACCGGTGTGCCCTTATCCCCTCGTCTGGCCCCACTGATAACCCCCGCCACGGCATCGGCAACCGCCGCGTCGATGGCGCTCTGGCACTCCGTTATGCTCCAGCTGTTACTGACCACATCGGCGTACCGGGCTGCATAACGGAGCGCGGTGCCCAATGTCGCGCAGGTCCCACTGGTTATACGAACCGACAGTATCGTGGCGTTGCTGGCACTCCCCGAAACACCCAGGGCATTATCCCCCCGGGCCGCCGCCAAACCCGCCACGGCAGTACCGTGATCATCGTCTGGCGTATAGGGGCTGCCATCCGGTGGCGTGGGGTTGGGGTCATTGTCGCTGTCCGTAAAATCCCACCCCTGATAATCATCAACATAGCCGTTAGCGTCGTTATCGATGCCGTCGCTTTCCTTGCCGTCCCCGGATTCGCCCGGGTTATTCCATATGGGGAGATCCGGGTGCGAGAGCTCCACGCCATCGTCCACTATCGCGATGACGGTTCCCGTTCCCCGGGTGAGCTCCCATCCCGCGACGGCATTGATGTCGGCAGATAGCTGGCCGCCATTCTGCTCGGTATTGTCGAGATGCCACTGTTGGGTAAAGAGGGGGTCGTTGGGGGTAAAGTTTTTGTTCGTAACGACCTCGAAATTCGGTTCTGCCCACTCCACCCCGGGCAATGCCATCACCGCGCGCACTGCCTTGAATAAGGCGGCGGAATCTTCAACCAGACCATCGTAGTGCAGCAGGAACTGTGTGTCGGTGAACGCGAGCGGCTGCGCCGCGCTCAGGTCCAGGCGGGAAAATTCAGACAGCAACTGTCCTGAAATTGGCCCGGCCTGCTTCAGCCTGATCACAATGCCGGGGCTGAGGCCAATCTCCACGCCCTTGTTATTTACCAGAATCTGGGAAATGTATTCGACATCCGATTTTTTGCGTAGTTTTGCCAACGCGGCCTGTGCATCCTTCCCGGGCTTTAGTTGGGCACGAATCTTCTTTTGAAAATGCTTGTCTCTTTTAAACTCAAGTTCCGCACCAAACTCCGCAGCAAGCGTTGACTTGATTTTGTCTGGCTTGGGCTTTTTTCCGCTGGGCTTTTCCTTCAGCGTTAGCAGGTAGTGTTTGTTCCGGGCACGGTACCTGAGTGTTTTCCCGGATGCCGTTACATAGTAGGCATCAGGAAGTGCTGAGAGCCCGGGAGCGCCGGTTGTTGCCTGGCTTTGGGAGGTGACAGAGTCGACTATTACTGGAAGCCCATTGCCAGGATAATCAGGCGGAATGTCAACGGCACCGGCAGGAACGGCAAATACCAGCAAAACGTGGCATAGGAGAAGTGGCTGCAGGTCGAAAAACTTTTGAGTCCCGGGCATGAAAATGAGCCTTTTTATTATGTGGCACACATTCACATTCTATAGCATCGCTACCGCTTAGTAACGTCTTCAAAAATGTGTCATTGATAGCGTCAATCGATATTTATTCCCAGGCCATGCTCAGGGGTATGCATGATGTAGCGGAAGTTCGTTTCTCATGTCGTCCGGGTCGCCGGTTTGTGCGCGATAAGGTAGATTCCTGATGTAAAAAACGCCGATAACAACCTGGTGCTAGCGTGTTTCTGCAGCCAGTGGCGTGGCTCGAGCTGCCGGAGACTGAGTTCTACGCCGCCTTGGCGATTAGCCCGACCAGCGCAGGCCCCATGGCACTGACAGCAACCGTTACCAGTAGCCACTTGAGCCAGAGCAGTTCAGTGTTGATTTTCGCGAAGGCGATGTCGATCTGGGCGAAGCAGGTATCGAAGCTGCTAAGGCGGGTATCGATATCGTTAAAGCGAGTATACA
>QNFS01000282.1 GCA_003646415.1 Gammaproteobacteria bacterium
ATACGTATGGAGTCCACGATTGGCTCTATTTCTGGCCTGGAGCCCATGGAGGAAGGAGGCTTGTTGACCGCAGCCAACGCATCTCAGATTTGTGACGGTGCCTCTGCTGTTATGATTGCCAACGGAGAGACCTGCAAACGCCTGGGCCTGAAGCCCATGGCCAAGTTCGTAGCGTTGAGCGTGGTTGGTTCCGACCCTGTCATTATGCTGGAGGGCCCCATTCCCGCCACAGAAAAAGTTCTGGAAAGAGCGGGTATGAAAATAGGTGACATAGACCTGTTTGAGGTAAATGAAGCATTTGGCTCAGTGCCCCTGGCATGGGCAAAAGCAACCGGTGCGGATTTGTCTAAACTGAATGTCAATGGCGGCGCTCAAGCGTTGGGCCACCCACTGGGTGGCACGGGTGCGAAGTTAATGACAACGTTGCTGTACGAACTGCAGCGCAGCAAAAAGCGCTTTGGACTATTGGCTATCTGTGAGGGCGGCGGCACCGCCAATGGCACCATCGTGGAAAGAGTGGATAGTGTCGATTAGACTGTGGTTGTTTGGGGGCCGCTTGCGGCCCCTTTCTGATGACGGAGTTATCTTCGATATCAACGTTGAAGATGCCGTCTCTGGTGGTGGTTAACGAAGGCGACGGTCAAAGTGACCAGGCTTTCTGCAAGGCCGGGCGGTCCAGCAAGCGGTCCGCATAGGCGTCAAGGTTGGGCTTGTCTGAGAAGTCCGCTCTCGATCGCCGGGACATGATGACTGAATGGCCGGTCATGATGTCCGCAGCTGAGAAATCACCGGCGAGAAATTCGCGGCCCTCCATATGCTGCTCCACGGCCGTCAACATCTGATTCAACAGCTTGGTGGCGCGTTTGACGTTCGGTTCGCTCCTGCGTTCTTCTGGCAAAAGGATGGTTTCAACAACGAGGGTGTTGATCGGCGGCATGATCATGCCTTCGCAATAATGCAGCCATTGCAGATACACGGGGAATTCGGCGCTGTTCACGTCCGGCACCAGCCGCCCCGCGCCATAACGCGCGAGAATATATTGAATGATGGCCCCGGATTCAAAGATGGTCACTTCGCCATCCACCACGGTCGGCACCCGTCCCATCGGATGCAGCGCAAGGTATTCGGGATTGCGCATGTCGCGGCTGCCCAGCTCGAATTTCTTGATTTCATAGGGTAGTTCCAACTCTTCAAGCAGCCAGGCCACGCGTACGGCGCGAGTGTTTTGCGCATAATAAAGTTTCATTATTTTCTCCCACTGTAGATGATGTTCTGCCGAGCGGCTCATCCACTGGGTAAGCATCGCTCACAAGGAATCAGTATAGGAGGGAAATTGGACCCGTCAATGTGTGGTAGGATGAAACCTGCGTCAGGGGGTGGGGAGGCGGTTTGTGGCGACTGAAAATTGGCTGATTCGCAAGGGCCATGATGGCGGGATTGTCGAGATTGGACTGAACAATGGTCCGGTCAATGCGCTCAACCCGGCGTTCCTTATGGATTTCGCAGAGTTGATTGATGATCTGGGCACGGATGATGCGGTGCGTGCGATTGTTATCACCAGCCCGTTCAAGGTGTTTTCTGCCGGGCTGGACCTGAAAGAGATGCAGCATTTTGACCTGGAGCAGCAAAATGTCTTACTCAAAGCGCTGACTATTGGCTTTTTGCAGCTCTTCGCCTGCCCCAAACCAACGATTGCCGCCGTGAACGGCGCGGTGATTGCGGGCGGGTTGTTCATTGCGTTGTCCTGTGATTTCAGGGTGTCCTCGCCAAACGCCACTGTCGGATTGGCCGAGGTGCGTGTCGGCGCGGATTTTCCGCTCGCTGCGCTGGAAATCGCCCGTGCGACGCTGGATCTTAATTCCCTGCGCCGCCTGATGCTGAGCGGGCAACCGATCGGGGCCGAAGCCGCCAGGGCCGCCGGGATCATTGATGAGATATCTGCCGATGGCGACGTTGTCGACCTGGCGATGAAAATTGCCCGGCAACTGACTGAAAATCCGCCACTGACCTATGCTTCGATCAAGCGCCAGATCAGGGGCAGCACGATCGCTCTGCTGCGCGAAGCGCTGGAGACCGGGAGTTACGCACCCGAGGGCGGCTGGTTCAATGAGGAAACCCATGCGGCCATCAAACGAATGATTGGCTGAGAGGGCCAGAATTTTTAAAAGGAGCAGCAATAAATGACAGACACACCCCTTTTGGTACACCGCCAGGGTGCGGTGGTTGAGCTCACACTGAACCGTCCGGATGTTCTCAATGCCATGAATCACGCGCTGGTGTCGGCCCTGACCGAGACCCTTCGTGAATTGTCCACCGATGACAGCGTACGCGCGATCATCCTCACCGGAGCGGGGAGGGCGTTCAGCTGCGGCCTGGACCTGAAAGAGCTGTCAGCTCCCGGTGCGATGGAGAAGTTCGACTGGCATGACGAAGGCAGTCTGTTCGCCGTGGCCCACGCCTGTCCGCACCCGATCATCTCGGCGGTGAATGGGTTCGCTATCACCGGTGGGTTGGAACTGGCCATGCTGGGAGACTTCCTGATCGCCTCCGACAAAGCGGTATTCGCCGACACGCATGCGCGGGTGGGTCTCACTCCCAGTTGGGGGTTGACACAGGTGTTGCCACGGTTGATTGGCGTAAACCGGGCACGCCAGATGAGCCTGACGGGAGAGTTTGTTAAAGCTGAGACCGCTGAAAAGTGGGGGCTGGTCAATGAAATGGTGCCGGACGGACAGTTGATGGACCGCGCCCGGGCGCTGGCGGGCCAGATTGCTGAAACTGACCGCTCGACAATGGTCAACATTCGCGGTCTGATCGGTCAAAGTCAGGAATTACTGTTTAAGGCCGCAATGGCCCGCGAATTCGAAGTTTTTGATGCGCATATAGCGCAGGTATCGTCCAAAGATCTGGCTCAGAATAGGGAAAAGGTGACCGCGCGGGGGAAAGCACTCACACGCGAAAAGACGCCGGATTGACGCCGGATTGACGCCAGAACAATGAAAATGAAGGCCGCATACCCGGACGATGCCGGGGATGTTGATTGCGGGCGGCCCTCAGACGCTTACTGGTGAGGTATGCGGGTTAGACCCGGTAACTTTTTGGCAGCCCCATAAGGTTTTCGGCCAGAAAGTTAAATACCATCTCATTATTGATGGGCGCAGTGCGCAGAACCCTGCCTATCTGGTAAAGCCCGCCAATATCATCCAGATCCTTGTCCAGTCCCGCCACACCATACAGCTTAAGCGCCAGGTCAGCTGAATCATGG
>QNFS01000283.1 GCA_003646415.1 Gammaproteobacteria bacterium
CGGCGCATCAAGCGCTCTGCAACAGAGGTATTGACAAATTGAACCTTGATATTGCCACCCTCACTGAAGACATTCACGTCTACTGAGGGGTCGGTAAGTTCCAGTATCAGCCTGCCCTCACCGTCGCCGGTACGCTGAAATTGTAAATCGCTTATTTCCGAACGAACCTCGTTAACCGATTCCACACTGGTAGCCAGGCGATTGGGATCGGACGTTTGCTTAACATATCCTGCACCACCTTCCTGGCCGACGACGACATAGAGGCTATTGCCATCGACCCGGGTCTCATAGGGCACAAGCTTTACAAGGTTAACCACCATTCGAGTGCGATCGCCGGACTGCAGCACAACAACACCCGTGGCATTGCCGTAGGGAAGAGAATAACGCTTGCTGTCCAGAGCACTGCTGGTATCGGGAAAATCGATTGCGATCCTGGCAGGCTTCTCGATAGTGTAGGCGTTAATATCCGCCGGAATTTGATCAAAATCGAGCCGTATTTCGAATTTACTACCCGGACGAGAGCTAAATTCAATGTCGGTAATAGTGGGCGAAGCCTGTACAATACTGGCAAAAACCGCCAGTACCAGCCCTAATACCCCCCGTCGTAACCCCTGCCCGTGGTTATACATATTAATTCTCACTCCATCGGTCCCCGAGTTCCAATTTTCTCTCATTTTTTTTATCAACATGGCATTCACCAATAGCCCCGGCTTATATGCCGTTTAATTTAATGGTGCGAGGTCGTTCCACCCAACCGTCCTCACTTCCATCGCTCACGATCTCTATCACCGCTATATATGTGTCTGTCGTATCGACAATCTTGCCGTGATTACGCCCCAAATAATTTCCTTGCTTCACCCGGTGTACACCGCCCTCCGGGTCTCGAATCAGACTCCAGTCGATCTCCCCCCGTTCCAGGGTGCCCACCAGGCTTAAAGAATCGAAAGTATATTGTTCCAGAAACTCCTTGGCCCTTGTCTCGTCTGGCTTGATCGAGCTGATTGCCTGTAATTGTGCAATCTCGCGTACCTCTATCGGCCGATCAAACGGGCTGCGCTGGGATGCGGCACTGTAGGAAAAAGCCTCGTATGCCTTAAAGGTGGGAATTGGCGCGATAATACCACCGGGCCGTGCTTTCTTTTCCTCCACAAATGCTTCAAGGTCAGCGAAATTGTTATTAGTGCAGGCGCTTAGTACAAGACTGGCAAAGGCAGCGACAAAGATTTTATGCAGATAACTCCTCATGGCTATGTTTCCCCATCCTTATAACGATAGGTCTTGGCGATAATGCGCATATTCAGCTGATTTGAGTCCTTCGACTTTGAACCAATGGTAAAGTCGTGCAGGGTAACAATCCGCGGTAAACCCGCCATGGCGCTGATGAACGCGCCGAGGTCGTGATAGGAGCCGGTGGCCAGGATTAAAATTGGCAGCTCGATGTAATATTCCTTACTCATCTCTTTTTGCAGGTCGATACTACTGATCTCAAGCCCGTTAAGCAGACCTTTGTTGGTAATATCCTCCAGTAAGCCCGGCACTTCAGTATCACTGGGTAGTTGGCTTACCAGAGCACCAAAGGACTCTTCCATCTCGTCCATCTGGCGTCGGTATGCATCCAGGTTGGCGGCCTGGAAAGCCTTTTTCTCAAATTCTTTCTTCAGCTCCACTTCTTCGGCCTGAATCTTGGCCAGTTGCTGCTGCAGGCCCTCAATGTGGTAGTAGTAACCGAGAAGCAGGACGGCAATGATAATTACAGCCCAGATGAACGCCTTGATCACCAGGGGCCACGAGCCCACGTTATCGAGGTCGAGATCATTGACGTCAAAGTCGCGTAATGGGCGGATTACATCCTCAAGTGCCATGATTCACCCTTCCCCCGTCTGTGCACTGCCAGTCGGCAGCTGCACTTTTACTGTCAGGTCAAATGTGGTGGCCTGATCGCCATAATCCGGTGCGGCTTTGACCACATCCAGATTCGGGTCCGCCAACCATTCGGACGAATCGAGACGACGCATGAGACTCGAGACCCGGTTATTGGATTCTGCGATACCACTAATGGTGATCATCTTGTCCAGGGTACTTAATCTCGTATAGAACACGCCATCGGGTACTGTTCTCACCAACTGGTCGAGAATCCGCACGATAATGGGCCGGTTGCCCTGCAATTCCTGAATAACCCGCATGCGATCCAGCAGTTTGTTACGTTTTTTCTGCAGGTCGCGAATCTCTTCTACCTGTTTATCCAGAATTACGATCTGGTCCGACAAGTACGTATTGCGCCCGCTCTGCTCCTCTATCTGGCTATTCACGATCCGGTCACCCAACAATACCAGGCCAACAGACAGAGCAAAAACAAAGGCGATAATAGTCAAAAACTCTTTCTTGAGTTCCAGACGGCGCTCATCGCGCCAGGGAAGTAGGTTAATCTGCGCCATTAGTCAAAACTCCGTAAAGCCAGACCACAGGCAATCATCAGGGCGGGGGCATCACTACTGAGCGCCACCGCATTAACTCTTGAGGAAATAGCCATCTCGGCGAACGGGTTTGCCACAGCGGTAGGTGTACCAAGCTTCTCCTGGACCAGCTCTGGCAGCCCCTCCATCGAAGCGACACCCCCGGCTAAAATAATATAATCAACATCGTTATATTGGCTGGAGGAGAAAAAGAACTGCAGTGACCTGGCGACCTGTTGCACTACCGCGTCCTTGAACGGCTCCAGAACCTCGGGCTCATAATCATCGGGTAAACCACCCTGCTTCTTGGCGAGCCCCGCCTCTTCCAGCGGCAGCCCATAGCGCCGCATGATCTCATCGGTCAGCTGTTTTCCACCGAACAACTGCTCGCGGGTATAAATTGTCTGGCCGCCGGTTAGTACGCTGAGCGTTGTCATCGTCGCACCTATATCCACCACGGCCACGGTGTTTTCGCCTTCCATTTCCCGCTGATCCTGAATCAGGGAGAAAGCGCGCTCCATTGCATAGGCCTCAACATCCATTATTTTTGCGGTCAGCTCCGCACCTTCAATCGCCTCTACCCTGGAATCGATAGTCTCCCGGCGGCAGGCGGCCAACAACACTTCCACCTGGCTATCACTTGTCGGGGAAGGCCCCTGGATCTCGAAATCGATTGCGACCTCTTCCAGGGGATAGGGTATGTATTGATCAGCCTCAAGGGTCAGCTGCATTTCCATATCGTCATCGCTCAAACCATCGGGCA
>QNFS01000284.1 GCA_003646415.1 Gammaproteobacteria bacterium
AGGTGTAATCATCGACACAGTGTTGACCCTCGACGCGCTCGATACCGGGATGTACGGCAACGGTTACGGCACAAACCAAAACCCCACGGAAGTCATTGCGACCTTTGAATACACCGGCACTGATATGGTGTTGTCTGTCACCGGCTACGACGTCGATTCTGCCACCGAAATCAGTGTGTACCTAAATGGAATTTTGTTGGGCTATCTGAGCCAAGGACCAAACAATGACCTGAATTCCGGTGATTCATTCGCCATATCCGCCACTGCGCAGCTCCCCGCTACCAACCAGGTTAAATTTGTGGAAAATATCGCAGGCTATCGCTGGGGAGTGACCAACATACAGCTGAGCCAATGAAACGGCAGTGTGTTCTTGGACCTCAGAAATGTTTACGAACCAGAACCTATGCGGGCAAAAGGTTTTCATTACACTTGCATAGGGCGATAGCGCATTCACCCCAAATACACGACTCTCCCGGTACCACGATGCGGGAATTTACGTTATCCGGGAGATCCCGCTGGCCCGCCGCACATACGAGATCCGGGCTGGCTTACACGATTCGACTAAATTAAGCCAGAAGTGGCCAAAAATGCCTGAATCAATCTGCCATATGCTAACATCCCCAAAAAATGGGTTTGGTTGATATATTGAAATATGAGTGGTGGCAGAGGAAAAAGAAATAGGCCAGACTGGCAGATTATTCGCTCAGTGTGCCAACTCGTAGCTGGCAACAATATCTCCAGGGCCGTCACAACCATTAACGAGAGCAATTCTTGGGACTTGGTAATAGATACAGCAACGACAGAGAAATGCTTTGGCCTAATAGCTTCAAACCTTAGCCAAGAGAATCTAATCGATTATGGAGTGACAGAAGAGATTAGGCGTATTATTCATGACGCACATTTAGAAAATGTCACGCGAAACATGGGCATTTTTTCTCAGGCGCTAAAAGTAACTCAGGCTCTAAACAGTTCCGGGATTAAACCTATCTTTCTAAAAGGTACTGCGTCGCTCCTTACGAGGGCAAATGCTGATATAGGGGCGCGAGAACAGGCCGATATCGATTTACTTGTAGAACCCGACCAAATCTACCAGACATGCGAAACACTCCTGGAAATTGGCTATTCTTTTATTGCCTACAGCAAAGCAAACAAAAACCATAGAGACATAGATGAAGCTAAGAGAAACTCGAGATTTCATCATCATCTGCCTCCAATGGTTTCACCTGACCATGCACTCCCAATCGAAATCCACAAGACCCATCTACCAATAGAGCTAAAAAGTTGCCCCTCAATGGAAAGCTTGCTTCGATCCTGTGAAATTCATGATATACACGGCGCCAAAATCAGGGCCCCCTCAATCGAGCACAGATTAATCCATCTGATACTGGGCGAATATGTCCGCGATGGATACTGGTCCAAAAGCCAAGTTCCATTTCGGGCAATAAGCGATTACATCGATTTGACAACAGCTTGCTCAGCACCAGGAAGCCGGATTAAATGGGATCAGGTAGATAAGCACTGCGCTAGCAAGCGCCGACATTTTCTTGCGATGCTGGCGATTTGTTTACCCGAAATCTCTTCGCCCTATTTACTTTCAACAAAACCACCCATATTTCAAGAAATGCTGATTATAGGTAGATATAATCACAGTCTGTTGGGGAGTCTCCTTGATTTCCAGGGGCGCGCGAGACATCTCTTAAATGCACTTTTTTCAAACCCTAACAAGATTTTCAGTTATTTTGAGCGAATGAAAATATAGCGCGCTGTCAGAAGTTCATTCCATTTTATTAGCCTCACCCACATCGAACTGATCTGCCTAATTACAATTAGCCCAGGGCCTCGTTAGGGGTCGCAATATTAACGCGGTACTCACAACAATAAATCAAAATAAGCTTGGCCAATCTTGGCCCATGTATAACGTAGCTGCGCAATCCTAAACATCTCCGCTCCGATAGCCTTCATTTGAGGCATTGACAACGAGTCAACTATTCTTCTCAGTTCGTCGCTATCGTTGAAATACCTTGCTTTTCCCTCTGTTGTAAAGCTGTTAAACACGCAGTTGTAAGCAAGAACTGGCAAACCAAAGTGCATCATCTCTACGAGCGACGGGTTCGTGCCACCTGCCGAATGGCCATGTATATAGACCAAAGCCTGCTCTCGTAGAGTACGAAGCAATCCCAAATCGTAGATTGGCTCTAGCAGGTGCAAATGCGAGACGGATGCGAAACGTTGCTTCAGCTCTCGCCCAAAGGCGCTCTTGTCCCAGTTTCCTATAAAAATCAGAGGCAGGTCCGACTTACGGGCAAAAGCATCCAAAATCATTAAAACGTTATTCTCAGGCTCGATTCGGCATAGCGCGAGGGCAAAGTTCTTAGGAAGACCAAGCTCAGAAGCCGAATTAGGTAGCGCCGCGAGTGCATGATCTCCGCCATAGGCAATGACATGACAGTCTACACCATAGTTCGCTCGCACATGCTCGGCGACCGCGGGGTTATCGGCAATAACTTCATGCGCCCAACACACCGCCGCGCTTTCGGACCAACGTAAAATACACTTTGCTAAGCCCTTCCACTTCTCCCGTTTCCATTCAATCCCATCGATATTAACAACGATTCGCGCTCTCGAGAATAGGCGAATCAGGGGCAGGATGAGTGCACCGGAAACCCCTAGCAAAAGGATAGTAGTCGCCCCATTTCGTACGGCGTCGAAAAGCGACCAGACATCATAAGGAATACTCTGCGGCCCGTTCGCGTCGAAGGGAACATAGCGTAGCCGGGCGCTACTGTAGGTGGGCGAGCGGTCGGGATAGGCATTGGCAGAGCAATAGACCGTCAGTTCAGCAGTGACACCGTGGTCAGCATGATAGTGGACGAGGTTCTGAGCCAGTGTCTCGAATCCACCATAGGAGGCTGGAATACCCACAGTACCCAATATCGCAATCTTCGGCGTCATGCTTTCTTCCAAACTAAGTCAACACCCGTGTCTACAGCCGCTACTCACTGCTCCACCGGCCTAGCGTATTGTTCTAGATAGACGGCCGTAACTCGATCGACACGGAATTTGGCGTCGAACAGACGCCGGCTATTGCGCGCGACCTCAGAGGGATTCATTGCTTGTGTCGCCACCATCGCGGCCAAGAGAGACTGCGCCGAACGCGCCTGTACGACGCGCCCATTCCAGCCGTCGATTACCGTTTCACGACAGCCGGGCTCAT
>QNFS01000285.1 GCA_003646415.1 Gammaproteobacteria bacterium
GCGCTGTCCACTATCAGGGGCAGAATGCTGTTTTTAAAGCAGTTGTTATAGAAAATATCCGCAAAGCTGGTGGAGATAATAGTGTTGAAGCCGTAGTCGGCAATAGCCCAGGGTGCGTGCTCGCGGGAAGAGCCGCAACCGAAGTTGTCACCCGTTACCAGTATTCGGGCGCCTTTAAAGGCCGGTTTGTTCAATTCGAAAGCCAGGTTGTCGCTGCCATCCGGGTTAAAGCGCCAGTCGTGGAACAGGTGCGCGCCAAAGCCACTGCGCTCTACTTTCTTGAGGAATTGCTTGGGTACGATCTGGTCGGTGTCCACGTTGTTGCGATTCATTAACGCGGCGACGCTTTCGTGATTTTTGTAGGGTTGCATAATGTTTCTCCAATCTATTTTCGAAGGTACACGCTGTTTACGAAGATCCACACTATTTACAAAGATCCACAAACTTGCCGGCCGCAGCCGCCGCGGCGGCCATGGCGGGTGATACCAGGTGGGTTCTTCCCCCCTTGCCCTGGCGGCCTTCAAAGTTCCGGTTGGACGTGGATGCACAGCGCTCTCCCTCTTTGAGTTCATCGCCATTCATGGCCAGGCACATAGAACAGCCCGGCTCGCGCCATTCCCAGCCGGCATCCAGAAATATTTTATCCAGGCCTTCCTCTTCAGCCTGTTCTTTTACATGGTAGGAGCCCGGTACGGCGATAGCGGTAACACCTGCCGCGACGGTGGTGCCCTCGGCCACTTTGGCCGCTGCGCGAAAATCCTCAATGCGACCGTTGGTGCAGGAGCCGATGAAAGCGTAATCAATTTCGATATCGGTAATTGGAGTCCCGGCCTCAAGGCCCATATAGTCCAGGGCGCTCTGGCAGGCCTGTGCCTTGTTGTCATTGTCAAAATTGTCGGGGCCGGGCACCACGCTATTGACGGGGGCAACCTGCTCCGGGGAGGTCCCCCAGGACACCTGGGGGGCGATATCGGCCGCCTGCAGCACCACCGTTTTGTCAAACTTGGCGCCCTCATCGCTGGGCAGGCTCTGCCAGTAGTTCAGGGCGAGTTCCCAGTCATCTGGGCCGGGTGCGAATTCCTTGCCCTTGAGGTAGTCATAGGTCTTTTGATCCGGCGCTATCAGGCCGGCCCTGGCTCCTGCCTCAATGGCCATGTTGCACAGGGTCATGCGGCCCTCCATGGAAAGATCGCGTACAGCCTCGCCGGAAAATTCGATAACGTGGCCGTTGCCACCCGCGGTGCCAATTTTGCCAATGATGGCCAGGGCGATGTCTTTTGCGGTGCAGTGTTCCGACAGGCTGCCTTCAACACGCACCAGCAGGGATCTGGACTTTTCCTGGGGCAGGGTTTGGGTCGCCATGACGTGCTCGACTTCCGAGGTGCCAATGCCAAAAGCCAATGCGCCAAAAGCACCGTGGGTAGCGGTGTGGCTGTCGCCGCAAACAACCACCATGCCCGGGTGTACAAAGCCGTGTTCAGGTACAACGATGTGAATGACGCCATTGTTGGGGTCTTTCATGTCGTACAGGTTCAAGCCATAGAATTCACAATTGCCTATCATGGTTTCTATTTGTTTTTTGGCGACAGGGTCGGCAATCGGCTTGTCGCGATCCTTTGTGGGTACACAGTGATCCAGTGTCGCCAGGATACTGTGGGGATTGCGGACCTTGCGATTGGCCATCTTCAGGCCTTCAAAGGCCTGAGGGCTGGTCACTTCATGCATTAAATGCCTGTCTACATACAGTAGAGGCGCCTGTCCGGGCTCCTGGTGGACCAGGTGTGATTCCCAGATTTTTTCGTACATCGTCTTGCTCATAGTATTTCCGTCGACTACCTTGCTCGTCCGTGGGGGTAATCCCGCACAACACGTAATTATCTCCTGATTGGGGGCGCTTGTACAATTGCCTTGCCTGGGTGATATACCGTTTTCCACATGAAAAACCTGTATTTTTGCAGATCGCTGCCACCTCGGAAATAAGGTACTATTGCGCCCTGACTTTCGGCACCCTGGTTGGCCTCCTTGCTATAGGGGGCTGGAATATCAAGCAGGGTAATGACCGGCACTTATTTAATGCGAACTTAAGGCGATAGTGGATACATTCCGCTGCTTCCTGGATTGTTATGCCTTGCTCAGGCAAAACCCCACGCCTGTGCAAGATATAAAACGCCCGAAAGCAACTACCTGCCTGAAATTGCTTAAGCAAAGCAGGATGCATTCAAACTAAACCAACGTGGCCAAAATGATGAAATACCTTATTCCCGTACTCGCGTTGTTCTGCTCAAGCATGGCGCTTGCTTCAAGTGGGGAGCAGCCTCATCTGCAATTAACGCATAACTGGGTCGGTTATCTGGCTATTGCCATTTTCACTGCGGCTTATGTGCTGGTGATTCTCGAAGAGCAGTTGCACCTGCGAAAATCCAAACCGGTACTGCTGGCGGCGGGCCTGATCTGGGTGTTAATCGCCTTTGCTTACGGCAGTGCAGGTGACAACCACTCGGCCGAAATGGCCATTCGCCACAATTTTCTAGAGTACGCCGAGCTGTTCTTCTTTCTGTTGGTGGCCATGACCTACATCAACGCCATGCTGGAGCGTGGCGTTTTCGACTCCCTGCGCGACTGGCTGGTACTCAAGGGCTTCAGCTATAGAGCGCTGTTCTGGCTCACGGGTATTCTGGCTTTCTTCATCTCGCCGATTGCCGATAATCTCACCACGGCCCTGATCATGTGCGCGGTGATTCTGGCGGTGGGTGAAGGCCAGCCCAAATTTGTCGCTATCGCCTGTGTCAACATTGTTGTCGGTGCCAATGCCGGTGGTGCGTTCAGTCCCTTTGGCGATATCACCACGCTGATGGTGTGGCAAAAGGGGATTCTCGACTTCGCGGCTTTCTTCAAGTTGTTCCTCCCGGCGGTGGTCAACTTCGTCATTCCGGCGTTGATCATGCAGTTTGCCCTTCCTGCGGGGCGCCCCGAAAAAACGGAGCATGAACTGATCCGGATGAAAACCGGTGGCCTGGTCATTGTTGGTCTTTTCCTGCTGACCATTATCACCGCGGTAAGCTTTCACAACTTCCTGCACCTGCCCCCGGTATACGGCATGATGACCGGCCTGGCCTATTTGAAATTCTTCGGTTATTACCTGCGCAAAAAAGGCAAAGCCGAGATAGACAAATCGGATATGCCCACCGGTAACGTGATTTCAGAC
>QNFS01000286.1 GCA_003646415.1 Gammaproteobacteria bacterium
ATGTTCCAACCCTTCCCCAGAGTTATAATAATAATCAACCAGCCTCACACTATCAGACCATACCTGCCAGAACCCAATCTCCATTGTGTCATTCATTCCAAGATCCCACGACGTAAACACTCCCAACGCTGTATCGTATAGTTCACTCTCCACCACTGTTCCCCGTTCAGACCATAGTCTCGCGTAATAGGTGCCGTCTCTTACCGATGCGAACGCAGCTTCTGGGCTGTATGGGTACTCTTGGTTAAATAGTTCTCCGAGTTCACGCCTCTGGGCAACTACCCACCACTTCTGTTGGTCAGACAGTGAATATACACCCTCAGTACACGTAACCGCATTGAGGTTTATGAACGATACGGAGTCACTATTCAACCACTGCTCTACAGTAGTAAAGTAAGCCCTGTCTTCTGTTGTGATTGTTTGCGGAATTGTAACAATACAATCAGGGTCGTCAACCCATGACAGGAATACGGGTTTAAAGTCCTTTAGGGAGCGTAACCCTATATGTCCGACCGCATCATACCACATAGTGTAGAACGCATTATGCATACCTTCAGCTGTACTCTCTATCGCGGCTCGGTTACCCATAGCGAGGGCTTGTAGTGTTCCAGCCCGTAGTTCAACCGCTTTTTGTGGATTTTTGTTCGCTATTTTCCCCAGTTCCGATACGTGTAATCGCTGTAGTGTTTCACCTCTAAACGACGTCTGTATTTTTATTATCGAGCCATTACTCAGCCCCAGGGCCTTTGTGTTACTCTTGGATATCTGTAGCCCCAGAAACTCTTTTATGCCATCGGAGAAATTGTCCCATGCGACGTCTAGTCGTTTCAGTAGGGCGGCCGATTCTTCCAATCCATACGATTGCATTCCTATTGTTAGGTTATCGCCGAACATTGCGTCATCGTAGAAGTCTATGAGGTAATGAGTGCTGATACCGCGTTGTCGGCTTTTTAGGATAATGAGTCGTGGATGTCGCATATGTTCTGAGAACACTACGTGCTGTGCGTAGTTCATTACGAATGGGATCCGTTTACCTGCTTTGTTTATGATAGTGTATAGGTTGTTCATTCTCCACAACTTACTGGTAACGTAATTCATTAGGAAGTCTTCATCACTACTGGGTTGGTTGCCGAACAGTGAATAGTCAGGGACGCCGTCTATGCCGAAATAGATAGTATCATACTGTAGTTTAGTTAGTATCATTTGGACATACTCGACTTGAACAGAGACATTTTCTCACTACTTACCTGTGTATTGTTTTGAACATTAACACTAACTCCTGATTTGTTGAATATACCGGTATATAGTGCACTGATACCCTCACCTAGCATTTTCCAGTCTCGTATAGTTAGCTCACTGTCCTTACTGAGTTCTTCGGCTCTAATCAGTAGGTTGAGTACGACGGCTTGGAACTTCGGTTCTAGTGACTTCATACCAGTAGCTCCGTCAACAACCGCGTCTATCTGTTTAGCCACACTAGGTGGTGCTTCATCCTTTAGTCTATTAGCTACCATATGAAGTACTTCAGGGTCTACATTCACAACATCCGAGGCGTTAGCTTCCCTATTTCTTTCTGCTAGTTTCTTTCTCCACCCAGCAACAGTAACATATGGTAGGTTATGTTGTTCTGCAACATCTTTTGCGGCTTTTCCAAGAGTCAGTTCTGCTTCCACAGTTATCCGTAATTCTTCTTTTGTCATAGTTTTCCTTTATATATATATATAATGATAGCATAATATATATTAAAACCAGATTAATAGATAATTAAGCTATATTTAAGAATACATAGTATATAATATATAATATAGAAATATAAAAATATAAGGAGTCATTATGGGACTATCACACAACGAACCCCAGTCGACTGAGTCACAAGTCACAGCTGGTAATCACAATCCAACCCTTGGCCAAAGGGCGAATGAGATACTAAGAGGTGCACAGCTAGATGAGACCGGCAAAGTTATTCTACCAACCGACATTCCTCAAGAGCTTAAGGAATTTGTAGGTTTAGAGAAACAGCGTAGGGACACACAGGCTGCATTTACTAAAGGACAACAAGCTATAGCAACCCTACAAGCAGAGAAGGATGCTCTACTATCCCAAGTAGGCACAACACAGATTTCCGCTGAGGATGCTGAAAGACTTGAAATTCTGAAGTATGAAGACCCAGATAGATGGTATGCGGAGAAACAGAGACTCGATACAGAAGCACAGGCTGCTTCACAGACACGAGTTAATGAAACTCTAGCTACAGCACAGAAAACTGCTGAGCAAACATTCCGTGAGCAGGAGATGGTACGCAGACAGAAGATACTGGTTGACTTTACAGCTAACTCAGGACTCAATCTGACAGAGGACATTATCAAGAATGATGTACCTCCGCGTATTCAGAACAAACTCAATGAGGGTATGGAATTCGGAGCTTGGCTTTACGAGGTGGCTGAATATTTAAAGGCACCTAAAGTAGTAGAGAACGAGCGGATAACTAATGTTACTGATATAGGTGCGGTTGGTGGAGCTGGTAATACGGCTGATACATCACCTCAAGCCTATGGTAGTGATACAATTTACTAGCTCACGATTGAAATCGTGACTAAGAAAGGACAATAGATGGCAAAAGCAACAAGCCAAACAAGTGTATTGAACGCAGGTTCCACACTAGAGCGGAAGAAATGGCTCCACGAAGGGCTATTAGAGAAATCACCACAATCACAGTGGGATGGACTAAAAGGTAACACTAAAGACTCTGTAGTTTTTGTAACTACTGATGTATCTAAAAATGATGGTCACGAAGTTGAATTCTCATTTAATGGTAAAGCAACTGGTGCAGGTGTAGAGAACAAAGAGCGTCTTCGTGGTAATGAAGAGCAGAAGAAAATCTTTTCTGATAAGATCAGAGTTCAACGTGTAAGACACGGGCTAGACAATGGAGATGAGTTTGATGACACTAACATAGGTAACCTGAACTCAGGTATGCATACTCAGTCAAGAGCATTACTAGCTGATTGGAATGTAGTTAAACGTGACCAATGGTTGTTTGATGCGGCACAAGGTTTCTTGAGAAGTGAAGTAAATACTCACGTAATCAGACCTAACGATAGAACTGGTATTGCTGACCTTGTTGCTGGAGATACTGCTAGTTATGACTTTATGATGGATGTAGAAGACATTATCAAATC
>QNFS01000287.1 GCA_003646415.1 Gammaproteobacteria bacterium
GTCTGAACTGCCCACGGCTATCAGGCCCAGTTGTTCGCCATTTAACAAGGGCATGAGTGCGGCGGAGCCGACTTCGCCGGCGTCGGGGAACAGGTAGTTGAGCTCCTCTTTGCGCAGGGTGCCACAAACCGCCTTGTGCCCCCTGAACAGGGCGCCGATCTCGTTTTTCGCACTCTCGCGGGTGTCCATGCGGCAACCCCCGGGGCTGTTGCTGTCGTCGTCGCCGTACAGGATCATGCTGGCGTGCTCCACTTCGAAGTCATTGGCCATGGAATCCATGAAGGTGCGGTACAGGGCGTCGATCGAGTCGGCCTCCAGTAACTTCAGTACCAGGGCGCGTGTCTGTTCATACAGCTTGTCATTGTCACGTGCGTTGCCGGTGAGGGCGTTGAGTCGGTGGCGCATGTCGACGTTGCGCTCGCGCAGTACACTGACCTGTTTCTCCACCAGGGACACGGCGCTGCCGGAGGCATGGGAAATATGCAGATAGTCCATCATGTCCGGATTGCGCTGCAGGAAGTCGTCGTGATTCTTCAGGTATTCACGCACTAATTCATTGTTGAGCTCACCGCCCGCGGCCTGTGATGCACCGGCTTGTTCATTACTGGCTGACATTGTTATTGCTTCCCCCTCTGTCGAGGCTTTAGATTTTTATCGTCCCTTCAAACACCACCGCGGTGGGCCCGGTCATGATCACTGATTGGCCAATGCCTGCCCATGATATGGAAAGCTTACCTCCCGGCAGCTCAACTGTCACGGAATCACGCAACCAGCCTCGTGATAAACCGTAAACCACGGCCGCACAGGCACCGGTGCCGCAGGCGAGGGTTTCACCCACACCGCGCTCAAACACCCGCAGCTTTATCTGCGTGGGTGAAACGACCTGCATGAAGAGCACATTAACCCGCTGCGGAAAGTCCGGGTGCGATTCGATCAGGGGCCCCAGGTGCTGCACATCGGCTGCGTCCGCGTTATCGACACGCAGCACGGCGTGGGGGTTGCCCATCGATACGGCCCCGATCTCTATTTGTGCGCCATCCACCTGCAATGGGTAGCTGTCGGCGCGGCTATCTGCGACAAACGGGATTTCCTGTGGCTCAAAGACCGGAGTGCCCATATCCACTTCCACGTCCTGCCGGTTGCGCACTCGCAGTTCGATGACACCAGCGGTGGTTTCCACCGTAATAACGCGCTTGCCGGTCAGCTTCTTTTCACGCACGAAACGGGCAAAACAGCGAGCGCCATTGCCGCACTGCTCAACCTCGGCGCCATCGGCGTTGTAGATACGGTAGCGAAAGTCGACGTTGGGGTTTTGCGGCGCCTCGACCACCAGTACCTGGTCGCAACCCACGCCAAAGTGCCGGTCCGCAAGCTTGCGCACGTCCCGGGGGTGAAGCTTGTAGCGCTGGCTGATCAGGTCAATAATGACAAAGTCGTTGCCTGCGCCGTGCATTTTGGTGAATTTGAGTTGCATCTTCTCTTGTCGGCCGATGGGTAGCCTGCCCCTTTTATTGATGACAGTCCATCATGGCAGGCAGCACTCTGAGCGCATCATATCAGCTATCGTCTCCCGTTCCCGTATCAGATGTACACTATCGCCATCGACCATGATTTCAGGGGCGCGGCCGCGACTGTTGTAATTGGAACTCATGGTAAAACCGTAGGCGCCTGCGCCGAAAATTGCCAGCAGGTCGCCCTGGGCCAGGGTCAGTTCCCGGTCCTTGCCCAGAAAGTCACCGGTTTCACACACTGGTCCCACCACATCCCAGTGGGCCGCTTTACCGTCGTTATTGTGCCGCACCGGCTGGATATCCAGCCATGCCTGATACAGTGCAGGGCGGATCATGTCGTTCATGGCGGCATCCACCAGTGCGAAATTGTGCTCGGGGGTGGGCTTCAGGTATTCCACCTGCGTTACCAGCACTCCGGCATTTGCCGCAATCGAGCGGCCCGGCTCAAATAGCAGCTGGATATCGCGCCCGTCCAGTTCATGCCGTACCGCCTGGATGTATTCGGCGATGGACGGTGGCTGCTCGTCCCGGTAGCGCACGCCCAGGCCGCCGCCCAGGTCCAGGTGCCTGATAGCGATACCGAGTTCGGCCAGTGTATCTACCAGAGCCAGCAGGCGGTGCAGAGCGTCGACAAACGGAGTGATTTCGGTCAGTTGTGAGCCTATATGACAGTCCATGCCCATGACTTGAACGTGACTTAACCGGGCAGCACGCTGGTATACCTGCAGGGCTTCAGCCGTGGCAACGCCAAACTTGTTTTCGCGCAGACCGGTGGAAATATAAGGGTGGGTCTTCGCGTCTACATCCGGGTTGACCCGTACCGAAATGGGCGCCACCAGGCCCAGTTCCCCCGCGACCCCGTTCAGCACCTCCAGTTCCGCGGCGGACTCCAGGTTGAAACAGTAAATGCCCAGTTCCAGGGCCCGGACCATTTCTTCGGATTTTTTGCCGACACCGGAAAACACTATTTTGGTCGGATCGCCGCCGGCCGCTATCACACGCTCCAACTCACCGCCGGACACGATATCAAAGCCCGCGCCCAGCCTGGCCAGTACATTGAGCACCGCCAGGTTGGAGTTGGCCTTCACCGCATAACAGATCAGGTGCTCACAACCATCCAGGGCGTGCTGATACTCACCAAATGCCGATTCCAGCGCCGCACGGGAATAGATGTAACAGGGCGTGCCGTGGGCCGCTGCTATGTCGCTCACAGGCACGTTCTCGGCATACAGGCTGCCGTCCCGGTAGGGGAAATTTTCCATGGGTCGATCTCGTTTCTAGGACTCTTCGGTTTGTTCTTGCTGTTTACTGTCCACCTGCTCCGCGGGTTTACTCTGCGGCGCCTCTTCCTTCGGCATGTACAGTGGTCCCATCTGCCCACATCCACCCAGCAGGGGGAGAGTGGCAGTCAGTGCCAGTGCGGCAAATATATAATGCATGGGTCGAGTCCGAATGATAAAGGCAGAGATTATACCGTTCGCCAGGTGAAGTACGCTAGTAAGCGGCGCGAGCAGCCCTTATCATTGTTGTTGCACACTTTGCTGGTGATCACCCTGTGATGACGGAATCAGAATTCAATGACTTGATAGACCAGACCTTCGAGGTGCTGGAACTGGCGCTGGACCGGGCGTTTGAACAAGCCGATGGCGACCTGGACTACGAGGCCA
>QNFS01000288.1 GCA_003646415.1 Gammaproteobacteria bacterium
CGAAGTACAGCCCGAGTCCGGCAACGAAGTTCCACGAGATGAATCCGAACACCACGGGCATGATCTTCATCGCATTCTGCATTCCTGCCATCTGCGAGTTCTTCTGCGTATCGTTCTCTGGAGCGTCCTTACGCTTCTTCGTAGTCTGCACCTGCTGGTAGAAACCTGCCACGATGATGATGAGTATGAGTATGAGGTAGGGCAACGAGCCAACGATGTTCCCGAAATCAACGGCCTGGGATGGTCGAACCATGAGGTTCATACCCAGGAAGGTGACGTGGTCGAACTGGCTCGAAGTGATGTCGACTCCCGCTTGGAGCGTTGTGGTCAACTCGCCGTTGTCGCCAACCGTGTAGAGAGCTTTGTTCGCTGTCTCGATGACCTCGTTCAGCGCTGAACCCTCCGGAATCCCAGCACCCCGCCAGAGAACACGGTACAAAGCAAACCAAATCGGCATCTGTACGACGAGAGGAAGACACCCGGCAGCTGGGTTCACACCGCGCTCCTGGTAGAGGGCCATGAGGTGCTTATTGAGCTCCTCCTTCTCTCCCTTGTACTCCTTTTGGAGTTTCTTCACCTCTGGTTGGATCTCCTGCATCGCCCTCATCGACTTCGTCTGCTTCAGCGTGAGAGGGAACAGGAGAAGGCTGACGGTCAGCGTCAGCAGGATGATGGCTATTCCATATTCTGGGATTAAGTCGTAGAAGAACGAAAGTAGGCTTCCCAGTGCGTTGAGAAGCAGCGTCCACGGATTCACGAGGAACTCCCTTTCATTGTGTGTGTTTGGCTGTCAGGGGAGTCGGGAACCGGGTCGACTCCACCGTCATGGAATGGATGACATCTGCCTATGCGTTTGATCCCTAGCCATGAGCCCCTGGCCGCTCCATGGATCTCGATCGCCTCGTATGTGTAGTGCGAGCATGTCGGGTAATACCGGCAGTTGTTTCCAAGGAGAGGTGATACCAGTTTCTGGTAAGTGCGGACCAGGCCGAGCGCTGCACTCGCTGCCGGATTCTGGGTTTTCGTCACTTCGTTACTCATCGCGTTTCCTCACAGCGCCGTCACGAATGGCGTTCTCGAGCCAACCAACGATCGATGGAAACGGAGCGTCCACAACGCCCCTGTCAGCGATAACGACATACGTGGTTCCGGGCGCGAGAACGACACGCCGAGTTGCTTCTCGGAGTCTCCGTTTGGCCCGGTTTCGTGCCACTGCATTGCCGACCTTCTTCCCTGCAACGAACCCCACCTCGGTTGGTGATGTCTCTCTGGGGGTCTGGATCACAGTGATCCCACCCTTGTGGCTCCTCGAACCGGTGCGGTACACCTTCGAGAATCCGGATCCAGACGCTAGCGAGAGATACACCGAACGCTAAGCGGAGAGTTCGTGGCGGCCTTTGGCACGGCGACGCTTGATGAGCGCCCTGCCCGAACGGTTACGCATGCGGCCACGAAAGCCGTGCTTGCGTTTGCGGCGGCGAGTATTTGGTTGATATGTACGCTTCATAGTGAGGTAGTCCCTAGTTGGGGAAGTCGCGGTACTTCCGTGGAGTCACGGAACGGGTACATTCTAGGGATCAGACCGCCAAACTGACACAACAAGGGTGCCCCGCGAAAAGTACAACGGGGTCGCGAAATACACAACAGCACTGAATCTCGTGAATGTGCCGAGAGGTCGGCGTCAAAACGGTACCCTGCGATTCCCGCAATCCCTTACGCACCAAGGGTTTCCGGGTCTCCGCCAAAACACGGACCCTGCTGGATACGAGCACTTTTGGCGTTCTTGCTGTGGAGAGAGACCCCCCTCTATGCTCGCAAATGTTCCAGCGGCGGATCTCCGCATTTCCCCCCTGGAGCGTGCTGAGACTGCGGAAGATGCCGTGGTCGGGTGATACCTTCTCCACATCCTGTGGATAGGTATGTGGATAGTTTTTAAGGCTGGGCGCGAACCTGATGGGAGTACATGACGTGGGAGTCGCACAGATGCCTCACGGTGCGGTGGATGCACAGATAGAGCTTTTCCACCGGCGCCTGAGAGATGTCATCGGTGTTGCAAAGTGGGAGACCTGGATCAAACCACTGGCAGTATCACTCGATGAGGGAACACTGACGCTTGAAGCGCCGAACCGCTTCAACGCCACGTGGGTAACGGACAACTACACACACCAGATCGGCGAGATCGCCTCATCGGTGTGGGCTGAACCTCACACAGTCAAGATCGTTGTCTCTGCCTCGGCCGTGATCCTCGAACCAGTGGAGGAACCGACCGGGGTCCAAGAGGCTTTCGATACTTCTGTTACTCATCCGTCCCCGGCGCGCACGCCAGCCACCACGAACCTTGTTGCCCGTTACTCCTTTGAAAACTTCGTGGTCGGACAATCCAATCGTTTCGCACACGCAGCAGCCCAGGCCGTCGCAGAACAACCAGGACGCCATTACAACCCCTTGTTCATCTACGCAGGGTCTGGCCTCGGCAAGACACACCTTCTCCACGCTGTTGGCCAGCATCGTCTTGAACTCGACCCAGAGACGTCAGTGAGATACGTGTCATCCGAGTCGTTCTTCAACGAATTCATCAACTCGATCCGGCGCAAACGGATGGGCGACTTCAAGAACCGGTACCGCAAAGTGAACCTCCTCCTCATCGACGACATCCAGTTCTTCGAGGGGAAGGAACAGGTCCTGGAGGAGTTCTTCCACACATTCAACTCTCTCTACGAAGCCGGTAACCAACTTGTCATCTCGTCAGACAGGCGTCCGCGGGACCTCAGAACAATCGAAGACCGCCTTCGTAGTCGGTTCGAATGGGGGTTGACGACCGATATCCAAAGCCCCGATGTAGAGACACGCCTCGCCATCCTGCGTAAGAACGCCGCAACTGCGACGGTTCCGGTTCCAGGGGATGTCCTCGAGTTCATAGCAACGAATATCTCTGACAACATTCGCGAACTCGAGGGCGCACTCACCAGGGTCACCGCCTTTGCCACACTCACCCATGAAAGGGTCACTCTCCAACTGGCGTCCAATGTGTTGCGCGATGTCGTCCACCTCCAGTCCTCAGCACCCCTGACTGCTGACGGCATTGTGTCGTCGGTCGCCCAGTACTACGAGATTCGCCAATCGGACCTCACCAGCCCTTCGCGGCGTCAGCCACTCGCCAGACAGCGACAGATC
>QNFS01000289.1 GCA_003646415.1 Gammaproteobacteria bacterium
GGATTACAAGATAGACAGCGAAATGATGCAAAAGCTATTCATGCTGAAGGGCAAGGAAATGGGCTATCCGAAGATACAAAATTGGCCGGACACGATGCCGATGTCGAGAGTAAACGACCTGACGAACGGAATACTGGTATCGACGGAATTGTATCAGCGAACAATGGGGTTAATAATGCTGGGGCAAATGCACGAAGCGTAAACTACGACCTTAGAGAAAAGCCACCAATTGCGCTTACTCCAGCCAAGAGGCGCGATGCTAATAACCTGGCGGAAGCGATACTTGATAAGCCCGCAGATGAGGTAACAGAGGCGGATAAAGAGGTTTTACGCCAATACACTGGCGCAGGAGGATTGAACCTTGAAGACTCGCTGGACAAAGGCGATGCGATATTCAATCAGCATTATACGAATTACGAAACCATTGCAGCGATGTACGATGCGCTCGCTGATTCTGGCCTCATTTTCAAGAAGGCGCTAGAGCCGTCGGTAGGTAGCGGTAACTTTATCGGCATGATGCCCGGTCTGGAGTGGACGGCTGTTGATATTGATAAAAACAATACAGAAATTGTAAAGCGGCTCTATCCTGAAGCCAAAGTATCGAACGAGTCTTACGAGACATTCAAAGGTAAAAATTACGATTTAATTATATCCAATGTCCCGTTCGCTTCTTTCGCTGCGCTACCCAGAAAGCACGCAAGCACAATAAAACCCGCCTTCAAAGCAATCCATAACTTCTTTTTTTCCCAGTCAATAGACAAGCTAAAGGACGGTGGAGTCATGGCGTTTATGACTTCTACCGGCACAATGGATGGAGTAGGTGAGGCTAGTAGGCTTAGAGCTAGGCTTGTAGAAGATATGGACGTGATAGGGGCCTACAGGCTACCTATGGGATCACAGAAGGCTAATGCAAGCACAGAGGTTATGATTGATGTCATATTCCTGCAAAAGCGACCTAAAGGGGTTGAGAGTAAACAGGATGACAAAAATCAGTCATTTGTTTCCACAGGCCAGAAAGACGGGCACAGGATAAATAAATACTTCATAGAAAACCCAACAAGCATATTGGGTGATTTATCTGTTGGCGCAAACAAAACATCAATGGGCAGAGTCGGTTTAATCGTGACTGGCGAGCCGCGCTATTCTGAAATGGTAATAAAGCCACAGGAATATAAAAAGCAGGCGGCTAAGGATGCCGAGGAGCAAAATACATTTCCAACAATCACCGAATCCATTGCTTATGCTAAAGCCAACGGTCTAAAAATATCCAACAGGACACAGCCTTTTTACGATAACGGTGTTTTGTATGACGAGAAGATCACCTACACGGAACAGGAAGGATCAGGGCTGTTTGGTAAGGCGCTCACTGGCGCAGAGCAGGGCAAGGTTTCCGCTCTTACCGAAATAGAGCAGTCACTAAATGCCAGCCTAATCACAAAGTACAAGGAAAAGTACAACACGCATCCATCTAATGATCGTGCTTTACAAATGTGGGCCAGAAAAAACCACGCCCTACCAAGAGTGAAAGAATTAAGCGCCTTATTCGGGGAAGACTTTACTCCGAGTGAGATTTTTACCGACGAGGTGCGCTTTGTAGATAGCGGAAAAATAGAGGTTGATGCTAATTCGTCGCTATCCGAAAGAGCTGAATCACTTGAAGACGCTGATGGAATTATGGTTCCGTCAAACAGCGACGTAATCAGCAAGGAGGAGGTTCAAGTTCTTCTTGATGGAGGCGCATACTCAAGAATAAGCCCGACTAAACTACAAAATAGCCGTCTTTACTATGCCGGAAACATCTATAAAAAATTAGATGCGGCAAAGAATGTTAAACCAGCAGACCAAAGAGACAGGCAAATTGCTGGTTTAAATAAAGTGCTACCTGAACGGTTTGGAATTAAGCAGATAAGCATTAAAGGTAATGAGTCGTGGCTTCCAGACATGGCGGCAACCACGCTGGGCGAAAGAACGAATTACGACGGAGCTCGTGAGTTTGGTACTAACGTGTTTGAAGATAGCGACCTATTTAGTCTTTACAATAAATATCTTAATGGTGCTCCGTTAGCGGCCAAGCATAAAGACGATTCAACGGAAGAATACGCGGAAAAAATCAAGAACGCCCAGCGCAAATTAGCTGATGACGTTTTACCTATGGTGAAGCAGTACCTTATAGATTCTGGGCAAGAGGAAGAAGTTGTTGAGGCATACAATCGGGCTAGGAATTTCTTTTCACCGCCTGTTTTTGACGGTAGCTCACTAAAGAACGTGCCTAAAACCTTCAGAGGGAAGGAATTTAAACTCATGCAGCACCAACAGGAGGGCGCGGAGAGGGCTATCTACAATAAGCGCGGTGTGCTTGCCTTTGCACCAGGATTAGGGAAGACACCAACCGCTGTGATTGTTACTCAGCAACTAATAGATAAAGGCGTTATTAAGAAACCGTTGTTTATTGTTCCGGCCAATACTATCCCTCAGTGGCAAGAAACCGTTAGGGAGCTATACCCTAATGCAAAGATCTTTGAATTCCCACGCTTTCAGAAGGGCGTAAACAAGGGGAAGATAAAAGACTGGGCCGACATGGATGCTGGCGACAAAGAAGCTATGATTCATTCCCTGACGAACAACAGGTACGATTACACGTTCATTAGCACGAACATGGCGCAGAAAATAACAGTGCCAACCAAAAAGCTAAATGGCTACATAGACGAGCTTATAAAAGAAATGTCGGATATGGAAGAGGCTGATAGTAGTAAATTAACAAAGTCTCAGCTTAAAGCTAGAGAAAGAAGGTTAGCTAAAAACGCAATGCTCAGGGAGACGGTTATTGCCGCATACAAAGATGCTGCCCAGGCTGGCTTTGACATGGAGAAACTGGGCTTCGATGCGATTATTGCGGATGAGGTTCAGTATTATAAGAATATCGGGATGCAATCCCGTGATACCAAAGGTGGTATTGGCGCTCCCGTAGCCATAAATGAGGTATGGCCAAAAGATGCTAAAGGCGCACCAATCAAGACGGGCGACCCTATAGCTGTCAAGCTGGGAAGCGCTAGGTCATACGATTTTAGATTTAAGACTCGCTATATCAGCGAAATGAATAACGGTAACAACGTTTTCTTATTGACTGGCACTCCTACGCCTAACAAGCCAATGGAGTTAATGAC
>QNFS01000290.1 GCA_003646415.1 Gammaproteobacteria bacterium
AAGCAGCACATACGCCGCTGCAACACAACCGAGTGCGATGGGCAGATAAATAACTCCCGCGCTGGCAGTCACGATGGCGGCCGCAAATATACCGACAGCCATCCATGCCTTTTTGCGCTGGATCACCCTCGAACCACGATCGGCGAGTGGCAACAAACCCAGACGCGTAACAACATCGCCCAGCCTTTCACCCGCACCCAATAACAGCAGAACATCGCCGGGATGGATAGTGAGCTTGCGGACATGCTCCCTGAAGCGCTTGCCCTCGCGGGATACACCCACCAGTGCAACACGGTAGCGATATAAAAGCCGCAGTGACTGGACCGAGCGGCCAGCCAACCTGGAGTTTTCTGGAACCACTACTTCCTGCAATTCCAGGTCCTCATCTTTCAACAGGTCTTTGCCTGCACCTACATATTCAAGGCCCATACCACCCAGGGCTTCCTCGATACTATCGGGGTGTGCTTCCACCACCAGGATATCACCTGCCATAACCTCGACGACCCTTGCAAGACCGGGCATACGCCTGCCCTTGCGGATAAGCCCGATAATATCAACGTCGCTGTCAGCTGCAAGATCATCCAGTTCCCTGACCCGCTTACCGATAACCGTTGCACCTTCAGGCACCTTTAATTCCGCAATATAGTCCGCCAGATCGAACAATTCCTTGCCCGAATCTTCTTTGCCACGTTGGGATGGTAATAAGCGCCAACCTATCAGGGCCACGTAAGCCACCCCGACCGCGGCACAGGCTATGCCAACCGGCGCAAAATCAAACATCCGGAACGGCGCACCCAAAGCATCGTTGCGAAATTCCGCGATAATGATATTGGGTGGTGTTCCGATCAAGGTGATCATCCCGCCGAGGATTGAGGCAAACGATAAGGGCATCAACGATAAGGCCGGGCTTCTTTTAGCCTTTTTCGCCGCCTGTATATCAACCGGCATTAACAATGCCAGCGCAGCAACGTTATTCATGATCGCCGATAATCCAGCGGCCAGCACCGACATCACGCTGATATGCGCCCCCAACTTGCGGGTACCCGAAATGACATATCTTGCCAACAACTCGATGGCACCGGAGTTGGATAAACCGCGGCTGATAATCAGAACCAGGGCAATAATGGCGGTAGCCGGATGGCCAAAGCCTGAAAACGCAAGACCTGAAGGCACTACACCGGACACCAGCCCGGCAAGCAGCGCCATGAACGCGACCAGGTCATAGCGCCAGCGGCCCCAGATCAGAAATACAAAGACGAAGAACAGCAGTGCAAATAAAATGGATTGATCAGTGGTCAAAACCCGCTGTCTCCTTTTTCATAAGAACAAGGAAACATTAAACCATGTATCAGGCATGAGTTCATTCGGGCGGGGCAACCTGCAAAGACGGCTCCGCCCGGGTAACTGTTTCAGACGCCGCCGCTATGGACAACTTCGTAGTAGATTTTTTCCAGTTCGTTCTTGTGCTGGGTCTCCTCGTCAGCCAGGAAGATAAACAAATCCCTGATCGGACCGGCAGGTGTGGTTTTAGCCAATGCACTGTACTGCTCGATGGCTGCCTGTTCGCGACCCAGCGCATACTGCAGAACTGCCTGGTCATCCGGTTCGTCACCCAACTCGGGTAGATGGACACAGTCCGTGAAACGGGCATCACTGGCCGGGGTTTCCACCATTTCGCCAATCCGGGATTCGAGATCGGGACGCGCACGGACCTCACTGAAAAGATCAAAGTGACGCTGTTCTTCCTCTGCAAGTTCCTCCACCAAATAACGGAGTTGCTTGCTGACTTTCGGTACCAGTGCGGCGTAAAAATCACGGGCAGTCTGTTCGAACTCAATCGCAACGTCGAGTATTTCGCCGAGGGTTTTCTTCGGCTTTAATCGCTTATACCCGGTTTTACTTTCCACTGTCATGATTTTTTCTCCCTGGCGTTGATATAGCTACCAATACTGGCTGCCGCCTTGTGACCATCAGCCACGGCATGCACCACATCCGGACCTTTAACGCAGTCGCCACCTGACCACAACCAGGGCTCGGAAGTGCGTCCGGCTTCATCCACCTGGATGCGACCACGGTTCCATTCCAGCTTCTCGGTCAGTTCATCACCCAGCAGGCTGACATCTGACATCTGGCCAATGGCCTCGATCACCATGTCACCGGCGTGGTCAATCTCGTCATTCTCATCATAACTCGGGGCAAAACGACCTTCTTCATCAAAAATGGAGATTACCCGCCAGGTCTTCAGAGCCGTCAGTTCGCCATCCTCGTTGATGATCATTTCTCTTGGACCGCGTGCGTCGAGGATTTCGATCCCCTCTTCAAACGATTCCTTCACTTCCTCGGCGTCGGCCAGGAAGTGATCGAAGTCCTCGAGTGCAGTGACCGTCATGCCGACTTCACCGTACTTCTGCTTCTGCAGACGCGCCATGCTGCGCGCGATGTCCATGGCCACGTTACCACCGCCGATAACAACTACCCGGCGAGGCACTTCAACCTCTACGCCGGCAGTGATATCACGTAACAGGTCAACGGCCTTGGTCACCATCTTGTGATCCGTACCCGGTATGCGGGTGGAGCGTCCGAGGTGCAGTCCGATTGTCAGCATTACGGCATCGTAATCATTGTGCAACTGTTCCATGGTGATATCGACACCCACGCGGCAGTTGTAATTGATTTTCACGCCCTGCGCCTCGATAACCGCAACTTCGCTGTCGATCACATCATATGGCAGGCGGTATTCGGGGATACCATAGCGGATCATGCCGCCGGGGTGCGCCTGGGCCTCGTAGACGACTACTTCATGGCCTTTACGGGCCAGGTCGTAGGCCGCTGTCAGACCGGCAGGACCAGCACCTATCACGGCAACCTTCCGGCCGGTGGCGGCATCTGGTGGCCCGATAATCTCAGCGTATTTTTCGATCGGAACCGTGTCGGTGATATGTCGTTTCAACCAGCGGATTGCAATCGGGTCACCTTCATGACGTGCCGCACAGGCGGTCTCGCACTTGTGGGTGCATATCCGGCCACAAACCTGGGAAAACGGGTTGCTGTCGTACAGCAGGCGCAGGCCTTCTTCGTAATTTCCTTCACGAACGGCTGCGATGTACTGCGGGATTGCCATGTGGGTCGGACAGGTTGCCACACA
>QNFS01000291.1 GCA_003646415.1 Gammaproteobacteria bacterium
GCCCGCGTTCCGCATACCGCACGCGGCACACATCCACTTCGGCCGGGTCTTGCAGATAGCGGTCTTTCCACCCCTCGCACGAGGTTACATTCAGGCAGGTGGGACGCGTTGCATCCACGGGTCTCCAACCTGCGGCGGTTATCAAGAACCCAAGTCGAAAGACCTGCAACTCAGTGGTTTTCGGAATGCGCCTCTGCCTTCATCTCGTCAATCCGCTCAAGTGCTTCGGCCCGCGTATTGCGGATGTTGGGACGAAACTCCTGACTTTCTGCACGCATTCGAATGTCGGTAGTGGTCTCAGAGCCAGGCGCATAGCGTACTGAGCCCAGCGACCATTCCATGTTCAGCCCCTTGCCGCGCTTTGCGTACTGAACCCAGGCCGCGGACTGGATACGCGTGCCTTCATAGTTGATCAGAAAATACCATTTTTGACCGGTGCCGCCGATTTGCTGCTCGATGAAATCATAGACATCATTCACATCGCGGGAATGCTCAAACGACATGTTCGAGAAATCAACGTCCATGATGGAATCGCGGAACAAGAACTCGATACGCCAGTTCAGGTCACTGCGGCTAAAACTGGGTTTGTGCACGATTTTAGCGCGTCGTTGAGTTGGCATCGAGCGCAGCCGTGCAAAAGCGCTGTCCCTGTCCGCGAACAAGTTTGGGTCAAATGCTTCGGTCCCGGCGTCTTTTTCAATCTGACTGCGCGTAATGTCGGAGGCGTCATACCGGACCGACCCCATGGAATGCGCCTTGTTGAGAACTCTGCCGCGTCGCGAATAGGTAAACCAGACACTTTCGTCGACTCTGGACTCGCGATAATCGACCAGAAAGAACCACAAGGTTTCGCCGGACTCGACGATGCGTTCCTCAATCCTGTCATAGAATGCATTGACATCAGCCGAGTTTGTCAGTGCCAGATTGGCAAAACTGACCTCCATGATCTGGTCATCGTGGTGAAACACAATGCGCGGATCTATTTCAGAGTGAGTTAAGCTCGCTGGAGACATGGCCTGAGGCATTCCTTGTATGCTTGATTTGAGGTTTCTACAGTTTATGTCGCATTGTCACTCACTTGGCATTTCCAGGTAGAGGGCGCGGAATACAACCTTTTCCTGTTCTAGCCCTTCATGTCCTTGAGGGCTTTGTCGACTTCGGTTTTGATATTGTCAAAAGCCTGTTCGTTGGCCTTTTGTGTCGCCTCTGACAAGTCGGTCATGATCTCAAGTGCGCGTTTGACGGCCTGCTGATACGTCTCTGTGGCATCTTGGGAGGTGCCGGTTTTCATCTGTTCGGAGGCTTCCGAGGTCAAATCGCGAAAAATCTGCATCTGCTTTTCCATCAGGTCGCGATAGGACGCGGCTGCGGCCTCGTTTGCCTTGGCCATGGACTCAAAATTTCCCTTGGCCTTCTCGATTGTCTCCTTTGGATCCAGATTGCCCGGCATAACGCCGAACTGTTCCATAAGTGCCTGAGGATCGAACATCTTGCTGACCTTCGCCGCGTCGAACATGTTAATGAACTCTTTGAAGCCGTCAGTTGCATTTTTGGTCATGTTTTCATTCCTTTGATTCTGCGATTTGGGTAACGGCAGTCGGGAACCAGAAATTCCTGACAGCCAGTTAGGGCGTCGTTTTACAGCCTCCCCATTACATTTAACTGAAAAACTGTGCGCCGTTGGCTGAGATAGTCGATCCGTTGATGAAGCTCGCGTCGTCGGAGGCAAGGAAAGCAACGCACCGCGCGATTTCTTCGGGTTCACCCAGCCGGCCTGCGGGAATCATGCTGATGATGCTCTCGCGCACTTTTTCCGGAACCGCCATGACCATTTCAGTAGCGATATAGCCGGGGCAAACTGCGTTGGCGGTAATGCCTGCACGCGCGCCCTCTTGGGCCAGCGACTTTACGATACCCAGATCACCTGCTTTGGTGGCGGCATAGTTTGTTTGCGCGAACTGACCCTTTTGGCCGTTGACCGAACTTATGACGATTACACGACCATGTTTGCGCGCGCGCATACCAGGCCAGATCGGATGGACAGTGTTGAAAACGCCGGTCAGGTTGGTGTCGATTACCTGATGCCATTGTTCGGGGGTCATTTTGTGAAATGGCGCGTCGCGGGTGATGCCCGCGTTGGCAACGACGATGTCGATGGGGCCAATCTCGGCTTCGACCAGGGCGATTCCCGCCACGCTTTCATCGTAGTCGGCAACGTTCCACTTGTAAGTTTTGATTCCAGTTTCGGCGGTGAAGGCTGCGGCGGCTTCGTCATTGCCGGCATAGGTGGCCGCAACGTTGTGGCCCTCGGCCTTGAGCGCCTTCGAAATGGCTGCGCCGATCCCGCGTGATCCTCCGGTAACAAGTGCTGTTCGCGTCATTTTCTCTTCCTTTTTTTGCCTGCCGCACAACTTGCGGCGATTTCAATTGGTGTTTTCAGGGGGCCAGTACGTATGAACCGGGCGCATCCTCGATCACCTGAAGCTTGCGGTCGCCGGGAACCCGGGAGGGAACCTGTTTGGCCCTATCCTTGGCTTCTAGCCACTCGGCCCAGACGGGCCACCACGAGCCTTTGTTGTGGGTAGCGCTTTGCAGCCATTCATCGGGGTTTTCGGGGCATTCTCCACCAATCCAGTAACCGTACTTCTCGCGCTCCCCGGGCGGGTTGATGACACCTGCGATATGGCCCGAACCGCCAAGGACAAACTTGATCTCGCCCCCCAAAAGCTGCGTAGTGGGATAGATCGATTTCCACGGTGCGATGTGATCTTCCTTGGTCGCCAGAACGAAACACGGTGTCTTGATCTTGGTAATGTCGATTTTGGTGCCGTTAAGGGTCAGCCCGCCGGGTATACGCAAGGCATTGCGCAGATAAACCTGTTCGAGATACCACAACAGCATCGCCGCAGGCAGGCGGGTTGAATCCGAATTCCAGAACAGCAAATCAAAGGCAGGAGGTTTTGAGCCCATCAGGTAGTTCATTACGTGGTAAGACCAGACCAGATCATTTTCACGGATCATCGAAAACATGTCTTGCATGTGATGAGCTTCAAGATAGCCTGTCTCGGCCATATGGTCGCGCAGGGATGCAAGGCGCTCATTGTCGATGAAAACCCCGATTTCACCCACATCGGCGAAATCCAC
>QNFS01000292.1 GCA_003646415.1 Gammaproteobacteria bacterium
ATCTGACCAGTGACGAGCAGGTCGAGACTGCATTCGACTTTGCCCGCGAACACGGCACCAGCCGGGCGGTACTGGTGGAAAGTTTTGTCGAGGGTTTTGATCACCGCATGCTGGTGGTCAACAATGAGCTTGTCGCGGTTGCAAAACGTGTCCCGGGTCACGTCAGGGGTGATGGCAAAAGCACCATTACGGCCCTGATAGATGAGATCAATGAAGACCCGCGTCGTGGTATTGGCCATGAAAAAGTATTGACCCGGCTCGAACTCGACCGCCCGGCGCTCGAACTGCTGGCATTGGCCGGTTTTGATGCCGATACGGTGTTGCCTGAAGGCGAGATTTTCTATCTTCGAAATACGGCCAACCTGTCCACAGGCGGTACGGCCATAGATTTAACCGATGTGGTACACCCCGATAATCGTGAAATGGCCGTGCGTGCAATCCGTGCCGTGGGTCTGGACGTGGGAGGCGTAGATTTTCTGACTGCCGATATTACCGAGTCCTACAAGGAGGTTGGCGGCGCGATCGTGGAAGTGAATGCTGCACCCGGTTTCAGAATGCATGTTGCGCCCTCGGAAGGTGAGCCGCGTGATGTGGCCGGCAAGGTGATGGACATGTTGTTTCCGCCCGGTTCACCAACGCGCATTCCGGTGGCCAGTATTACCGGCACCAATGGCAAAACCACGACCTCCCGTATGCTGGCGCACATTCTTAAAACAGCCGGCCATGTGGTGGGCATGACATCAACGGATGGTGTCTATATCGACGGGCGTCTGTCGGTCAAAGGCGATATGACCGGGCCGACATCGGCGCGTATTGTTTTGCGTGACCCCACCGTTGATATCGCTGTGCTGGAAACGGCCCGTGGCGGTCTGCTGCGTTCTGGCCTGGGTTACCGTCGCTGTGATGTATCGGCATGCCTGAATGTTTCAGCAGACCATCTAGGGCTCAAAGGCATTGATACGCTTGAGCAACTGGCGGAGCTAAAACGTATCGTGATCGAAGTAGCTCGCGATACCGCGGTATTAAATGCGGATGACGACCTGTGTCTGAAAATGGCCGATTACACCCAGGCCGAGCATGTTTGTTACGTGACCATGAATCCGGCCCACACGCTGGTCAAGGAACATATCCGCGCCGGCGGCAGGGCGATGGTGCTTGAGCAGGGCATTAACGGTGACATGATTACCCTGTATGACAACGGCACCCACTTCCAGTTGGTCTGGACCCACCAGATTCCTGCCACCATGGACGGCAAGGCCACGCATAATGTTCAGAATGCGATGTTTGCTGCCGCTCTGGCGTATTCGCTGGGTAAATCGCTGGATGATATCCGCCACGGCCTGCGCTCATTCAACTCCACCATCTTCCAGGCACCGGGCCGGATGAACGTGTTTGATGAGCACGCGTTCCGCGTGATCCTGGATTATGGCCACAATGCTGCTGCCATCCACGCTATCTGTCAGTTGGTGGACCGGCTCGAGGTTACCGGTCGTCGAATTTGTGTGTTGGCGGCACCGGGGGATCGTCGTGATGAAGATATCCGGGCTATCGCCGATGAAGCCAGCGGTCATTTTGACCATTATATTTGCCGGGCCGATGATCACCGTCGTGGACGCGGTGAGGATGAAGTACCGGAAATGTTGCGGGATCAGTTACTGGCCAATGGTATCGAAGACAGTGCCATTGAAATCATCTCTGATGAAGTGGCATCTGTTGCACGCGCACTGGAAATGGCTCAGGAAGGTGATCTGGTGGTGATATTTGCTGACGATGTGCGCCGTAGCTGGAACCAGGTGATCCATCATGAAGGTGACAATATCGCAGGTGGCAACGGTGAAGAAGTTAAGCCTGCTAACAGCTTTGTGGAAGAGGATCCGGAGGCCTTCTCACTGGATCCGGGCGCGCGCCTGATCAGAGATGAGCGCGGTGTGCGACTGGCGCGGGAAGAAGAAGAAAGCGATTGAACATCGAATTGCTTGATAGCCGTCGCCTGACTGGCCCGAACCTGTTTTGGGACTGGCCGGGCGCGATACTGGATATCGCCATCGATGACATACCGGTCGACCTGGTGGTTTCTGCCTGGTCCGAGGAAGTTACCCGCTTGATGGACGCCATGGGCTGGAATACTGAAAATATCTGTTCGCGGGTATTTGAGGGTGGTGCCAGCCTTGTTATCAATGCACCGATCGATGTGTTGTATGCAGCCTGCGAGCTGAATGAAGTGGCTTTGAACAGGGCCGCGGCCTGGTTGTCGGATAAACCGCTGCCGGATTTGGACGATGCGATTAGTCTTTTATCCGCACAGGTAGTCAAAGAAAGTGATCCGGACTTGTTGGCTTTGCAGGAAGCTGCCGCCCGTCAACACGTTCCATTCCTGTGGGATGATGATGAAGTCTCGGTTGGTTTTGGTAAAACAGCAATAGTCTGGCCGGCCGATCAATTACCTACACCCAATACCATCAATTGGCAGGAAGTGGGCTCAATTCCACTGGGTATCGTTACCGGCACCAATGGTAAATCAACCTCGGTCGGGCTTGCAGCGGCGATGCTGGCAGCAAGCGGGTTACGTGCTGGAATCACATCGACCGATTACATTCGTGTTGGTGAGGAAATTCTCGATCGGGGTGATTATTCCGGGCCTGGCGGTGCACGCACGCTACTAAGACACCCGCAATCAGAGGCCGTGGTGCTTGAAGTTGCCCGCGGAGGCCTTTTGCGCCGTGGCATCGGGGTGGAGCACGCCGATGGTGCACTGATCACCAATATTGCGGCCGACCACCTGGGCGAGTACGGCATTAACACGGTGGCGGAAATGGCCGAGGCCAAGTTCATTGTGCGGCGCGCACTCGGTACAGATGCGCCACTTATCCTGAATGCCGATGACCCTGAAAGTGTCAGGCTGGCTGCTACGCTGGCTAACCGGATTATCTGGTTCAGCCTGGATGCCGGTCATCCGGTTTTACAGGCACATTTGGAAAAGCAGGGCGGCGCGGCATACCTGTCTGAGGGTTGGCTGGTATTGGCTGAAGAGGGAAAGACGCGAAATATTGTCAAAGCCAAAGACATACCCATCACCTTTGGCGGTGCGGCACGCTATAACATTTCCAACGCGCTCGGTGCCATGGCGCTATGTCATGTGCTGG
>QNFS01000293.1 GCA_003646415.1 Gammaproteobacteria bacterium
CTGAAAATTGACCATCTGTGATAACCGAATTTTGACCACCCTTGAGACGTGGTTATTGTTCGAGATGACGAGGGACTCATCTCATACTTTCGTTGTTGGGAAGGGCATGTGAAACCCCGGTCGCCCTAGGGCGACCGGGGTTTCACATGCCTGGCTTTTTTCTGACCGAATGGCCAGCCTTATTCGCACCTCCGTTTCAATTGCGTTGCTTTTTTGGGATATTGACAAACCATAACCCCTGTTCGGATACGGATGGTCGAGTTCACTGAAAGTCAGTTATCTTATCGAATCAATAGATGGAAATTTTTCGGGGCAAAAGCAACATTTGCCGGTTTCAGCTATCGATGTCATAGTCATCCGGTAAATCTAAGAAATCTTTTTTTGCCAATTGATTCTCAATCAAATACCCAATTTCGCCGTTGTTTTTAAGCTGTGAAATCATCCACTGCGGCAATCGAATTGTCACCAGTTCACGCCTCAGATGATCCGGTTTCTTTTTTCGGCCGGCTCCCGTACGCTTTCCACCTCGCATTTTAACCTCCAAAGCATACAAACTATATGATTATCGTGTAACGAAAATCAAAAGATCGCCCCCATATTCATGGACCAACGGTGGGAACAAGCTGGATACCTTCGGATGGTCGCCCACTGTGGCAATTTTGAATCCTATTGGATGAATCATTTCAATGACCTTTTCTCCTTGAGACTTTGTTTGAGCCGGTAACTCTCCCACGTGCAGTTTATAATATGGGCTCTATGGGTTAGCCGGTCTAATAACGCAGCAGTCATGACCGGATCGCCAAACACCTGGGTCCAGTCTGCAAAACCCAAGTTGGTGGTGATCATGACCGATCCTTTTTCATGTCGTTCCGCCAGGACTTGAAACAGTAGTTCCGATCCTTCCTTGGAAAAAGGGAGATACCCGAGTTCATCCAAAATGAGCAAATCGTAACGGGAATACCTCTGGAGAAGACGTTGCAATACCCTTTCCTCTCTCGCTTCGATCAGTTCGTTGACAAGGCCGTAACAAGTGACGAAACGAGTTCGGAAGTTATTCCGGCAGGCTTCGAGCCCAAGGGCAGTTACCATATGGGTCTTGCCTGTGCCGCTTCGTCCAAGGAATATGACATTCCTTCTTTCATGAATATAGCTGCAGCCGGCAAGATCCCGAAAAAGCCGGATATCCAATTCGGGTACGGCTCCTAAATCGAAAGTTTCCATGGGTTTGAGAAGGGGGAACTTTGCCTCTCTTGTCCGGCGGGCCAGTCTGTTTTCCGCTCTGGCTTGCAGTTCGGAGGTGGTCAACTCGATGAGGAAATCTTCATAGTCAATCCCACTCTCTCGGGCTTGTCGAAAAGAAGCTTCCAGGTTGCGGGCCATTGTGGAGAGCTTCAGATCCTTGAGATTCGCCCTCAACTCAATCATTGTTCCCATTGTCATTGCACACCTCCCAGTTGCCCATAAGCCGTTATGTTCGGAGGTGGCAGACTCGGCCATGTGGTTAGCGGAGGGATGGTCGTTTCAGAGGCGCCGCCAAAAGAAAGAACGTGATGCACTCCATCGCTGGTGCTGATGTTGTTTTTGACCGCCAGATCAACGGCTGTTTCAACCTCGTTTGCCTCATATTTCCGGTAGAACATCAAAACCGTAATGAAGTCCTTGATCCCTTTGGTTTCACCTTGGGAAAGACAAAATCTCTCCAACAATGTGTTCAGGGACTGAGACCAGCTATGGCGCCATTGCCGGATGGGCCTGGCGCTATTGAAAGCCATGGGGCGCTGTTGGATAAGCTCAAGATAATGATCTGGGTTAAGACCCCATTTGTTGTTCCCATACAGCCGGTCATGAGTAGCCAGCTTTTTCGTGCCCATGAAAATCTCCACACGATCCGCATGGAGCAGCGCCTTCACTTTAAAACCTGCATAACCGCTCGGAACAGAGTATCGGTTCTTGTCCACAATCACTGTGGCATATTTGTCAGCCCGGCCGGAAGACACCTTTACATTGCTGAAGACCACATCGGGAAGGTCAAGAAGATGTCCTTTTTCTTCTTCATACAGCTCATTCACTTTCCGATCGCGTCCAGACATCTTGTGATTTCCATAAGACACGCACCGCCGCAGAACCTTCTCGTTGAGTTCTTCCAGAGTAGCCGCTTCCGGAACGGGAACCATGTAATTGCGCCGTGCAAACCCTACCAGCCCCTCTACGCCTCCTTTTTCATGACCACTGGCGGGATTGCAGAAACGAGATTCAAAGCTGTAGTAGGCTTTAAGCTTTACGAATTCTTCCTGCTCAACGCGATCTTTCCCACGCAAGACTTTCTGCACAGCAGTCGTCAGGTTATCGTAGATCAGGACAGGAAAGATCCCTCCAAAAAAGGCAAATGCGTGGATGTGTGCATCAAAAAACGCTTGTTGCCGTTCGCAAGGATAAAAACGAACAAAATGCTTACCCGAATATTTGCTCCGCATGCAGAAAAATTTCAGACGCAATTTTTCCCCGGCAAGAAGGACCATCGCCGTACCCCAATCCACTTCCCCTTCATATCCCGCTTCCGGATCGCACGGAACAAAAACGCCTGGAACATCTAAACCGAAACGCATCTTGGCGAATCTCACATATCGCCGGACAGTGGACTCACCACCTTTATATCCATGCTCTTCAACCAGCCGATTGTACACACGACGTCCCGTATGTCGCTGTTTCTTAGGTTTGTCCTTGTCGCTCTTTAACCAACCATCAACAATTACCAAATATTTTCCAAGCACTGGAAACGGTTGGCACTTTCGGTCCTTGTAACCCCATGGCTCTCCGCGTATAGCCTTCTTTATCGTGTTGCGTGAATGTCCTGTCATTCTGGCCAACTCGCTTATATTTTGACCGTAGACCCGATGACCTGTTCGTATCAATTCGTATTGATCCACCTTAAGCACTCCTTCTCCTCCTACACAAGTGGTCTGCAAACTCCAAACCATTCTAGCAGGAAAAATTTTGCTCAGGGTGGTCAATTTTGGGTTAGCACTACCCCTTTTTACTGGTCAATTTTAGGTTAGCAAAACCAAAAGTGGAGCCTTCCCACGAAAGCGATGCAAATGCTCTGATTCCGGCTATCGAATCTGCTAAAAAGC
>QNFS01000294.1 GCA_003646415.1 Gammaproteobacteria bacterium
ACTTTATGGGGACGAAACATCAATTTCTGATGTTGACGGACTCTCCGGCCAAAGAAGAAGGATTTCAGGAAGCCAAGCGAGCTGATCATCAATATTGGTTTCGGTGGATCCACAAAGACTTTGTCTCCAGATTGAAATCGCTCGAAGATTACTCGAATCTCCGCATCTCAGACTCGTTCTCCTCAAAATTCCATCCTTGCAGTTCGTTCTTCTTCACCACATCGTGAGAATTTCGTTTCATTGTTCGAGTTTCGCTAAAAATAAAGAGACAAATCGATTATAAAACGAAAACCGCGCGCAGTTGTCTACGAAAAACCTGGGAGGAGTGATTGTGGAAGTCTTGGGAGGTGATGGAGGATGTCAGAAACCCGAATGCTACAACGAGGATAAGAAAAAGATAGAGAAACGAAAAATCGAGGTTTTTTATTCGGTGAATTTTCTCGAAAAACCACGGTTTTCTACGAAAAGCAGGGAAGAATGGGTGCGGAAGACGCTCTAAGATCATGAGAATACTAATGGAATAGTTAGAATAAGAAAAAGATAAAAAAAACCATATGATAAAGGATTTTTAGTCGATGACACGCGCTTTTTCTTACAAAACCGCAACCAGCAGCAGCGGCGCGGGTGGGAGGAAGACCGGAAGGCTGGCAGTTCTCACGCGTGAAAAATCTGGCGCGCATTCAAATTCCCGTGCGCGCGCTCCCTCTCTCTCTTTCCCTCTCTCCCTGTCTCCCAGCCAAAGATAAAAAGCCACCCCACCAAACGTAGAGTTATTCTTGTTTTTTCAACGTCACACTGCGGTTGATTCTTTTACCCGCTCTCTCACTACATAGCGTTCTGTTCTCTTGCTTCTCTTCCCAAGCCTCCAAAAGAAAAATGGATGTGAATGCGAAACAGAGCTTGGCCGTTAGAACTAGGAGAGATAAAGCCGATGGAACTCTGATCTTTGAGGAGCGGATGGATGATATGGAACGTCTTTTTCTCGAGAGTTGTGCGGAAGTTCTCAAGGATGGTACCATCATATCGCGAACGAGGGTAATGGAGTCTTTTTGAACCAGATTGTGGGGAAGCACTTACAATATAGTGAAAAAATCCCATTTTTGTTCAGGCGGAAACCTGCCTCGCATGTAATCCCAACATGAGGCTTCATCACTCCAGACGCTCTCACTCGTGCTTTGACGATAGAGTCGGGAAACGTATGTGTGGGGGTGCTGCATGGTTAACCATGAATGAGGAGATGATTCTCAACGCCATTCCATACCTGATGAGCGAAACAGAAGCTATTCTCACGGCTATGAAGAATATTCTGCTCAACGGAGACGGAGAGATGGTTGGACTCTCTCTGCTCGACTTTCTGGATTTTATGGTCGACCCGCATCAACGTTTCCCTCTCGTCCGTTTGATGAATGATCGCGAGTGGCAGCGATGCGTGGTGCGCAGAGTTATGGATCTTCCGCTTCGCATAGAACAACATGTCGAAACTTCTGAGGAGGATGAAGAGAGCGACTATCGCGGTGATGGGAGTCTCGTATAGACTGGAATTGGAAGCCAGTCCCATTCTCTCCCACGACAGATTGACTAGTACTGTGCGTTTTCCCACATGATAATATGATCTGATTCTGCTGAATAATGTTGTCTCGCTCGGTTAGAGCTATGTGTTTTTTGTTTATACATTGTTTTGGTGGTAGCTGCTGCATAATAAAACTCGAGGTGTTCTAACATGTCTCATTGTTCAATTTATTCGTGCTGGAGGTTGGTTGTTGTGAGACGAGATGGCACCGATCCTTTCCGTTGCTGAGCGTGAGTATTTAGAAAAGATATACTTCAGCGCGGAGCTGCCAGGATCCCTTAGAGGCCCTCGGAAACTTCTTGAGCTCGTTAAAGCTGAGAACAAGTTTGGCAGTCTCACTCTGAAACAGATTTCGACCTGGCTGCGTTCTCAACCCGTATACTCGCGATTTCGAGGAGCCCGTGTGAATTATCCGAGAAACTCTGGATTCAACCCACAATTTGTCGGCGATCTTTGTCAATTCGATCTGATGGATATGTCGGAAGAGGAAGAGTACAGCGAAGTCACTGAGCTAACTTACAAACATGTCATGGTGATGGTGGATTGTTTCTCACGCTACGGAATGATAATCGCGCTCGCTAACCGGGAGTCGGGCACGATCATTGAAGCTCTGAAACGACTTTTCGACACACACAACTATCACCCGGAACGCGCTATGTGTGACAATGCGGGAGAGTTCGTCGCGGCGCCGACGAAGAAGTACTTCAAAGAAGAAAAGATTCATATGAGTTTTTCAACCTCCAAGATCCACTGTCCTACTGCGGAGAGATTGATTCGAACCTTAAAGCAGGCGTTGCGACGTCATCGTTCAGCCTATAATACGAACGCATGGATAGAACCCCTCGGAGCGATTATGCTGTCATACAATAAGTCAAAGTCTCTGAATACGCATAAACTCCGACCTGCCGATGTTTTTTCCAAGCCTAAAGTTGCGTGGAAAGCGTACGCGAATCTCTATCTGAAGAAGAAAACCGAGAAGAAAAAGAATAAAACGCGAGAATCTGATGTAAAGAAGGCGTCGATGAAGAGGAAGTACAAACGCCGTGAATTCAGCGCTTCCACCCTCCCGAAGGTCGGGGAGTACTGTCGGATTTCGAGACTCAAGGATTTTTATGAGAAGGAGAGCAGCGAGCGCGGTCAGTTTTCACATGAAGTGTACAAGATCGTGGCTGTTACCTGGACGAACGGCCTTCCGATGATGACCTTGGAGGATTTAAAGGGGAAAAAGATCAAGGGAAAATTCTACGTTCAGGAACTCATAATTGTGGATTACTCGCCAACTCGAGACGTGTTCGAAGTCGAGGAGATCCTCGGTGACAAAATAGATGGTGGAGTGAAGATGGTCAGAGTGAAGTGGCGCGGGTACAATAGGAAATTTGCTGAGTGGATTCGTGAGAGTGCGCTAATATCTCTGCGTCCGGGTGAGATGAAAGCTCACATCCAATAGCCTCCATGTTATATACGTTTTATTATACATATGTGTTGATGATATGTTTCTCTGTGTTAAAGCTCCGAAGCAACCCTCTATACGTATATATGTATATATTATGTATACTGTAT
>QNFS01000295.1 GCA_003646415.1 Gammaproteobacteria bacterium
CACAGCCCATTCAACTCTTCGCGGAAGCCTACTACAACCCCGTGAAGCACAACCGTGCTCCATCCCCCGAGTGGACCTTCAAAGTTAACATCAGTTTCTTGCTGCCAGAGAGTAATTGATGGGGTTTATGCAAGCATTTCGGGCATGAACAGTAGCAATGAAAAACAAGGAGTTGAAGCATGCGAGTAACCGGTAAATCGATTGCACTGGTGGCCGCACTGAGCGCGGCGCCGGCCATGGCCGCGGAGCAGGTAGCGACCACGGCGGATCTTTTGGCGCTGTGTAGCGTGACGGTCGAAGACCCCGCCTATCCTGCCGCCATGGGCTTTTGCCTGGGCTATATAGACGCAGCCCTGGATTATCACGCGGCGATCAGCGCCGGGCCGAATAACCACCCTGTCACCTGCCCTGACGACTCAATCACCCGCGAAGAGGTGGTGCAGGTATTTGTGCAGGCATCGAAAACAAGTGCCGGGCTACCGGGCAACGAGGCACCCGTGGAAGGTGTTATGCGGGCGGTCTATGAGAAATGGCCCTGTTCAGGTCAATAACAGGCAACAGCCGGGAGAAAGCAATGAATGTAAGCAAGATAGGTTTGGCGTGTTGTTTATCGGCCGCTGTGGTCGGGTGTTCCAACATGAGTTCTACCGAGAAGCGCACGCTGGAGGGTACCGGCATTGGCACTGCCAGCGGCGCGTTGATCGGCGGCCTCGCCACAGGGCAACCCCTGCACGGTGCCGTGATTGGCGCGGCTGCCGGAGCCGTGGGTGGCTGGCTGTACGACCGGCACGAGAAAGGCGAAGGCCTGTAGCGCCGCGACTCGCAGCGCATCAGCCGTCAGGCACACGCCTGCGGCCGTGAAAACGGGTGGGAGTGAATAGAGGGTTTTGTAACTCTCGGGAAACCATGAGGATCAAAACTATGAGGATCAAGACCATGAGGATCAAAACCCGATCACTCTGTACGCTACTGCTGTGCGGGCTTTGCTTATCCGCCGGCACAGCTTTTGCGGCCAGGCAACCCAACATCGTCGTCATCTGGGGCGACGATACCGGCCGCAGCAACATCAGTAAATATACCCACGGGTTGATGGGCTACCGCACGCCGAACATCGACCGCATCGCCGACGAAGGCATGTTTTTCACCGACTACTACACCGAGAATAGCTGCACTGCGGGACGCGCGGCATTCATCCAGGGTCAGGCCGTTTTCCGTACCGGCAACAGCAAGGTCGGGCTGCCCGGGTCCCACCAGGGCATAGATGCCAGAGACCCGACGATCGCCGAGTTGCTCAAACCACTGGGCTACGCGACTGCACAGTTCGGCAAAAACCACCTGGGAGATCGCAACGAATTCTTGCCCACCGTGCATGGCTTTGACGAGTTTTACGGCATCCTCTACCACCTGAACGCCTTGTACGAGCCCTACGAGCCAGACTACCCGAAAGACCCGAAGTTTTTCACCAGGTTCGGCCCACGAGGTCTCATGGATTGCAAAGCGAGCGACAAGGATGACCCAACGGACGATCCCCGCTTCGGCAAAATGGGTAAGCAAGTCTGCAAGGATACCGGCCCGCTGACACCAACACATATGCAGACCATCGACGACGAACTCGCAGTACGCGCCAACGGCTATATGCAGCGCCAGGTCAAAGCCGACAAACCCTTCTTCCTATGGCTCAACTTCACGCACATGCACCTGTGGACGCAACCCAAGCCTGAAAGCCTGGGTCAGTCCGGTCCGTTTATGAGCCCCTACGCGGACACGATGATCGACCATGATAAAAATGTCGGCCAGGTTCTCGACAAAATCGACCAGTTGGGGATCGCAGACAACACCATCGTTATCTACGGCACGGATAATGGCCCACATGAGAACGCATGGCCCGATGCCGGAACGACGCTGTTCCGTAGTGAGAAAGACACCGGCTGGGACGGCGCCTTCCGCTCCCCCACCATGGTGCGCTGGCCCGGGCATATCAAACCCGGCCAGGTATCGAACGACATCATGTCGAACCTCGACTGGATGCCGACGCTGCTCGCCGCCGCCGGGGATCCCAATGTCAAACAGAAACTCCTGAAGGGCCACAAGGCCGGAGACATGTCCTACAAGGTGCACCTTGATGGTTACAACTTCCTGCCTTACCTCACCGGCAAGGAAAAAGAAGGCCCGCGAAAAGAATTCTTCTACTTCTCGGATGGCGGCGACCTGCTGTCCATGCGTGTCGGGCACATCAAGTTTAATTTCATGGAGCAGGACACGCAGGGCACCTACGAGGTGTGGCAGTCGGAATTCACGAATCTGCGGATTCCCACGATTTCCAATCTGAGAACGGATCCATACGAGCGCGCCAGCAAAACCTCGAATTCATGGTGGGCGTATCAGATGCACAAGACATTCTATCTCTACCCGGCCATTGATATTGCCGGCAAGTTCCTGAGCACGTTCAAGGAGTTCCCGCCACGTCATCCGGCTGCGAGTTACACCATGAGTAATGCCATTGACGCCATTGATAAGTTGGCGGCTTCCAGAGGTAAGTAGGCCGCCGGTACCGATATGAGGACCAAAACCATGAAGACTAAAACCATGAGGACTAAAACCATGAGGATCAAAACCCATCTATTACGCCTCACGCTGATGTGTACAGCGGTCATCACCGCAAACGCTTTCGCGGCCGACCCCGCCAGCAAATCAGTGGGAAAACACCATAAGCCGCTGCTATATGACTTTCCGGGCGGCGGCGTGGGCGACCCTTCATCAGGAAAAAGCCATCAGCCGCTGCAAGAGTTTGATGCCGACGTTGTGGGTGAGCCCGGGCGCGGTTCGGGCAAGAAAAACCCGCTGAACAACGTCTATTTCGGCGAGCAACATCTGCACACGTCGAACTCGCCGGACGCCTTCTCCTTCGGCACCCGCAACACGCCGGATGATGCCTATCGCTACTGTAAGGGTGAGTCCGTCAAGAAGAACACCACTGGCGACATGGTCAAGAGGGTTACTCCCTATGACTGGTGCGCGGTTACCGACCACGCGGTATTTATGGGGATGTTCCCGTTGATGCTGGATGATAAGAATTCGCTGTCGAAAACAGAGATCGGAAAAC
>QNFS01000296.1 GCA_003646415.1 Gammaproteobacteria bacterium
ATACCAAAAGCAACTGGAGATTTTCCTGGATCCCAACGATCCCGAAGTGATCGCCCAGGCCAGGCGCGATGGCGTTGCTGATTCGGTCATCGATGCCGCCCAGCGCTCCCCAGTTTACAAACTCGCGGTCGACTGGCAACTGGCGCTGCCACTGCACCCGGAATACCGTACCCTGCCCATGGTCTGGTACGTGCCGCCCCTGTCGCCGATTCAACAGGCCGCGGATGCCGGCCATATCGGCTTCGACGGCGTTATCCCGGATGTCGACAGCCTGCGCATCCCGATCAAATACCTCGCCAACCTGCTGACAGCGGGCGACGAGGCGCCGGTCAAGCTGGCACTGAAGCGCTTGCTGGCCATGCGCGCCTACAAGCGCGCGGAGACGGTGCACGGTGAAGTCGACCTGGCGGTACTGGAGGACGTTGGCCTAAGTGAGGCACAGGCCAAGGAGATGTACCGTTACCTGGCCATCGCCAATTACGAGGATCGCTTTGTCATTCCCACCGCGCACCGAGAGGAGGCCATGAGTGACGCCTTCGCCGAACGTGGCGGATGCGGTTTCAGCTTCGGCAATGGCTGCTCATCGGGTGAAAGCGATACCAATATGTTCGGCGCCAAACGCACCGACAGGCGCGACCTCATCCAGACAGTCCAGGTAGAGGAGTGGAACCCATGATTGAACTCAAAGCCATTGCGCGCTTGATGGACTATCCCACGGTGGAAGTCCAGGCACACGCCGCAGAGCTCAGCCAGATACTGCGCGACTGCCCCCTGCTGAGCTTCAAGCTCAAGGCGCGACTGAAAAGCTGGCTGGCGATGTATGAGACCACCGACCTGATGGACCTGCAGGAGACTTACGGCGGTTTGTTCGACCGGGGCCGGGCCACTTCATTGTTGTTGTTCGAGCATGTACACGGCGAGTCTCGCGATCGCGGCCAGGCCATGGTCGATCTCATGGCCCTGTACAACAGCCACGGTTTCGAAATCAATACCCGTGAGTTGCCGGACTATATTCCAATGTACCTGGAATACCTGTCCTGCCGACCGCAGGAGGAAGCAGAAAACGGCATCCTGGACGTCGCCCACATTCTCGCCCTGGTCGGCGCGAGGCTGGAAGATAGAGGCAGCGGCTATGGCCTGCTGTTTCGCGCTCTGCTGGACCTCAGCCAGGCCGATATCAGCGTCGATGAATTCCTCGAGCGGGCATCGAAAGAGGAGCGTGATGACAGCCTCGAAGCCCTGGACAAGATATGGGAAGAGGAAGCCGTCACCTTCGGCATCGATGACAAATCGGCCCCATGCCCATCAGCCGGCCCACCGGTTCGGCCCAACGACAACCAACAGACTACCCCCGTGCACTTCGTCAATGACAGTGCAGCGGTAGCGGTAACCAACCCTTAAGGAGTCGGCCATGAGCACAAGTAACTTTTTATTCTTCGGAGCCTATCCTTACATCGCCCTGGCGGTTTTGATCATAGGCAGTTGGGCGCGCTACGACAACGCGCAGTACACCTGGAAAGCGGGCTCCACCCAGACCCTCAACGACGAGGGGATGCGTATCGCCAGCAATTTGTTCCATATCGGTGTGCTGTTTATTATTTTTGGTCATTTCTTTGGCCTGCTGATGCCGGAATCCCTCTATCATCTTGTGATATCGACACCGGACAAGCAGTTGCTGGCGATGGTCTCGGGGGGCTTCTTCGGTATTCTGGCTCTTATCGGCTTGACCCTGTTGATCAGACGTCGATTTACCGATGACAGAGTGCGTGCCAACGGCAGTCGCGCAGACCAGATGGTACTGCTGCTGCTGTATGCGCAGTTGATTCTGGGGCTGATCTCGATTGTGGTCTCCGCCTGGCATATGGACGGTTCGGTGATGGTATTGCTGGCCACCTGGGCTCAGAGCATCGTCACGTTTCAGCCGGCCGCGGCCGCGACAGCCGTTGAAAGTGTGAATATTATCTACAAACTGCACATATTCCTGGGTATGACGCTGTTTGTCGTTTTCCCCTTTACCCGGCTGGTGCACATCATCAGTGGTTTCGCAGCGCCAGTGAAATATTTACTAAGAAATGACCAGATAGTTCGCAGTAAATAGTATCTAATAGGGTGTCATTTGCACGAAATCTGGCTCATTAATAGATAGGTGAAATAGTGGATCTGGCAAAGCCTGACACGACAACCCGACCCAAACAGCGTTACGGCCGGAAAACCCCGCAGTCATAAGCGGGGACGTGTGAGATCCATCAAATACAACCAATGGAGAAGTACTATGAAACGCACCGCAACTAGCTGTTACATCTTACCCCTGCTGTTATGCGCAGCAGGGGCCGCACAGGCCACGGACCACACGGCCGACAGTTTCACCGAGATGTTCACCAAGGGTAAGGCGGGTATTGACCTGCGCTACCGTTACGAACATGTGTCCGATGACGCCCTTGACAGAAGCGGGATGGCCAATACACTGCGCTCGCGCCTGACCCTCGAAACAGCGGCCTGGTACGGCGTATCAGGACTCATTGAGGGAGACAACGTCTGGGACTTCGAGTCGGACAACTACAACTCCCTCGAACACCGCGGTAGAAACAATAAGCAGTGGCGGTACCCGGTCATCGCCGACCCCACAGGCACCGGTCTCAACCAGGTATGGCTGAGATACGCGGGAAAGACATATGACGGCACCCTGGGGCGCCAACGTATTAATCACGGCAATCAGCGTTTCGTCGGCGGCGTGAGCTGGCGTCAGAACGAGCAGACCTTTGAGGCTTTCCGGGCAACCTGGAGGCCCTGGGAAGTTCTGAATCTGGACTTCAGCTATGTTGACAAGGTGAAGCGCGTCTTCGGTCCGGATGACGGCGCCCTCCCCGCCGATTGGGAAGGCGACAACTACCTGGCAAGGGCGGACTACCAGCTAAACGACCGCCAAAAAATCAGCGCCTTTGGTTACTGGTTGGATATCGACAGCGACGGCCCTTACAGCCGCGCCCAGACGGTGAACAACTCCAGCGACACCTACGGCATCGAATACCGCGGTAATTTCGACCGCTGGTCCGCCGCCGCAACCTACGCCCACC
>QNFS01000297.1 GCA_003646415.1 Gammaproteobacteria bacterium
CGGCAATTAGAACGATAGGCCAAATCTTCACAGTACGGAATTACTTACCTTTCACGGGATAGGCGATACACTGTCGGCCATGGATACTATCTTCATTTTTCTCCAGCATATCGTACCCCAGCACCTGTTGTCCCGCTGCACCGGCGCTCTGGCACGCCTGCGCCACCCCGCCTGGTTGAAAAACTGGGTGATTCAGCGGTTTATCCAGCATTTTGACGTGAATATGGCCGAGGCGGCGCAGTCTGACCCGAAGCGTTACGCCAGCTTCAATGAATTTTTCACCCGGCCCCTGCAAGACGGCGTCCGGCCCATTGCGGAGGCGGATATTGTCTGCCCGGCGGACGGCGCGATCAGCCAGATGGGGGCTATCCAGGAGGGGTTGCTGTTCCAGGCCAAGGGGCGACACTTTAGTGTTGGACAGCTATTGGGTGGTGACAGGAAGCGCGCCGCCCTGTTTGCCGCCGGCGAATTCGCCACCATTTATCTCTCACCAAAAGATTATCACCGGGTGCATATGCCCCTGGCGGGACGCCTGACAGCCACCAACTATATTCCCGGCCAGCTGTTCTCGGTCAACGCCGTTACCGCACAAAATGTTGACCGGCTGTTCGCCCGCAATGAGCGCCTGGTGTGTTACTTCGACACCGCACTCGGCCCCATGGCGATGGTTCTGGTGGGCGCTATGATCGTAGCCGGCATAGAAACGGTTTGGTCAGGGCAGGTGGTGCCGCCTCCCAAACACCCGGTATTCAACGACTACGTCGAATTGCCGCAGCCGGTGGAGCTGACCAAGGGTGAGGAAATGGGGCGTTTTGTGCTTGGCTCTACGGTAATTCTGCTGTTTCCCAAGGGTGTGATGGCCTGGGATGAGAACTATGAGGCGGGTTCTTTTACCCGGATGGGAGAAAGTTTGGGTTTGTGCCAGTAGTGTCGCCCTCGTTTCATGCAAAACTACCCCAACCGCAAAAAATGTTCCCGGTAGTAGCGCATTTCATCGATAGACTCACGAATATCGTCCAGCGCCAGATGCGCGCCGGTCTTGGTAATCCCCGACTCCAGTTCCGGCCGCCAGCGCTGCATCAGGATTTTCAGTGTACTCACATCCAGGTTGCGGTAGTGAAAAAAGGCTTCCAACTCCGGCAGGTGACGTGCCATAAAGCGCCGGTCCTGGCAGATGGTGTTACCGCACATGGGGGATGCCCCCGGTGGCACCCATTGCTGCAGAAAAGCAATGGTTTCCTCGGTGGCACTGAGTTCATTATATTTGCTGACCCTGACTCGATCGACCAGGCCCGAGCGATTGTGGTGTGTGGTGTTCCACTCATCCATGCCGTCCAGCCGCGCCTCGCTCTGGTGCAGGGCTATCACCGGGCCTTCGGCCAGGGTGTTGAGGTCGGTGTCGGTGATAATCGTGGCGATCTCAATGACCACGTCCCGATCCGGATCCAATCCGGTCATCTCCAGATCTACCCAAATCAGGTTGCCGGCGTTCTGCATGAAGGGCCTGTCCTTTAACCATCACAATAGCCGGCAGTGTAACAAATTGCCCGGGAGCCTGTCCGTAGTAGATACCTATTACCGGACAGGCTTCTGGACAGTCATAGCCTCTGGCCCAATAATGACCCCATGAGTAAACGCAAACTCAGCCGACAGCAGGCCTGGCGCATCGAAAAGATTCAGGAGGAGCGCGCCAAACGCGCCGCCCGACGTGATTCACAAGTGGAGCAGGCCCTGATCGGTGGCGAACTGGGGCCGGAGCGTGAGGGCCTGGTTGTGGCTCACTACGGCACCCAGGTTGCGGTGGAGTCTGAGCCGGGCAATAGCCAGCGTTGCCACCTGCGTGCCAACCTGCAGGGCCTGGTCACTGGGGACCGCGTGGTATGGTGCGAGGGCGACCCGGTGGGGGTGGTGGTGGCGCAGCTGGATAGGGGGAGTGTGCTGTCCCGGCCGGACCCCTACGGCAAGCTAAAACCGATCGCCGCCAATATCGACCAGATTATCCTGGTCATAGCCCCCTTCCCGCAGCCCCACGCCAACCTGATAGATCGCTATTTGGTGGCGGCGGAAACTGTGGATATCGAGCCGGTCATCCTGCTTAACAAGACCGACTTACTGGACGGTGACCCCGCCCTGCGGCAGCGCATGGTCGAGTTGCTCGCCATTTACCCCACCCTGGGCTACCGCGTGCTGCGCACTACCATCAAGCACAGTGCTTTGGAGGAATTGCACCGCGCGCTGCGTAAACGTGTCAGTGTCTTTGTGGGTCAGTCGGGTGTGGGTAAGTCCTCGCTGGTGAACGTGCTGTTGCCCGGGGCCGAGCTGCGAGTGGGCGCGTTATCTGAAAGCACGCAAAAAGGCACCCACACGACCACCACCGCCCAACTCTTTCATTTGACTAGTGGTGGCAGCCTTATCGACTCTCCGGGCATACGCGAGTTCGGGCTGTGGCATATGAACAGGGAGCAGGTAGAACAGGGCTTCCGCGAGTTTCAACCCCTGTTGGGCAATTGCAAGTTTCGCGATTGCCAGCACCAACAGGAACCTGGTTGCGCCATTCTGGAAGCCGTGGAGTCAGGTGAGATCAGTGAGGTCCGGATGGATAGTTACAGGCGAATTGTGGCTAGCCTGGAAGAGATTTGACGGTGACAATCAACAACCGTGGCGCCGTAATGCCCATGCCACGTGCTCGCGCACCAACTCCGACGGGAATTCCCTGCGCTCGAGTAAGGCCGATGTCACGGCCTCCGACGTAGGCGCATTGCCCAGTGCCACCGCCAGGTTGCGCAGCCAGCGCTCATAACCGATACGACGGATCGCCGAGCCCTCGGTTTTTGCCAGGAAGGTACCCTCGTCCCATAAAAACAGCGCCACCAGTTGCGCATCCGCCAGCTCGTGGCGGGGTTGAAAATCACCTTCACCGGTAGCTTGTGCAAACTTGTTCCAGGGGCATACCAGCTGGCAGTCATCACAGCCAAAAATACGGTTGCCCAGCAACGGGCGCAGGGCCGGGTCTATGCTCCCTTTGTGCTCGATCGTCAGGTAGGAGATGCACTTGCGCGCATCCAGCTCAAAG
>QNFS01000298.1 GCA_003646415.1 Gammaproteobacteria bacterium
CACCGGCGATATTTTGGCCATTGATCGTATCAAGGAGATCAACGCCCGCATCCCCAACACCCACCTGGTGATGCACGGCTCCTCCTCGGTACCCCAGGAGTGGCTGGCGGTGATCAATGAGTTCGGCGGTGAAATCCCCGAGACCTACGGTGTGCCTGTGGAGCAGATCCAGGAGGGCATCCGCTACGGGGTGCGTAAGGTCAATATCGACACTGACCTGCGACTGGCCTCGACCGGAGCAATTCGCCGCTTTATGGCGCAGAACCCCTCCGTTTTCGACCCGCGCAAATACCTGGCCAAGACTATCGATGCCATGCGGGATATCTGCGTGGCGCGCTACGAGGCTTTTGGCACCGCGGGTAACGCAGATAAAATCAGGGTCAGGTCTCTGGACGTCATGCAGCTTGCCTACGCTGCCGGTGAGCTCGAGCCCCGGGTGAACTGAAGGGTGCGGGTGCCTTGACGCCGGAGCAACTGCAGGAACTGCGGTGTAATCTTCCGCCATTTGCGGATGGGGTGGCGCCGTCGCCCCGGTTGCAGGCGTTCTGCCGCTACTACAGTATCGATTTTGCCGCACGGCAGCCGGATGTGGAACACCTTGCCGGTGTGGTGCCCTCCGGCGACTACGCCCTCGCGGTTCATCTCTGGCGCCAACCTGGAGCCACCAGCAACCTGCTGCTGCTACATGGTTACTTCGATCATACGGGCCTGTTCGGCAAGTTGATCGAGTACGGTCTCGCGCGCCATTGCAACGTGCTCATCTTTGACCTGCCCGGGCATGGCCTGTCCAGCGGTGACCCGGCGGTAATAGACGACTTCAGTGATTACAGCCAGGCCATCGTCGATGTGCTTGCGGCAGTGCGATTGCCGGATGTGCCTTTGTGGGTCATGGGCCAGAGTACCGGTTGTGCCGCCCTGGTGGATTATGCAGGCAAGCAGCCCTGGCCATTTGCGGCAACCGTGCTGCTGGCCCCGCTGGTGCGGCCGGTCAGCTGGTTACAGGTGCGGCTGGCCCATAGGCTCCTGCGGCATTTTGTGCATGGTGTGCCGCGGAATTTTGTGAAAAACTCGTCAGATCTGGCATTCCTGGAATTCGTGCGGCGCGACCCACTGCAAAGTACACGGGTGCCGTTGTGCTGGGTGGGGGCCCTGAGGCGTTGGCTGGCCGGGTTGCAGCAACGGGACCTGGGTGTGGGGCCGGCCCTGGTCGTTCAGGGCGATGCTGATAATACGGTCGCCTGGCGTTACAACATCGGCGTCATTTGCAAGTTGTTCCCCGATAGTCAGGTGGAATATCTCCCGGGTGCGAGGCACCAACTGGCGAACGAATCGGCCGCTTTCCGCATGCTTTACCTGGGCCATGTCGAAAAGTATCTTGCCAGCCGTGGAATACCGCTGGAAACACGCTCAGGGATAGAGGCCGGATGATTTGAGCAGCTCGTACAGTGGCTGCATCGAATCACCGTAGCGCTTCCACCGGTTTACCGAACTCTTGTATACAGTGTTTCTTACCTGCACCGAACTGGCTGTCGCCACACTGGTTTTGCGCCGGTGAAACTCCAGGCATTGGTCCTCCCAGGGCAATTCGCAGTATGCCAGTAATTTCCTGGAGGCCTGCTGCGGATTGTCCACCAGGGCCTCGTAACCAACCTCGTGGATAGCGCCTGGCATTACCTCATGCCAGTGCCGCATAAGCCGGTCAAACTGGATGTAGTAGTGCCCGCAATCCAGCAGGTCGTAACTGTAATAATGATATTTGGAGTTGGTGGCGAACAGCTGGCGATAATTACTGAGGCAGGCATCCATGGGGTCGCGTCGCAGGCAGACCAGTTTTGCGTTGGGCAGTGCCAGTTTGATCAGGCCGAGGTGCATGAAGTTAAGCGGTAGCTTGTCGATAAAGTGCGGGGTGTGGCCGGTTCTCGGCCGGGTGCTGTCTATGTAATTGCGGCCCAACTCGCTCATATCCAGCTGCAGTGACTGATTTAAAGTCTCCATATCCAGTACATCACCTGAGGGTGATCTTGTCATGCGCTTCACCTGCAGGGGAAAATTTTGTAACTCTCCCGCGGCGTAAACCTGTGAATGACTGGACAGAATCTGCTCCACCAGAGTGGTGCCAGTGCGGGGCATACCGACGATAAAAATCGGTTCCGGGTTGTCGCAGCCGTTAGATTGCACGTTGAACACTTCCCGGGTGAAGAGTTGCCTGATGCTGGAAAAAAGCGCCGCATCGGCATCTGCGCTATAGGCTACTTGCCGAGCCTGTATCTGCTTGGCCCAGGCCAGGCTCGCCAGGGCTTCGCTATATTGGCCCAGGTCTTCGCGTTCTTTGGCGATGGCGTGGCCCAGGTGCAGTCGCTCCTGGGCGGTAGAGACGCGCTCGCGAAGCTTCTCCAAACGATCCAGGTGATTGTCCTCATGTGTCTGCCGGCGCAGCTGTGAGAGAGCGGAATGCGCTTTGTACAGTCGCGGTTGCAACGTTATCGCCTTTTCGTAGGCCTCTTCGGCGGCATTAAAGTGACCGGCGAATTGTGTGGAGGCGGCCATATTGAAATACAGGTCAGCCCGCCATTCGGTAGACAGGCGCGCCGATCTTTCGGGGTTTTCCTGCAGTGATCTGGTGGCGCTGTCGAAGCACAGAAGCGCTTTCTCATGTTCGCCGACATGACTGAAAACTGTGCCCAGGGTATTGAGCGTAGGTAGAGCGGCAGGCGCCAGGGCCAGGGCTTGCTCGGCCTCGCGCAGGGCCTGCTCCGGCTGCTGCAACGCGACGAGCTGTTTACCCAGCTCCGTGCGGTACTCCGCCTTTGCCGGGGCAAGCTTGATGGCTTTGCGAAAAATATCTGCCGATTTGGCCACCTGACCATTGTGCGCGGCGATCACGCCGCACAAAAACCAGGCGTCCGCGTGTGTCTGGTCGATTTTCAGGATGGCCAGGCAGTGTTGGTGGGCCTCCCTGAATCGCCCCTGTTGCATAGCGGTCTGGGCTGCGTGATGGAGCTGGGTAATTTGTGTGATATCGGGTGTCATGGCCGCGACATTCTAAGCCCGTCGATAGTTGCCGTCA
>QNFS01000299.1 GCA_003646415.1 Gammaproteobacteria bacterium
AGTTTGCACCCCGGCAGCAGGCCGGCGGTTATTACGACAAGAGAACTACCATGTTGGCAGATTACTCCATCCTGTTGATCAGTGCGATTCTGGTCAACAATTTCGTACTGGTACAGTTCCTGGGGCTGTGTCCGTTTATGGGTGTGTCCAACAAACTGGAAACCGCCATGGGCATGTCCATGGCGACCACCTTTGTACTAACCCTGGCATCGGCCTGCAGCAACCTGACCTACCACTTCCTGTTACAGCCTCTGGGACTCGACTACCTTAGAACGATCGCCTTCATTCTGGTAATCGCTGTGGTCGTGCAGTTTACCGAGATGGTAGTGCGCAAAAGCAGCCCCCTGCTACACCAGGTACTGGGTGTGTACCTGCCGCTGATCACCACCAACTGCGCGGTGCTCGGGGTCGCCCTGCTCAATATCAATAAGGATCACAATTTCCTGCAATCGCTGTTTTACGGTTTTGGCGCCGCCGTGGGTTTTTCCCTGGTGCTGGTGTTGTTCGCCGCCATGCGCGAGCGCCTGACAGTGGCTGATGTGCCCACACCCTTTAAAGGTGCCGCCATCGGCATGGTTACCGCGGGCCTGATGTCCCTGGCCTTTATGGGCTTCGCCGGGTTGGTCTAGTGCTCGAATTGATGGCCCAATACCCTTTGCTCGCCGCCCCGCTCGCCCTGGTGGGGATGGGCGCTGTCTTCGGCGCCCTGCTGGGTTTCGCTGCGGTGCGCTTCAAGACCGAGGGCAACCCCATTGCGGACCAGATCAACGATATCCTGCCACAGACCCAGTGTGGCCAGTGCGGTTACCCAGGCTGTCGGCCCTACGCCGAGGCCATCACCAACGGCGAAGCCATCAATAAGTGCGTACCCGGTGGTGAGGCGGGTATACAGGCCCTGGCGGACCTGCTGGACCTGGAACCCACCCCTCTGGACGAGGAGCATGGCGAAGAAAAAGCCACAGCAGCGGTCGCCTTCATCCGCGAAGCCGAGTGCATTGGCTGCACCAAGTGCATACAGGCCTGCCCGGTGGACGCCATTTTAGGTGCCGCCAAGCAGATGCACACCGTGATCATCAGCGAATGTACCGGTTGTGATCTGTGTGTAGAGCCCTGCCCGGTGGACTGTATTGACATGATCCACGAGGAGGAATCCCTACAGAGCTGGCACTGGCAGTTGCCGGACCCGGTAAGCCGCCAGGTTGACATCATCGCCACCGACGCCACGGCCTCCGCGCAGGACGAGGCCGCATGAGAAAAATCTTCGGTTTCCACGGCGGTATTCATCCAGCTGAAAAAAAACAGCAGTCAGTGCGCGCGCCCATTGCCGCTGCGGGCATTCCCCCTGAGCTGATAATCCCCCTGTCCCAGCATATCGGGGCACCCGCCAGGCCGGTGGTCACCGTCGGAGACAGGGTCCTCAAGGGGCAGATGATCGCCGAGCCCGCGGGGTTCGTGAGCGTACCCATGCACGCCCCGACATCGGGACATGTAGGAGCCATTGAGGACCGCCTCATAGCACACCCCTCTGGCCACCTTGCACCTTGTATCGTTATCGCCTGTGACGGCAGGGATGAGTGGATAGAACACAGTGGCGTACAGCACTACCAGGATCTGGACAAAGCCGACCTGATCAACCGCATCCGCAGTGCGGGAATAGCGGGAATGGGCGGCGCAGGCTTCCCCACCGCGGTTAAGCTCTCATTAAAACCCGATACCCGCATTACAACCCTGATTATCAACGGCGCCGAGTGTGAACCCTATATCACCGCCGACGACATCCTGATGCGTGAGCGTGCGCAGCAGATTATCGAGGGTGCAAAAATTCTCAGCCAGCTGATCGAGCCGCAAGAGGCCCTGATCGGTGTGGAGGACAACAAGCAGGAGGGCCTGGCGGCCCTGCGTGCGGCGGCGCAGGGCTCCGCTATAGAGGTTGTCGAGTTTCCCACCAAATACCCGTCCGGCGGTGAGAAGCAACTGATTGAGATTCTCACCGGCAAACAGGTGCCCAGTGGTGGCCTGCCCCTGGATGTAGGCGTCATCTGCCAGAATGTGGGCAGTACCGTTGCCGTTTACGATGCGGTAGTACACGGGCGGCCGCTGATTTCCAGAATTACCACTGTCACCGGTGAAGGGGTTGCGCAGCCGCAAAACTTCGAGGTGATGATCGGCACGCCCATAAGTTACCTGTTGGAAAAAGCGGGTTACCAGCCGGACAAAAACAAGCGCCTGATCATGGGCGGGCCCATGATGGGCTTCACGATATCAACGGCGGATGTCCCCATCGTCAAAACCACCAACTGCCTGCTGGCCCCCAGCGAGGTCGAACTACCCTCACTGCCGCCGGCCCAGGCCTGCATACGCTGCGGCATGTGCGCGCTGGCCTGCCCCGCCAGCCTGCTGCCCCAGCAGATGTTCTGGTTCGCCCAGGGCAGGGAATTCGAGAAGCTGGAACAGCACAACCTGTTCGATTGTATCGAGTGCGGGGCCTGCTCCTGGGTCTGCCCCAGCAATATACCGCTGGTGCAGTACTACCGCGCATCCAAGGCCGAAATTCAGCAGTTGCGGTGCGATAACGAAAAATCCAAACACTCCCGGGTTCGCTTCGAAGCACGCCAGGAACGCCTGGAGCGGGAAGAACTCGAGAAAGAGGCCAAACGGGCCGCCCGTAAAAAAGCAGCTCAGGAGCAGGCACTGGGCGGTGACGAAGAAGATCCTATACAAGCCGCCATCGAGCGAGCCAAAGCCAAAAAGGCAGAGCAACAGGCCGGCGACGTACAAGACCCCATACAGGCCGCCATCAAGCGAGCCAAAGCCAAAAAGGCAGAGCAACAGGCCGGCGCGGGAGACGGTGAAGAAGCTGAGCAAGAGAAACTGGAAAAAGCAGTGGTCACCATCCGCAAGCGACTGGACACCGCCAGCGGCAAGCTGGAACAGGCCCGCGCACAAGGCAGCGACCTGGTAGCCGCCCTGCAAACCGGCGTGGACAAGACCCGGGCGAAACTGGAAGCGGCAGAGCAGGCCCTGCACGACCACCAGCAG
>QNFS01000300.1 GCA_003646415.1 Gammaproteobacteria bacterium
CAGCTCCTGACCCACCTCGGTCAGCCAGCCCTTGATCACCGGGATCATCAGGTCGATCCGGGCCTGCATGGAGGCGCGGGACTCCCGAGGTCCACGATGGGCCAGATCCATGGTCACCGCCTCGGTATAGGCCAGGGTACGCATCGCTTCGGTTAGCGATTTCATGGTCAGCAGCATGCGTTTCACGTCGGGGTGCTCGATAATGGGCACACCGCCCTGTACGCGCTCCCTGGCGTAGGCCGCCGCCTTCTGAAAGGCGCCCTCCGCCGCGCCCAGGGCCTGAATACCAACTTTGAGCCTGGCCTCGTTCATCATGGTGAACATACAGACCAGACCGCGGTTCTCCTGCCCCAGAAGATAGCCCACAGCACCCTCATTGTCGCCGAAGGCCATCACGCAGGTGGGGCTGCCGTGGATACCCAATTTGTGCTCGCAGGACACCGGGTAGACATCGTTGCGCTCACCCGGGCTGCCGTCGGGGTTCACCAGGAATTTAGGTACGATAAACAATGAAATACCCCTACTGCCCTCGGGAGCATCGGGTAATTTGGCCAGCACCAGGTGAATAATATTGTCTGTGACCTCGTGGTCGCCCCAGGTAATGAAGATTTTCTGTCCGTGGATACGGTAATGATCGCCCTCCGGGACCGCCCTGGTCTTCATCACACCCAGATCAGAACCGGCCCCCGACTCAGTCAGGTTCATGGTACCCAGCCACTCGCCACCGTTCATTTTCTTCAGGTAGGTCTGTTTTTGCCGCTCATCACCGTGGGCGGCGATCGCAAGCGCGGCGCCACTACTCAAAAGAGGCCCCAGCGCAAAAGCGAGATTGGAGCCATTCCACATTTCATGGGTCGCGGTATTGTATAGTTCTGGCAGGCCCTGGCCACCATCGTCGATACCGGCACTGACACCCCCCCAGCCACCGGCCGCAAATTGCCGCAGAGCGTCATCGTAGCCGGGGGAAACGGTTACCACACCGTCGCTGCAGGTCGCGGGGTGCTCATCCCCCACCCGCCGCAGGGGCGCCAGCACATCCCCCGCCAACTTCGCCGCCTCATCCAGCAGCGCGGTGGTCAGGTCTGGCCCTACACCGTATTCAGCAAAATCCGGCAGCGAGCCGAGCGCTCCCTCAGCATCCAGTAGTTCGTCGATAATAAAACTCATATCCGCCAGTGGCGCGCGATAGGTACTCATAATAGCTCCCGGATCTCCAGACAAATTCAAGGCCGCGATTATACTGTAATTGCCGCCACGGTAACTTGTCTTTCTCGGCCAAGACATTGGCATATTGGGTAGCTCCGATGCTAAATCATTGGCAATTTGGGTAATCTGAGTATAATTCTCCCTGCAAATAGCAGACATTTTTTTCATTCACCAAGTGAATACGGAGCGGCCCGTGAATATCAACCGGATCGACCTCAATCTTCTGGTCTACCTGGATGCCCTGCTGCGCGAGCGCAATGTCACCCATGCCGCCAACCAGCTCAACCTGTCCCAGCCGGCCATGAGCAACGGCCTGCGCCGCCTGCGGGAGCTGTTTGACGACCCGCTGCTGGTGCGTACCAGTGAGGGCATGACACCCACCGAGCGCGCGCTGGAACTGGAACCGGTGGTACGCGAGGTACTGAGCAAGATTGACCACGCGGTGCAGCCCCGCTCCGCTTTCGAGCCCCAGGACGCCCACCGGGTATTTCGTATCATGGCCAGTGACTACACGGAATCCACCCTGTTTCCCGCTGTTCTGGGCAAACTACGCACCCTGGCGCCAGGCCTTACCCTGGACATTATGACGCCATCGGATGTGAGCTTTCTGGACGTGGAGCGCGGCAAGGTCGACATGGTGATCAACCGCTTCGACTCCATGCCCCAGTCCTTCCACCAGATCCACCTGTGGGACGACAGTTTCACTTGTGTGCTCAGCCCCGAGAATCCGGTGCTTGAGGAATTCACCCTGGAGAACTACCTGAAGGCCAATCACATCTGGGTCAGCAAGACCGGCATGGGTGTTGGCGTGGGGGTAGACCCGGGCGATGTACAGCGACTGGGCTGGGTGGACGTGGCCCTGAAAAAACTGGGCAAGAAACGCCAGATTCGGGTATTTACCCGGCACTATCAGGCAGCCATGACCCTGGCCGAACAGAATGACCTGATTGTCACCCTGCCCACCCGGGCCGCCGAACTCAAGCGCGACAACCCCCGGGTGGTATTGCGCGAGCCGCCCCTGGAAATTCCACCACTGGAACTGAAGATGGCCTGGAGCCCGCTGCTGCAGCACAACCCCGCCAACAAGTGGCTGCGCAAGCTGATTGCCGATACCGCCAGGGAGCTGGACGGCAAGGAAGCAACACTGTAAAAACATTCACCGGCCCAATGGTGATGATAGAAACGATAAATTAGCTAAATTAAGCCCTCCCCTCTAGAATCTCAGGGATTATGCAGCGGGATTGCCCGTTGGCGGTATTAAAAGGGAATCTCACCATGACTGATCGAGTCCAACAGGGCGGCCTGCAGATTGCAGCGGTTCTTCACGACCTCCTCGAGAATGATATCGCCCCGGGAACAGGTATTGCACCTGAGCAGTTCTGGCAGGCTCTGGAGGCGATAGTGCGGGACCTGGGGCCGCGCAACCGGGTGCTGCTGGCGACGCGCGAGGACATGCAGGCCAAAATCGACACCTGGCACCAGGCCAACCCCGGTGCCGACTACGATCACGCTGCCTATAAGGCATTCCTTGAGGAAATCGGCTATCTGTTGCCAGAGGGGGAAGACTTCACCATAAGCACCCGGGGCGTGGACGAGGAGGTCGCTACATTGGCCGGCCCGCAACTGGTAGTGCCGGTAATGAACGCACGTTATGCGCTGAATGCGGCCAATGCGCGCTGGGGCAGCCTGTACGACGCGCTGTACGGCACCGATGTCATTTCACAGGACGGTGGCGCCGAACGCGCCGGCGCCTACAACCCGGTACGTGGCGACAAGGTTATCGCCTATGCCCGGGATTTCCTCAACCGTCACTGCCCGCTGTCGACGGGC
>QNFS01000301.1 GCA_003646415.1 Gammaproteobacteria bacterium
CTGGCCGACGCTTACCTCGTACAGCGCAAGGAACCAGACGCCGCGGGAAGTGTGCGCCTGGAAATGATTAACTACGCCGCGGAGTACTACGCCGCCGATGAGGTGGACCCGCCGCCTAAGCCCGCACTGTAGCGCAACAGGGCAGCCTTAACGCGGGGATCTGTCTGAAGGTTTGCCGCCTCCCACACCACGACGGATTTGCAGGCTCGGTAGACTCCGAACGCCTCTTCGGGGGTGTTGTACAGACCGATACAAACCCGCCTGCCGTTTATGTTACATTGCGCGACGTACCTCCCACTTCGGTGACTATAGACCCCCTGTGGGTGCGCGCCACGCACTGCTCCGTTGGTGTTTAACAGGCTGTTAGTCGCCCGGCTTATAAATACGCAAGTACCCGGCCCGTATGTTTTATTGCCGGGGACCAGGATGTCTTTGTCCAGATCCTTCCCGTACCAGTCTTGGGAGGCCATCCAAGCGCGGAAGGCCATAAAACTGAGCCACTCCGGTACGACTGAGCACCCTAGGTACGTCGGTTGCCGCTCCTGAAACGGTAGGCTGTAGCAGCGCTTAAGCATGTTCGTCCATGGGAGGTAGTAGGGGCATGTGGCCCGCGCCCCACCCACCCTGGTGGCGCAAACCATATACCACGCATCGTTTACCCCGACGCCGTAAACGGGCTTTCGGGCGGCAAAGGAGTGGGCATTTGCGGGGACTTGTATAAAATCTGGTACAATCTGGTCAGTCATTGTCTTACCTCAGAGTAAGTATGTGATCAGGGGGCTGGCCGTTATCGCGGTCAGTTCCTGAACTATACACTAATTTAGCGGAGTGCCACACGACATGACATGTGATCCCAGCCAGATAATAACGTCGGAAGACATCGCCCTACTCAAGTGTGAGATGAGCTTTATCACGGAGGTGGCAGAGTCAAACGCTCTGACCGCCACGTCATGCAAGGGTAAGCTGGTCAACACCCTGACAGGGCAGTTGACGCTGTTGGGGTTTCAGCCGCCGATAGCGTACACCACAGGCATATCGTTCACTGTGGCGGACGGCACGAAAACCGTAGAGGAGGCCGGGCTGATTTACGCGCCGATACCTTCCGCGCTGCCGTTCACTACCTCGGGAACTTTCGTCGGTGACGATGACGCCCGGTTCTTCCTGGTGCAGGGCGTTTACCTGTACGGTGGACAGGTTATTATCCTCAAGGGCACCGTGGCCAGCATGGCCAGCGACGCATCACTGCAAATCGGCAATGTCGTATTTACTGAAGGCTACACCACAGTAGGCGACAGCGGGAGCGTGATGTATGAGATCGTGGCCGGCGGCACTGGTACGGACGACGGCGGGTCCATAATTGATCTGGCCGCATCCGGACTGCAGGCGCGCGCCCTGTCACTACTTGAAGGGCGCAACGTTATCCAGTGGGGCGTACTTGGCGACGGTACTACCGATGATAGCGTGCGGGCGCAGGCAGCGATTGATTACGTGTCCAGTATAGGCGGCGGCCCGCTGACGTTCCCTCACACGGCCACGGGGTCAGTGTACAAGCTGAATGTTATCGTGCCTGGGTTCATCCACCTTATCGGCGCCAGTCGGTTGGTAACGCTTATACCGGCCGCAGACAAGCCTGTGATTGAGCTGGACCCGTCCATTGTATCCGCCCGCGTGACAGTCAAAGACCTGACCATCGACGGCACTGCCACGCAGCTAACCTACACGGCGCAGGATGGCGTGAGATCCGCCCCAGCGACGGGCATTATCCACGAGTTGCTGACTCTGGTAAATGTCGTTATACGGGGGAGCGGGGCGGCCGGGCTGGCACTAATCGGCAACGCATCCGGCGGCACCGGGCAGGTATCGAATACCGTGCTGGTTCGATCCGGTATCGTGGGGTGTGAGGGGCCGGGCGTACTGATCCAGGATAACGTACGGCTGACCAGCGTCAATGACACCGTGTTACTGGATAACGGCAACGAGGCGGTGGACAATCAATCGAACGTAGTAATTCAGACCTTGGGGTCCGAACCACCGGAAGAAACCAGTTTTACGTCCTGCCAGTTTGAGACCAGTTCCTACTTGGTTACAGGTAACGCCCTGGCCATCATGGGAGCGCTTATCGTATCCGTCCGGTCATGTTTGTTCCGTGATTTTAACACCGGAATACTGCTGGCCAGTGGGTCTGCTAACGGGCAGGTGTCCGTTCGAGATTGCGGTTTTGAGCGTACAGCGGGTGACATTACCGCACTGGCGGACCTGGTGGAAGTAAACGGGTTTATCTGGGAGAACAATAACACCCGGTACTTGACGACCGGCCCTGTTGGTATCGCTATTAATGGCCCGGCTACTGCGGTGAAGAAACTCGATATCAGTTCTAGCTGTAGTTGGGGAGCACTGGACAAAGCCACCGATCCTTTCCCCCCGGCCTTTGTATCGGGGGGCATTGTGGATCTGTCACGGCGCGAAGGGTTTGTACCGATCAGCTTGAACGCTGACGGCGCGCAGGATCTGGCCACGGTACGGGACGAGAAAGGCGGGTACGCTCAGCTCGTGCCGGGTGACACGGTGACACTACGCACGGACAACGGCGCCCGCGACGTTACGGTTAAACACAATACGGGCAACATTCGACTGGCAGGCGGCGTGGATATGGTGCTGGACGACGTGCAGGACTCCCTCACGCTAATGTGGAACGACAACCTTGCCGCGTGGCAGGAAGTCAGCAGGTCAGCAAACGGATGAACGACGTAATCAGCAGGACGATGGTACTTGAAGGCGGTTACGTGGACCGCCCCGACGATTCCGGCGGGCCGACGTGTTACGGCATCACTCAGGAGGTAGCCCGCGACAACGGGTATGCTGGCCCCATGAGTGAGATCCCATGGGACACGGCCGAACGGATATACGCCGCGCGGTACTGGGAACCGATCCGTGGGGCGGACCTGTATAAACTCGCGCCTGCGGTATCCTACGAGGTATTCGATACCGCTGTTAATACCGGCGTACGCCGGGCGGGGACGTTCCTA
>QNFS01000302.1 GCA_003646415.1 Gammaproteobacteria bacterium
ATTAATAAGCAGGTCATCCATGGATGGCTGACGGGCAATAATTTTTGCTGTCTGCTCATTAACCAGTTTCTGCACTTCATCCGGATAAGGGGACTCATCACATTCGTCCTTGTCACAATGAAATTCCCAGAAAGCAGTCAGTTCACCTGCTGCAGGATTGAATAACCCGCCACTTGCAGTGGAGAGCTTAACAGCCTCGGTAATCACCTCCAGAAGACCATCGCTGACCGTCATGGAGCGTCCCTGGGAAAGCGCCTCATTCAACTTGTGCAATTCGCCCTCTTCCTCAAAGGTGTAGCCAATATAATCAAGCGCCAAAAGGTCTCTTTCTGCAGTGAACGCAGCCTTTTTTGCGTCTTCAGGTGATAGCCCGACGATACTGATTTGTGCAAATGTTCCGAGCACATTTATTTTGTCCTCGAAAACACCTCCATTGCGCTCACAACTGGTAATGAGGAAAAACGCAACTACAGCCAGCAAAGAACCAATGGCGATTTTATGTTTCATAGCAGATTCCTGTAAATATCTTCATAGTATGAGCGGTAACAAATTTCATTCAGCTTCGTGTTGCCATCAAAACCAGGCGGCATTAATCCACATATGTACAAATATACTGGCGGCATAACCCAGCGCAATAACCGGTGTCCAGCGCAAATGTCCAAAGAAGGTATACATACCACGCGCCTGCCCCATCAAGGCAACACCAGCAGCAGAACCGATTGACAGCAGGCTGCCGCCGACACCGGCAGTCAACGTCACCAGCAGCCACTGGCCTGTTGACATGTCCGGGTTCATGGTAAGCACAGCAAACATCACGGGGATGTTATCGACAATAGATGAAAGAACCCCGACAACTACATTGGCAGTCGTTGCACCCCACTGTGTGTACATCACTTCCGAGACCATGCCTAGATAACCAAGGAACCCGAGCCCGCCCACACACATGACCACACCGTAAAAGAATAACAGCGTATCCCATTCGGCGCGGGCCACCTTGTTAAAAACATCGAAGGGAACAATGTCGCCCAGCCTGCCGGCATGTTCTGTTTCGCTTGCGTCGATTGACAGCTGTTTCAACTCGGAACGCTTCAACAGGAAGCCAAACAGCTGCAAATAACCAAGCCCCGTTAACATACCCATAACCGGCGGCAGACTCAGGAAGTTATGGAAGGAAACAGCAGTTGCAATGGTAAGCAGAAAAAGCATCATGATGCGGCGTGCACCGGGTTTCATGGAGACTACTTCGTTATCGCCCTGTGGCTTGCCGGCCGGTACTGCAAAGTGCATGATCGCCGCCGGCACAACAAAATTAACCAGTGACGGGATAAACAGCAAAAAGAATGTCCAGAAATCAACCATGCCTTTTTGCCAGACCATCAGGGTCGTGATATCACCAAACGGACTGAAGGCACCGCCGGCATTGGCACCAACCACGATGTTGATACATGCAATGGTGACAAAACGCGTATTGTCGCCACCAACAGCCAGCACCACGGCACACATCAACAGCGCGGTAGTAAGGTTGTCGGCGATCGGCGAAATAATAAAGGCCAGGATACCGGTTAACCAGAACAGGGTACGGAAACCAAACCCCTTGCGTACCAGCCATGAACGCAGCGCATTAAACACCTGGCGTTCTTCCATGGCATTTATATAGGTCATCGCAACCAGCAGGAACAACATCAACTCTGCATATTCCAGCAGGTTGTGACGCGCGGCTGTTTCGGCAGCATGCTGCATCCCTGTTTGTGAAGACACCCAGCCGATCAACCCCCAGATCAAACCGGCAGCAATAATGACCGGCTTGGATTTCCGGAGATGCGTGAATTCTTCTGCCGTCACCAGCAGGTAGGCAAATGCAAAAATCGCAAGGGAAAGATAACCGACTGTATGGGTGGTCAGATCAGGCATACCAGTATGTGCAGCTTCGCTTGCGAACAGGGTTGTCGGCAGCAAGGTTGCAAATAAAGCAGCGACAGCAAGTGAGCACCTTTTAACCATCCCGGCAAGCGGATAACAATGATTGTTTTTCATGATGACCTCAGAAAACCAGGTTCATCATGATCATCATGACAACCAGAAACAGGATTGTCATGATGCCGCCGGCGCGCATGAAATCCGGTACGCTGTAACCACCCGGCCCCATTAGCAGGGCATTGACCTGGTGGGTCGGGATCAGGAAGGAGTTGGAGGTGGCAATGGCGACCGTCAATGCAAACACCGCCGGGTCAGCCCCGGCTGCAATCGCGAGATTTACCGCCAGTGGCACCAGCAGTACCGTAGCACCAACATTTGACATCACCAGGGTAAAGAAGGTTGCCAGCACTGCAAGCGCCCCTTGCAAGACCCAGATGGGTACATCCCCCAGAATGGCGAGTGTCTGTTGTGCAATCCATGCGGCAGTGCCGGTGTTTTCGACCGCCATGCCCAGCGGTATCAGGCTGGCGAGCAGAAACACGGTTTGCCAGCTGACGGCTTTATAGGCCTCGTCAATGTTCATCACACCGGACAGCACCATACCCAGCGCACCGGTCAGCAATGATACCGACAAGCGCAAGTCCGAGAACAACACCAGACTGATGGCGACCAGAAAAAAGAACAGGGCGTGACCCACCTTCTGCGGACGTGTCTCTTCGTGTGGATACTCGGATGTGACCACCACGAAGTCGCGGTTTGATTCCAGCCTGGCCAATGCCTCCCAGGACGTATGCACCACCAGCGTGTCACCGGCCTCCAGCGGCAGATTGCGAATATCATCACCCTCTCGCAGGGTTTCACCGCGGCGATGCAAACCGACCATGGCGAGTCCAAAAGTCTTGCGCATCCATACATCACGTGCGCTCTTGCCGATTAACTGTGAACCTGGCGGGATAACAACTTCGGCAACACCGGAGCGGGTCGATGCCAGCACTTCACCAAATTCTTCCAGACCAGCACGCTTCTGCAGCCCGTATTTAGCGACGAACATGTCTACATCGTGCGGGGATGCCAGAATACCCATGACCATACCTG
>QNFS01000303.1 GCA_003646415.1 Gammaproteobacteria bacterium
AAGATATTTGGGGGTTCGTCTAGTGGTAGGACTGCGGACTCTGACTCCGCCAGCGGGGGTTCGAATCCCTCACCCCCAGCCAATCACAAAAAAAGTCACCTTCGGGTGGCTTTTTTTGTGGCTGACCGGGGCTGAGGGTGCAGAGCGCTCTTGTCGAGCGTAGCTCGGCGGGGGGTCGACAAATTCGCCGGGAGCGAATTTGAACGAGACTGCGCAAAGCGCAGCGAGCCCGAAGGGCAGGGTACATGGATGTACCCAGTAATCCCTCACCCCGGCTATTAATAAGCCACCGTCATGGTGGCTTATTAATAGCTGCTGACTCGAAAAGAGCACCATTCACAAAACTCATCAGCACCAAACCCAATTACCAACATTCACCTACAAAAACAAACCTCAATCACCCATATCAATTCAGAAAGCCAACACTAAAAATAGACATGTGAATTCAATTCTTACAAATGTTACCAACAGCGGTAACATATAAGCATAGTCAAGGTGCGTAGAGGAAACTACGTTTTTCTGACATGGACAGGCGATCACTAACCACGGCAAGTACATTTTTACCGAAACTCAAAACTGGTGGTGAAGTGGGATCTGGAGAATTGGCTACCCATGCAAGGAAAAGTCAACCGAAAATTACTTCAGCTAATCAAAGAACTGAACCAAGAAGGCAAGCTATGAAAGTAAAGAAGGTTTCAATTAACAACAAACGAAAAGAGTTTTCGGTTGATACCTATTCCGGAACAGCCTATACATTTCCTTATGCAGAAGCTGACCCTCGTCCAGATTCCAGAAACCGAATTGAGGAGGTGTTTGTAGATAGCGAGCTGGGAAATGAAGCTATTACATACGTTCTGAATTCCGGCGATGAGGGTTCTATCCACATGGAACAGATTCTCGAGTACAACGAAGATCCAAACTACATGGCAGATCTTCTGACCTACAAACTTACCCTCGAAGCCCGCCAGGAAATTGAAAACAGTGGCTTAAGCCGGCGCCAGATAGCAAAGCGGCTAAAGACATCAGTGGCCCAGCTATACCGTCTACTCGACCCCGCCAACACAAGTAAATCAATAAACCAGCTTGTAGCTCTCCTTCACATACTAAATTGTGAGGTGAACCTGGTAGTTAACTACAGAACCGGTGAGCGTGCGCATCGATCCTGCTAGATAATCACTTGGCATGATTCAAGCTTATTGCAGTGATAGTTGGTACGGCTGGTCATCTATAGTTATTTCTTGATTTTTAAACAAGACAAGGTATTCTGTGTTCTAGATTCTAGAATACGGAATAGATATGGTTCTTAAACCACAAGATATTTTAGTTGTGCTTAAACTGCTCACGCTTCAAAAGCAGTCGTGGAACTATGCCTGGCTTGGTGTGCAGCTTGGAATGAGTCCCTCTCAATTGCATGCGTCGGTAAAACGCGTGCTGAAAAGCCAGTTAGCCGTGAAGCGGGGTGAAGCTGTAGTGCCACATTTACGAAACCTGGAAGAATTCATCGTGCATGGCTTGCGGTATGTGTTTGTCCCGGAAAGAGGAGAGCTTACCAGGGGCATGCCAACCGCATGGGCTGCACGGCCTTTGGTGGAGCATTTTCAAATAGAAGGTGAGGTGCCACCGGTATGGCCGGATAAAGATGGAGATGTTCGGGGAGAGGCCTTTTCACCCATTTATAAACTGGCACCACAGGCCGCACAGGTGGATGATGAGCTTTATGAGTTACTTGTGATCATCGATGCAATACGTGGCGGGAGAGCACGAGAAAGAAAGTTGGCGATAGAGGAGTTCCAGAAAAGGCTTGGTCAATATGTCGGCATGGAATAACCCCAATTTAATTATTCTGGAGTTGGCAGTAGGTGCCTTGGACTCGCTTGCGGATGAGATGGTGTTTTTAGGGGGTTGCGCCACAGGTTTGCTAATCACCGACACAGCAGCACCTGTCATACGTGTGACCAAAGATGTCGATGTGATAACCGAGGTTAGCTTCGCTAATTGACTATCATCGACTATCCGAACAACTGCGAAGCCTGGGGTTTGCAGAGGATCAAAGTGAAGATGCTCCTATTTGCCGATGGCTGGGGCACGGAGTGATGCTGGATGTTATGCCCACTAAAGAGGGGATTCTTGGCTTTGCGGAGAATAGGCTCCATAATCTCTGCATAATAAGCGGAGATTATCTAATATATATCTGGCAACAAGCCACATGGCCTGAATTCACCTGGGATGATGCAACACTCTCGACTTTGCTTGCCCACGTAAACAAAGAACAAGGGCGCCTCAAGGGTAAGCTGGAGGCAATGGGATTCAAAACTCAGGGTGAGACGCTGCTTCAAACGCTTACTGAAGATGTTATTAAATCAAGTGATATTGAGGGCGATAAGTTAGACAGCGCTCAGGTGAGATCTTCCATAGCTCGACGTTTGGGGATGGACATCGCTGGACTCGTACCAGCTGACCGTAATGTTGAGGGTGTTGTCGAAATGATGCTTGATGCCACTCAAAAATATGATTCTCCATTAACTACCAAGCGCTTGTTTGACTGGCATGCCGCACTATTTCCAACAGGCCGCAGCGGCATGCGCGAGATCAACGTGGGGGACTGGCGCGACGATAGTGAAGGGCCAATGCAAGTGGTTTCAGGTCCCATAGGCCGTGAGCGCATTCATTTCCAGGCACCGCCTGCTGAACAGGTACCAGAAGAAAGTGCTCGGTTTCTGGAATGGTTCAATCAACCAAAAACAATTGACCCGTTATTAGCATCTGGATTAGCCCACCTCTGGTTTATTTCGCTTCACCCTTTTGAAGACGGAAATGGAAGAATCGCACGCGCGATTGCAGATATGGTGTTAGCACAAGGTGAAAACAGTTCACAACGTTCATACAGCATGTCGGCACAAATACGAGAAGAACGTGATGATTATTACAATACGCTTGAGAGATCTCAAAAATCATCGCTTGATATAACAGCTTGGCAAGAGTGGTTTTTGGGTTGTCTTGGTCGTGCAAT
>QNFS01000304.1 GCA_003646415.1 Gammaproteobacteria bacterium
AGACAAAGCCCTGATCCATCTTGTAGTAAGTTCCAGTCATCATAAGATTGAAAGACAGGGATATTTTGACCACTTTGCGCTTCGCACGACAGGTTTGGCAAAAATACTTGAACAGTTAAACACCCACAACATTGAACACACTACCAATCATCTTCCAGACATCGGCCTGACTCAAGTATTTTGCAGAGATCCGTCAGGAACTCGTATAGAAATCGGTTTCCCTGATGAGCCGATTCGTTGAGCGTAGGCTTTTCTACAAGCAGGTACTCTTTACAGAGTAAAAGTCAACAAGCAAAGGGAGTGGTTTGCACGTTGCGTGAATTAGTCGTGCACAGTTGTGCATAGTCGTGCAAAAGCGGCAACGGGTGTCCCGGTAAGTGGTTGAATTGTAGCCCGTTAATTTACGCTATACCGGGCTTTTAATCCGATGGTCGTAGATATGAGCATTTCTAATTACAAGGTGCAATACCTGGCGGTGATCAATGGTCAGTCCCTAAATAATTCGGTGGATTTCGTGCGTGGTTTCACTAATCCATCAGACTAATTGCACGATCACCGGGGCCGTGTAAAGGCACTCAAGCGATCATTTCCAGGGGTTTATCAATTCAAGACCATCAATCGATGAAAAGTCTTTAGTGTTGCGGGTGGCCAGGCTCATACCGTGGGTTAGCGCTATGGCGGAAATCATGGCGTCTTCAATGCTGATGGGGTGGCCGGCTTTTCGCCTGCGAGAAACTAATCGCCCATACTCAATGGCTGCAGTTTCCTCAAAAGGTAAGCACCTGCCGATGAATTCATCAAACATTTTACCGGCAGCCTGGTCTAGCTGGTCCTTTTTCTTGCTGTTAGGCAGCAGGCCAATGCCCAGTTCTATTTCGGCACGGGTTATCGCAGAAATAAAGAGACTGCTTACAGGCTGGTGATCCAGCCAATCGACAACAGGTTGTGAGACTGATGTCCTCATTAGTTCGGAAAGGACATTGGTATCAAGAAGAATCATTCGTCAGTGTCAATAAACCCGGGCGCCGGTCGCGGCTCAGATCTTTCGGGGATCGGTAAATCAATACCGCCAAGTTCAACAAAACGCCGGCTTATCCGGCTTCCCAGTTGACCCGGATTGCTCTGTGTCATAAGTGTTCGGCGCAATATCTGACGCGCCTCCTCTTCCATGGAACGTCCATGCGTGGCGGCAGCGATACGCAGTTGTGCTTTAACCGACTCGTCAAGATTGCGGATTGTGATACTGGCCATAATACTGGCAAATGCTGAGGAATTGATTTCATTATAATCAATGATTGCATTGATGGCAATAGCCCGATCTGTTTACAAGTTCTTATAGCTTGCACGGGTTGAGCTGAGTTAAACAGTGGTTAATGGAGATGATTCTTGTAGGAAAACTACTGCGGTCGAGAGCGCCGAATTGGAGGGTTGAAAGTAAGTGGAATATTCGAAGGAAAGGTTGCCCTGATTATGGGTGCCGCTAGTGCTATCGACCAGTTTATCCCTGATCGATGATCTCTGCCGCCATGGCAGCCAGCCTGGGCGCCATGGCTCCGTACTGAAAGGCCTTGCTGCTGGACGCGTTACCGTCAATAGCGCGTTTGAGTATGCCTTGAACGATGGCGGCCATACGGAATAAACCGAATACCAGGTAAAAGTTCCAGTCCGGTATTCCCGCAAGCCCGCGGCGTTCACAATAGCGCGTCACGTATTGCTCGTCGGTAGGAATGCCGAGTGAAACCCGGTCTACCTTACCCAGACCCGGAAGTACGTCGTCATAATCGAAACGCCATTGCATACACTGGTAGGCCAGGTCGGCAAAAGGGTGGCCCAGGGTGGATAACTCCCAGTCCAGAAGGGCTATCGCCCGTTCTTCACTCGCGTGAAACATGATGTTATCCATGCGGTAGTCGCCATGGATCAGGCTGACGCTGCTATCGTCCTGGGGCATGTTATCCGGTAACCACCCGATTAGCCGGTCCATGTCCGCAATCGTGCTGGTCTCTGAACTGCGGTATTGTTTGCTCCAGCGACCCACCTGGCGAGCAAAATAGTTTCCCGGAAAACCGTAGTCGGCGAGACCCACGTCTTCCGGAACGATGTCGTGCAGGGCTGCCAGTACGCGATTCATCTCATCATAAATTTTTGCGCGTTGTGTGTTATCGAGGTCGGGTAGCGCGGCATCCCAGAAGATACGACCGTTCTCAAAACTCATGACGTAAAACATACTGCCGAGCACATCCCGGTCGGTACACAGGTGATAGGTGCGCGGCACCGGCACATCGGTATCGCGCAGGGCGGTCATTACCCGGTACTCGCGGTCCACCGCGTGTGCAGATTTGAGTAGGTCACCAGGGGGCTGGCGTCGCAGCACGTAGCGGCCGGAATCAGCGCTCAGCAGGAACGTGGGGTTGGATTGCCCGTCCGAGAATTTTTCAGCCTTGTTAAGGCCTTTGAACCCTTCCAGATGGGCCTCCAGGTAGGCACCTATACGCTTCAGGTCAAGTTGGTCGATGCTCATCCGGACTCCCCGTTGTTAAGAATGATCTGTATTGTGCAGTTGATAACATATGTGGTGCAACTACCTCGATTGAACGGGTTTATTGATGAATGGATCAAAGAGATTTTCAATAACATTTCTGGACTTTTCAGCGCTTGGTCAATAGTCTACTTCGATGGTAGCAAAATCTGTATATCCGTGAGTGGCTACCAGACATATGGTGGCTTGTGCGTTTGATTTAAAAGCCGGGTGATCCCGGCTTGTTAAGTGAATATAATCGACAGGTATCGCGATGACTGAGTTTCCGAAGAAAACACTTGAAGACTGGCAAGCACTCGCAAACAAAGAGTGCAAAGGCAGGCCTTTAGAGGAACTGACCCGGGACACGCCCGAGGGTATCGCAGTCAAGCCCCTGTATTCATCCGAAGACCTTGAGGGTATGGGCCATCTGGACTCAATGCCTGGTCTGGCACCCTTTGTCCGCGGTCCCAAGGCC
>QNFS01000305.1 GCA_003646415.1 Gammaproteobacteria bacterium
GCCGCAGCCGCAGCATCGGCCCAGCAGGCAGCCGCCGCTCAGGCCACCGCTGAACAACAGCGGCTGCAGGATGCTGCCAATGCTGTCGGCAACGTATTCTATTTTGAGTACGACAGCTCTACCCTGACACCTGCGGCGATTGATGCGGTGAATGCGCACATTGCGGCACTACAAGGTAGCGACAGTAACGTGCGCCTTGAAGGCCATACCGACGAGCGCGGCACCCGCGAGTACAACATGGCACTCGGTGAGCGTCGGGCCAACTCTGTACGTGACTATATGGTGGCCAACGGTATTGCTACCCACCGCATAGAGAGTGTGAGTTACGGCGAGGAACGTCCCGTGTCTTACGGCTCCGGCGAGTCTAACTGGTCCCAGAACCGGCGCGTCGAACTGAAGTAATTGATGCAATACATAAGCAAAGCGCTTGTGGCGGGCGGGCTGGTCATGTTGACCGGCCCGTTGTGTTTAATGGCCCAGGCTCAGGGCTACGTGGACGTGGAAGCCGAGCGGGCCGCAGCGGCTGCAAGCGGCATCTCCAGCGCCCCCGGGCAACCGCAGGCTGACCCGTATGGTGCCCAGCCGGCACGAGCTTACCCTGCGACCAGCTATGGATTGAACAATGCCCCGGCTGGTTCCGCTGTAACGACGCCGGCGGCGGCCCCTGCTGCTGGTCAGGCGACCGGGCAGAACCTGGGCAATCTGTTCTACCAGATTCAGCAGTTGCAGCAGGAGGTAATGCAACTCAATGGCAAGGTAGAAGAGCAGGCTCACGAGTTGCGCAAGCTGAAAGAGCAGAGCCTGGAGCGCTATGTAGACCTGGACAGGCGGATGAGCGGTGCAGCTGGTGGCGCTTCGTCAGCGAGCACTGATACCAGTAACAGTGCCGGCGGCAGTACAACAATGGTAACAGCCCCTGTGGCGGCAGGCGGCCAATCCCAGGTGGCCGAGCAACCCGGTGAGGGCGAGGCCTACCGCGCGGCCTATGCGCTGGTGCGTGGCCAGAAGTTTGACCAGGCGGTGCAGAGTTTTGAGCAGTTTCTGCAAGACTACCCCGGTGGCAAGTATGCCCCTAATGCCCACTATTGGCTTGGAGAGCTATACCTGGTGATTGAGCCGCCGAACCTGGAGTTCTCGCGGCAGTCCTTTACGCTGCTATTGAGCCAATATCCGCACAACAACAAGGCACCCGATGCCCTGTATAAGCTGGGTAAAGTGCAGTTTATGAAGGGCAATCGGGAAAAAGCCAGGGAGTACCTGGACCGGGTTATCAGCGAGTATGGCTCTACCAACAGCTCCGCCGTGAAACTGGCCAGGGATTTCATTGCTGAGAACTACTGAGCACAGGCTTGGTAGGTCCTTTATGTCGAACACGCTGACTCCAAACCATAATGGTGCACCCGATAAAGCGGGGCAGGCTCTACCCGATAAAGCAGGGCTGGGCCTGCGCATCACCGAAATTTTCTACTCCCTGCAGGGGGAGGCGCGTACGGTGGGCCTGCCCACCGTTTTTGTACGCCTCACCGGGTGTCCCCTGCGCTGCGTCTATTGTGATACCGAGTATGCTTTTAGCGGCGGCGACTTGTTCAGTATCGAACAAATTGCCGCACAGGTGGCCGGTTACTCGCCGCGCTATGTGACAGTGACTGGCGGCGAGCCCCTGGCCCAGAAGAGTTGCCTGCCTCTGCTGGCCACGTTGTGTGACGCTGGCTACGAGGTTTCACTGGAAACCGGTGGCGCCATGAGCCTGGCGGGGGTGGACCGGCGGGTGGTGACGGTGCTGGACCTGAAAACCCCGGCCTCTGGTGAAGTGGAACGCAACGACTACGGCAATATCTCCCTGCTCCGCAGTGGTGACCAGGTGAAGTTCGTTATCTGTGATCGCCAGGACTACGAATGGGCGCGTTTCAAGCTGGATGAATACCAGTTGGCAGACAAGGTTGCCGATGTCCTTTTCTCCCCCGGTTTTGGACAGGTAGAGGGCCGGGAGCTGGCTGAGTGGATCCTGGCAGATAACCTGCAAGTTAGACTGCAATTGCAGCTGCACAAACTGCTGTGGCATGACGAGCCGGGACACTGATGACGCCCGACCAAAAACGCGCTGTAATACTGGTATCCGGTGGGCTCGATTCAACCACCGTACTGGCCATGGCACAGGCTTGGGGCTACGCCTGCTATACCCTGACTTTTGACTATGGCCAGCGCCACCGGGCCGAGTTGCGCGCAGCCGAGCGAGTCTCTGCCACCCTCGGGGATGTCGAGCACAAAGTGGTTAAGCTCAACCTGGACAGTATCGGTGGCTCAGCTCTCACCGATACATCCATAGCTGTGCCGGAGGAGGAAACCGAGGGTATTCCTGTCACTTATGTACCGGCCCGCAATACCGTGTTTCTGTCCATCGCCCTGGGTTGGGCCGAGGTGCTGGGAGCCAACGACATATTTATCGGTGTCAACGCCGTGGATTATTCCGGCTATCCTGACTGTCGCCCCGAGTATATCGCCGCGTTCGAGATCATGGCCAACCTGGCGACTAAAGCCGGGGTAGAGGGGAAAAAGCTCACTATCCATACCCCCCTGATGGAGCGGGGCAAGGGCGATATCATCAGCGCTGGCATGGCCCTGGGCGTGGACTACTCTCTCACGGTTTCCTGCTACCAGGCCACCGAGCAGGGACTGGCCTGTGGCCGGTGTGACAGTTGTAGATTGCGCCGCCAGGGCTTTATTGATGCCGGAGTAGCAGACCCCACTCTCTACGTTCAATAGCCTGTAGAACGCGCAGAGCCTGCCCCGCTTTATCGAGTATCGCGCACCAAAGTAACGGCCATATAACACACCCCTACACCCATGCCAAAATACAAAAAAAGCCCTTGAGTTTTTATCCGAAATCCGTACTATACGCTGCTCCTTCCGGGGCCGTTAGCTCAGTTGGTAGAGCAGTTGGCTTTTAACCAATTGGTCGCGCGTTCGAATCGCGCACGGCCCACCATTTTTCC
>QNFS01000306.1 GCA_003646415.1 Gammaproteobacteria bacterium
AGCCAGTCAGACGACAGTTGCCGATGCCTCAAATGGCGCCTGCACCACTGGACGGAGACACAAGAGTAAAGGAACTCGCAAATCTTTCGGACGACAATTTGCGACAATTGGACTCGGCTCCAGCACCTCGGGCCGACTACAGTAACCCGGACAGTCAAGAAGCCGAACGGCGGAGAGAAGCTGTCGCCCGACAACTGGAACCGACTCTGTCCGTTCCAACCCAACGAGAACAGAGAAGATCCAGACCGACTCGACCCATGACGGATCCGGACGGTTGGATTGAAGACGAAACAGCGGAACAAATCGCTAATCGGGCTTGGGCGGCCAGAAACGGCAGAAGAGCGGAGGATCTAACCAATATGGCCCGAGCTGGAGCTCGAATGGCTGTCCTCCCTCCTCAATCAGCTGCAATTGGACCCCTGAACAGAGAAGACAATCTGCCCTCGGCAGAACCCGGACGGCTGACTATTCCGCCGATAACTCTTCCCGGAAGACCCCGATTGAGGGAGCAAGACGTTCCAAGGCCGGACCCAAGAGCGACTGGAGCTTTGCCGGATTTGGACTTACGCCGGATCCAACATCACGACATTACGGCTTCGCTGTTGCATCCAGGAGAAAATCTGTTGGATATCTCCTACGCGGACGGACAACGGAGATGGCATGCACGCGATAGGGAGCGACGAATGGACCGGCAAGGAGGCAGAAGAGAAATACAAGGTCCCCCGGAATTCGTTCGGAATATGGCTCGTCTACTTGGGATGTCCTCTAACGACAGGCGAGCCCAGCTTCGAGCAGCGGACGGCCGGCCTCCGACAGGAAATGTTCAATTGGCAGGAAGACGAGATCAGCAGGATCCCTTACCACCGCCCAGGCCTCCTCAACCTCCTCCGGGAGACTACGGAGATGACGGAGACGACGGAGACGATGGCGGCGGCGGCGGCGGCGGCGGCGGAGGCGGCGGAGGACCCTCACGCCGAAGAGAGGATCGCGATGACTTCGGAAGAAGACGTAAATTGCCCAATCAAGGAGACGATGAAGATCCGACTCTGTCTTCCAATGGTGGCTTCTTCATGGGACCAGCCCTTGGCAGACGGGGACACGGCGGTCGGCAGCCTTACTCCCGACCAATCAAACTCTATGAGGATCCAACCAGCATTGCCTACGCGACGGACAGATTCGGAAAGTCCAAAACTCTGCCCAAATACAAATTCGATCCCAATAACCTCAGTCGGTTTGGATTTGGAGAATGGATCGATCAGCTGGAGCGCTGGATGCTTCACCAAGGCTGCCAGATGAGTGCGGAGGACAAGGCCGAATTCTTGCCATACGTGCTGGAGGACAACGGACTAGCCCGGCAAAGCATCTTGGATTTCATCCAATTCATGCCGGGATTGTTAAGGAAAACCTACGGAGAGGTCCTGGCATTCATTCGAGCCACGATCTTACCTCCGGCGGATAAATTTCGGGCCACCCAAGCTCTTCAGGACATGGTCTGGGACTACCGCCATGAAACCTTGGGAAACTTCACCAAGAGGATCCTGAGGGCCATTAAGGAGAAACGGGGAGAACTACCAGTGACAGGAGTGGACTTGATCGATGCTTCAGGCCATTTCCTGCGTGGACTGCCGGAAAAATATCGGGAGGATATTTTGAGAGATCCGAACGTGGGAGAGTCCCTTCAAGAGCGACTCACGAAAGCTGAACGGTTCTACCTCATCGAGAAAGAGCTGCAATTCAGCCGAAACCCGCCTGGAGCCGGGACGGACACGTATGGGAAAGAATACCTGTCCACGGAAGTCAAGGAAACGAGGGACGGAAAAGGCCAACAAAGCCTCAGTTGGGAAGGACGGAAACCGGAAGGAAGACGCTCCAGTCCTCATCCATCTTTTGCCCAACATGACGCTGCTAGACGTAGCCTCAAGGACGACTACGAGGGTTGGCTAAGTGGCAGAAATCCCACACCGGAAAAGTCGGAAAGGACCCGGAATCCAAGTCCCCGGAATGCATGGAGCAAACCCGGAGGATGGACGAAGAAAGAAGAAGGAACGACCTCTGGTCCTTCCGCCCAAACAAAGACCACTTCCGCAACTCAAGCCCCCAAAGAAAGCAATTTCCGAGGGCGAACTCGTTCCAATTCGGGCAACAGGTCTTCTTCAGGAGAGCGAGGAGAAGCCAAGTGTTTCGGTTGTGGGAAAACCGGACATATGAAGCCCGATTGTCCCCAAAAGGACAAGGAATGCAACTACTGCCATAAACCAGGACATTTGGCAGTGGTGTGCTTTGAGAAGCAGAAGCAAGACAAGCTGAAGAAGGCAGCAGCCATCAGAATCCTTCTGGACAGTACCATGGACGAGAATGAATGGTTCCCGTCTCATGAGGAGGATCTTGTGGACCCTGACTCTGTCACGGACCAAGCGACCAACGGAACAGCCAAAATATTGGGAATCTGGACGGACGAACTGGATGAAATGGAGGACTACCTTTTCCACGTCCGGATGATAACCACGGCGACGGAATCGGAAACTCAGGAGGAGGACGGCGAAAAGGAACGCCCAGTCATTCCGGCTGTAAAGAACCCATTCGACGATGTACCGCTGGAATGCATTCCCTTGGCCAAAACGTCCAGTCCAAGTCCTCTGGACACTCTTTCTATCGAGGGCATTCAAGTGAAGGTACTTCTGGACACTGGAGCGTCCACTTCGCTGGTGAACATCGCTTTCATCCGGAAATTGGAGGCCCAGTACGGGAAGGAATGGGTGGAAGCGAGAACGCAAACTTGCCGTCTCAACCTACAAGCCGTGGACGGAAACCAAATTCCCATCTCCAGGCAAATCAAACTCCGGTTGCATACGGGGAGGGGACACTAACGGAAGTTTTCTGCCCGGTCGACGAAGTGGAATTGTCTCATCCGGAAACTTCACCCCTAATGATATTGGGAATACCGATTTTGACAGGTCTGGGATACACGCTGATCAGCCCCGGAGGGAATCTA
>QNFS01000307.1 GCA_003646415.1 Gammaproteobacteria bacterium
CCATGACCATGAACGCATGGCACCAACCGTGGGACTGTAACGTGTGTTCAGGGAATCGGCCGCTGTGATGAGGATATCCCGGTACCCTGGATCTCCAGTCAGGCGATATCCTTGCCCATAACTGCAATACATCATGAAACCGACGTCGTGGGTTGATGTTTTTGTCTTTTGTTCCTCCATGCCCGCCGTCCAAGCCCGGGCTTGTGTTTCCCAGTAGGAATCACCTGTGAAATCATAAAGTTGCCACAGCACGCCCGGCCAGAAACCGCTGGTCCAGGAACTGGAGTCACGGGTTATCCAGATACCATCACTTCCCGTATTGATAGGATAATCGGTAACGCTCGGGATTGTAGGAATAACAGAACGGACTTTCGCATCGGCTTGCCAGAGCCTTTTGTAAACCAGGACCGTTAATGGTGCCGGAATGCGGCCCGCATTCCAGAATTCCTGCATGGTGAAGTCGTAGAACAATAAAGGGGGCATCGGAGCGTAGCTTCGAATGCGCCCATGGTTGAACAAGCCGCTGGGAGACCTGGAGGCGGCGCCGATTGGGCCTTATGCGTTTTCTATGACGCGCAGGTGGCTGCAATGGCGTCGGTCGATGTGACCGGCACAGGCCTGATCGCGTTTGATCTGGGCAGATCGGGGGACTGGAGGGCAAAAAACCCTGCGCTCAGAGCGATCGAAGGTGGGTTGTGCGGCGGATTTGGTGGCGTTTTGACGACTGAGTACAAGGCGGCGTATCCGTTGGTTCGTGACGAACAGTTTTCTTTTGGATGCGGTCGTTTTCATGCGGCGACGCGGGGGTTGCGGTTCCAGAGACGGTGGATGACCCGCTGATGGGGCGGGGCGCGGCTGCGGTGGCCGATTAGTGCCATGGGGCGGCGGCAATGCGGACAAAGCAAGACGGGAGGCTCGGCGGGTTCGGCCGGAGGGAGATGTTTTCGTACCGGCCCACCCAGACGGGCACGAATAGCGGCGAGGGTGGCACGGGCCCGGGGATGGAGAAACCCGAAGTAGCGAAGCCGATGAAAGCCATGGGGCAAGGCGTGCTGCAGATAACGGCGCACGAAGTCGGCGCCCTCGATCACGAGAGCCGCGGTTTTTCCGATGGTGCGGTCCTTCACGCTGATCGTGACCGAGCGCTCGTCGGCCTCGAGTATGCGCGAATCGCAAATGGGACCCTTGTGCAGATAGGCGCCGATGTATTTGATCGCGTTGGCCCCGTCGCCGAAGTGAGCCACATCACAATTCCACTTGATCGTGCGCAGCCCTTCGAGCTGCTGCCGGGGCAGGATGTTTTCGCGCACGAGGGCGGTGGACAGGAGGGTGCGCAGCCGGGCGGCGAAGACATCGCCGCGGGCCAGCCAGCCGCGGCGCCGCGGATAGTTCAGCCGCCCGTGCGAACCCAGCGCGACGGCGGGAATAATGAAGTGGATATGAGGATGCAGCCCCATATCTTGTCGCCAGGTTTGCAGCATGCCGTAGAAGCCGCATTGTCCGCTCAGATGTCGGGGTTGCTTCAGGACATCCTTGATCGCTTTGGCTGCACAGGCGAAGAAGTGTTTGTAGGAGGCCGCGGGGTCGCGCAGGCAGGCCTCGCGCAGCTGCGCGGGCAGGGTGAAGGTGATCATATAGTGATCGACCCGAAGGCGTTCTTCGAGTTTGGCCGCAACCCATGCGGCAGTCCCGGCGCCACCGCAGACCGGACAGAGCCGGTGATTGCAGCTGTGCCAGGCGAAGTGATCCTTCTGACAGTGCCCACAGCGATAGCGCCGCCCGCCCATGGCCTCGGTGCGGCACAGGAGAATGCACTGCAGGGCCTTGCGTTGGGTCGCGTCCATGGTGCCGCCGTATCGGCACAGACAAGCTTCGTGGAAACGTGTCAATACCTCGGCGACGCCCGGACGCGGGCAAGCCCCTGCCGCCTGTTGGCGACAGCGCGCAGTCACGGCAATGCGTAACCCGCTGCTATGAGATCATCCGCGCGATCGTCTCGATATGCTCGAAGCTTTTGTGCTCACCAAAAGGTGTCAGATGGGTATAGAGCGTCGTGGTGACGATGTCTTCGTGGCCGAGGTAGAGCTGCAGTTGCCGGATGTTCACCCCGAGGGCCAGCAGATGGGTGGCATAACTGTGGCGCAGGGTATGGATGCTGGCTTTTTTGCGCAGACCCGACAAAACCACGGCATCGCGAAACGCCTTCTGCAGCGACCCTTTGCCGAAGGGATGTGCGGATGAACCCATGCGCTTGCGCGCGTCCGGACACAAACCCCGGCCGGCGGTGGGAAAGATCCACTTGGCGTTGCGATGTTGGCTCCAGTAATACCGCAGCTCTTGATAGATCGATCCCGGCAGCGGGATGCATCTGTCCTTGCCGCCTTTTCCGTCGCGGATGCTCAGGCGCGTCGGTTCAATGTCATCGACCGTCAGATGGACGCACTCGTTCAAACGCAAGCCGCAGCAGTAGATCAGACGCAGCGGTGTGCGGTGCCGCAGCAGTTTGACCGCCCCGAGCACCGTGCGAACCTCCTCGAGGCTCAGGACCACGGGCAGGCGCTGGTTATCGCGCACCCGCACCACATCCCAGAGCTTCCAACCCTTGCCCAGCATCTCGCAGTAGAACATTCGGCACGAGGCGATCGCCTGCCGGATGGAGGAACCGGCCCAGCGCTTTTCATGCTTCAGATACAGGATGTAGTCGCGAATGCGCTTCTGGCTCAGGGTGGCCGGATTGGCCCCGAAGTGCTCGGACACCAACCGCATCTGCCGGTAGTAGCTTTGCACGGTTCGCAGCCGCACGTCCTTGAGGTTCAGGTGCCCCGAGAACTCCTGCAGACTGGCGTATTTATGCTTGTAGCTGAGCGGATTGAGGTCTTTCTTACAGACGTTGTTTTTATTCATCCCGGCAGTCTCGCAGGAGGCTGTCGGGACTCCAATCGCGATGACCCTTCTGGATCATGCCGCGAAGCGGCTTCGTTCAAC
>QNFS01000308.1 GCA_003646415.1 Gammaproteobacteria bacterium
GATCGATACCGAAGCCGGGATCATTGTCGATGTGGAAGCGACACCAGCACACCGTAGCTTAGAAGTGCAGTCCACCAAGACGATGATCGAACGAGTTGAAAACCGTTTTGCAATGAAGACTAAAAAGCTCATTGGTGATACTGCGAGGCCTGTCCATCAAAGGGACGGTGTTGTGCCAAAATACCCTATAGAAAAATCGCCAGAAGCGTTCATGAAGCTGCACGGGATGTAGCCCGGGAAGTAGCAAAGACCCCCGCTTACCGACGTACCCGGCGACAACGTAAACAGGTCGAGATGCTCTTTGGTCATATGAAACGCATTCTGAAGGTGGATCGATTAAGACTGCGGGGACTAACGAGCGCTCAGGACGAGTTCCTGCTGACTGCGACCGCACAAAATCTCAGACGAATGGCCAAGTACCTGGGGACAGGTCCGCATGTTGCATCTGGAATAGCCTGAAAGTGACCGAAAACGCCAAATAAACGAACAAAAGCACTAATAAAAAAACAAAATCCGGCATTAACCGGAACGTAAGCCTCGCATCGAAACCCGAGCTGCAAAATCGCTCATCTCACAAACGAGTTTTTCAACAGAATAGGCCAATACCGGATGCTCTAAGACAAAATATCTAAGGGTCTATTAACTGACTGGTTAATGAAGTTCATGGTTCTCAACTTGACAAACCAGATGCTTGGACTATGGTTAACGAGAGAAAGGGAAACTCAGATAAGAAGAATAACAATCGCCTAATTGGGGGGATCAGTTGTTTGGTAAATCAATTCATTGCATGGATGCTCATTCATTATATGAAGCTAAAACAACTGGAGAGAGTCTTGTTTATTGTAACGCAATCATTTTTTAGAAAGAGTTTAAGCTCTCTGCTATTGGGTAGCTTAGCGCTGTTCAACTTCTCGCCTTTATGGGCGCAGGCACCCGACGAGGTTGTCAAACTGACGATCGATGCAGGCGCCTTTCCCAAATCCTTTCTAGGATGGTCGGTTGACGTGGATGGCAATACCGCCGTGGTCGGGGCTCCCAGGCAGGTGAATGAAAATGGCTATCGTGCGGGTGCCGCCTATGTCTACACGCGCTCAGGTGAACTCTGGTCGCTGGAGCAGCGCCTGGTTTCACCCGACTCTAGTGCCGTCAATGACCGCTTCGGCTATCGTGTTTCTGTTTCGGGGGACACGCTATTGGTGAGCGCTAGATTCGACGACGATAAGGGCAGCAACTCTGGGGCCGCCTATGTCTACACCCGATCAGACGATGCGTGGTCGTATAAACAAAAACTCAATGCCTCTGATGGCGCAACAAACGACCAGTTCGGAGTCAGTATTCAAATCACCAGCGACTGGGCATTTATCGGCACTCCCAATGACAGCTATGACATAGGCGGTGACCCGACTGAAGAGGTGGGGGTTGGCTCTGTCTACGTGTTTCAACTCTCAGGCGGTACCTGGTCCGAAGTCAGCAAGCTGCAGGCAGGCGATGCACACGAGGGACAATATTTCGGAGCGGACATTTCAGTGAGTGGTGACACTGCAGTTATCGGTGCACGCAAAGACAATGAAGTCGCCGAAGGCGCCGGAGCAGGATATGTGTTCACCCACTCCGGAAACAGCTGGACCCAGCAGGCAAAGTTGACCGCATCTGATGGAATGGCAACCGATTTTCTGGGTAAGAGCGTTTCAATCTCCGGTGATACCATCATCCTTGGAGCGCCTAATGGCTGTGTGCCGAACAGTCCCTTCTCTAGTTGTCAAAGCATAGACCTATATGCAGGCAATAAGGCTTATGTTTTTGTCCGGGACGGAGGTTCATGGACTGAGCAGGCAAAACTCACTTCCAGCACCGGAGATGTCGGTGATTTTTTCGGCATGTCAACCATTTTCGACGACACCGTCATCATCGGCGCGGATGGTGATGATGACTCCGGACTAGATGCCGGTGCGGCGTATCTTTTCACCCGTACCGATGGGGTCTGGACCGAGAGTGCCAAGTTTTATGCCTCCGATGGGCAGGATAACGAATGGTTCGGTGCGCAGGTCGCGATGGACGGTGACTCCGTGCTCATTGCAGCACCCATCGCCTTCCAGCCTGATAGTCGTCCCGGTTCCGCCTATGTATTTGATCTCGGCAGCGGTGAAACTCCGGTAGGGAATGACATTGTTGTGGAGCCAGTAACAGTGGACAGCGACGGCGAGCCGGTCGAAGATGCACCCAATATCAATCTCGGCTTTGAAAAAGTGTTGGACGGTGGAGAAACGACGATTGTTGCACACGATGCACCCCCGCCGGGCCAGGAGTTGCCAGACGGCTTCAAACTGACGGGCTTGTCCGGTGGCGCAACTTATTTCGACATCCACACCGAGGCCGAATTCACCGGTCTGGTCGAAATTTGCATTGATTATTCCGGCCTGGCGATTGCCGGCAACCCTTCCAAGTTGAAGTTCCTACATTACGATACAGCATTGGGTGCCTGGGAAAACATCACTTCTTCGAATGATACCGAGGTCATGATCCTGTGTGGCCTGACTGATTCATTCTCACTCTTCGGCATAGCTGAAATTGACGACCCTGTGGAGCTGCTTTCGGATCTCTTAGTGGCGGTGTCTGAAGTAAATGCCAACAACGGCATCATCAACGCCCTGGACAAGAAACTGCAGGCAGTCGAGCAAGCCCTGCAAGACGCGAGTTTCGAGAACGACTTTGCTGCTTTGTCGGTGCTGCTTAACGCATTCATAAATTCCGTGGAAGCCCAGCGCGACAAGAAGGTTTCGGGTGAAGAGGCAGATATGCTGATTGAAAAGGCGCAAGAGATAGCGATGGTGCTATAGCGATAGCGCTCGCTTGATTGAGTGGATTTGAGCTTAGGGGGCCCCACTGGGCCCCGCTTTTTTTTGATCAAAATGCAACTGCACCGCGATAACCCGGTCACTTTAATGGCATCTTTGCCAACTCTTTGCAACGTCCAACGGGTATA
>QNFS01000309.1 GCA_003646415.1 Gammaproteobacteria bacterium
CAGTGGATGTCTCCAGTGGCGAGAAATTCGTCAACGACAAGGGCATTGCCGCTATCAAGGACGGCATCAAGGCCAGTAGCGGTGCCGGGCAGCGCCTGCGCAAGCCCGACTGGCTGCGCATCAGGGTGCGCGGTGGCGCTACCTACGAAAAAGTGCAGGACATCGTGCACCAGCACAAGTTGGCCACAGTCTGTGAGGAGGCCAAGTGCCCCAATATGAGCGAGTGCTGGAACTCGGGCACCGCCACTATCATGTTGATGGGTGATGTGTGCACCCGTGCCTGTCGCTTCTGTGCGGTAAACACCGGCAACCCCAAAGGTTGGCTGGATCCGGATGAGCCGGACAATACGGCCCGTTCCGTGCAGCTGATGAACCTCAAATACGTGGTGCTGACCTCGGTCAACCGGGATGATTTACCCGATGGCGGGGCGGGGCACTACGCCGCCTGTGTCAAACGGATAAAAGAACAGAACCCCGATACGGCGGTGGAGGCCCTGACCCCGGATTTTTTGGGCAACCTCAAAGACGTGGAGACGGTGGTGGATTCCGGCACCGAGGTGTTCGCCCAGAATATTGAAACCGTGAAGCGCCTGACCCACCCGGTGCGCGACCCTCGCGCGACCTACGAGCAGACTCTGGAAGTCCTGGCTCATGCCAAGGCGCACCGGCCGGACGGCCTGACCAAGACCAGCCTGATGCTGGGGCTGGGTGAGGCCGACGAGGAGATTCTGCAATGCATGGATGACTTGCGGGCCGCAAATGTTGATATCCTGACTCTTGGCCAGTACCTGCAGCCCACCGCCAATCACTACCCCATAGACCGCTACGTGACCCCCGAAGAGTTCGAACAGTATCGTCGGTGGGGACTTGAGAAGGGTTTTCTGGAAGTGGTCTCGGGCGTGTTCGTGCGCTCCAGCTACCGCGCGGAGCGGGTGTTGGCGAAAAATAACGTCGGTTTGTCCTAGGGGTTTAACGGGCGGCGCACACCACCGCGATCAGTTTGCCATAGCGCCTCTGAGCACCCTTTATCCTCCGAACGCCAGAATTACCGCTAGAGCTTGCTCCTCTGTGAATCCGTGCCTCGCTATTGTGCGCTGGACCAGATATGCCCTCAGGTCTCCAGGTCCAGGCTTGGGGTTGGCAGCCCCATTCTTATGGATCATCTCAGAGACGGTCAGCTCCTTTGGCTTTGGTGGTGAAGTGCCCCATCGGTATTCCATTTTCTTGTCGGTCATAATTCTCCCACCAGTGTTGATGATAACAGTATACGCCTATTTATCTCATCGAATCCTGCGCTCCCGAGGGGCTGTTGTGTGGTGATTCTGGAGTCAGTGTGGCGTGTTACTAACATGGAGTCAGTGCGGCTTTGCGGCGGTGCTGTCTACACAGTAAAGTAGTCACTCAATTCTTTCAACTTATTCGATAGTCTCAAGCTTAATCCCCTGTCCAGTCAGGTGTTCGTTTCTCAAGGAAAGCCTTCACGCCTTCTTTGTAATCGTGCTGTTTACTCATCTCATGCAACAATTTTTCACTTTCAACAACCGCGGTGGCAACATCGCGATGCTGATCCCGGTAGATCTGCCACTTGGTTTCTCTAAGCGATGCTGGTGAAACGCTATTTTTCATCATGCGTGCATAGGCGTAGGTTTCTTCCATCAACTTTTCTGGTTTCACCAATCGATTCACAAGCCCAATCTCATGAGCCTCGTCAGAAGTAAATATACGACTGGTTAACAACAGGTCATTCGCTGCGGGCAGGCCAATTAATCGTGGTAACAACCAGGACAAGCCATACTCTGCCGGGAAATTTAGTTTGCCATGTGCTGTCGTAAACTTGACTGCCGGAACAGAAAATCTGATATCCGCATAACAGGCAAGCACCAGGCCTACCCCCGCAGCAGGTCCGTTGATGGCGGCAATCACGGGTTTACTTAAACCGAAATGATAGGCAAAACTGGCATCAAACTCGGGACTTGTACCAAAGCCCGGTTCAGCCAATGGATCCGGTGTGCCAGGATCATAGCCTCCTTTTTCGACATGGCCTTCAAGCGCCTTGCTGTCCGCGCCAACACAAAAGCCACGCCCTTCGCCTGTGACAACAATGACCCGTACATTCGAATCCTCATCGGCATTGGCAAGAACCCACCGATATTCAGTATGCATCCGACCTGTCCACGCATTCTTCCTGTGCGGCCGATTCAATGTAATGGTCGCAATCTCATCATCTACCGAATACTTAACAGCCTTAAGATCCACTCATGAACTCCGCTATATAATTGATCATTTCAGCATCGGCACCACCAAAAAAATGATCAGCGCCTTCGATAACCAGAACCCGTGCCTGTTTGAAAAATTTTGATGAATGGGTCTGCCGTTGATTCAATGATAGCGCAAGATATAAACGGTACAATAGCTTCATTCTGATGTTGAACAACTCAAATCTCAGCTGGCACCACACTGGCCGGTCTCGCCGCCGGCCTTGGCAGCGATTATGAAGTGGTGGGAATCTCCGCTTTAAAGGGCGCCGGCGATCTTGAACGGCGCGTGGAACAGGTGTTGGCGGGTTGTGCGGCAACTCAAATTGCAGATTGGCGAATTCTGCACGAATACCACTGTGGTGGCTTTGCCTGCAGCAACGCACCACTACGCAACTTCATGCTGGAATTTGAAAACGTTCATGCTGTGCCATTGGAGCCTGTGTACACCGGCAAGATGTTATATGCCATTCACCAGCTCCTGGAACATGGGGGTTGGGATTGTGCGACATCCGTGCTGGCAATTCATACGGGCGGGCTACAGGGGCGGCGTGGTTATTCCTGGCTATCTTCGGCCTGAAGCAGCATCGCAGTTATTACCCTTGCGGCACGCCAAACTGATAACTGATTTCCAGGTACGCGCCTCGCGGTTGCCCCACAAAATACCGGTACGAACCAAAGCCGAAGTCCGCCCGTTCCGCGTAGTCCTCATCCAGCAGGTTGGTCA
>QNFS01000310.1 GCA_003646415.1 Gammaproteobacteria bacterium
CTTGTATTCCGCCTCCATGAATGGTATCAACTTTTCTTGGAACCAGCGTGTTCCGGGGAACAAGACGTACAGATTAACTATACCTAAAAACCCAAAAGCTACGATAAGGTTGCCGATGCCGAAAAACACTTTACTGCCATTGGAATCTCCCATATAGGAGATAAGAAGGCCAAGCCCAAACATTAGGATAATGTCACGCCAAGCGCGCGCCGCTTTGGGTTGGCGCTGTTCTACACGCATAAATACAGCGGTCAAAACGGGGTTGATGACCAAGGCGACAAAGAGTGAGGACCCCAACACGATGATGAGTGTAAGCGGCAAGTATTTCATGAACTCACCCATTATTCCGGGCCAGATCAACAGCGGGAAGAATGCCGCCAAGGTGGTTGCTGTGGAAGCAATAATTGGCCAGGCCACTTCGCCCACCCCGTTCTTGGCGGCCTGAAAACGGTTCTGGCCTTCATCCATTAATCGGTAGATGTTCTCTACCACCACAATGCCATTATCAACCAACATTCCAAGTGCTAATACCAGTGAAAAGAGCACCATCATGTTCAAGGTAACACCAGCGGCACTCAGGATCAAGAAACTCAGCATCATGGACATTGGAATGGCGACTCCCACAAAAAGCGCATTGCGCATTCCAAGAAAGAACAGCAACACACCGACTACCAAAAGCACACCGAAAATGATCGAGTTCTCCAATTCGGATACCTGTGTACGCGTTTGATCGCTTTGGTCTCCGGTAACAGAAACTTCTAGCGTAGCCGGGAACACATTGTCCTTCGCGTAGGCCAATATTTCCTGAATTTTATCACTCGCTTCCAGCAGATTTTCGCCAGCACGTTTCTTAATATCGAGCATAACGACCGGACGACCCCATTCACGCGCATAGCTCAGCGGTTCCTCGTAAGCAAAAGACACGGTGGCGATGTCTTTCAGCCTCACTTCGTCATAATTCTCTTGTTTCACGATCACCTCTTCGATCTGCTGCATGTTGGTGAATTCGCCTTTGATACGAACTGTTCTTCGGATCCCGTCCATGAGCAGGTCGCCTCCTGATATGGTTACGTTCTCGTTAGCGATAGCCTGGGCTACATCGTTGAAGCTTATTTTGGAGTATTCCATTTTCTGTACGTCCAGATCGATCTTCACCTCTTTTTTATCGATCCCGCGGATGTCCACCTCATTTATTTCAGGCAAATTTTCTATTTCGTCTTCGAGGTACTCCGCATGTTGCTTGAGTTGATCTAGCGAGAGATCACCAGAAATATTGATATTCATGATGGGCATCATCTCGCTCATGTTCATTTCGAACACGTTCGGCTCTGCCGGAAGATCTTTTGGGAATTCAGAATCGGCTTTAGCTTTATCTACTGCATCTTTCACTTTTCGAAGGGCTTCGATCGGGTCGATGTCACTGTCGAATTTTACATCGATCGTGGAATAACCCTGCACCGATGTAGAGAGTAACTTATCAATGCCAGTTACGGCATTGATCTCTTTCTCCAACGGGCGCGTTATCAGCTTTTCAATATCTGCTGGGCTGTTCCCCGGATAAGGTGTTCCAACAAATATTTCTGGAATGATCACCTCAGGAAAAGCCTCGCGAGGCATGTTGATGTACGACGCGATGCCTGAGAACAGGATGATGGCCGTAATTACGAAAACCGTGGAACGGTTATTTATCGCCCAACTCGAAAAGCCGAATTCTTTTGACTTGTGGTCTTTTTCCGATGCCATATCAGTTCTGTTCTACGTTTTCAGACATCTCTTCTTTCTGGGTCTCCAAGCGCACTTCCTGCCCGTCCACAACCAAGCGGGCACCTTCATCGATCAGGATGTCGTTGCCCTTCCAGTTGTCATTCCCATTCTCCAAAAGGCTTTCTCCTTTGTAGCTCATCAATCTGTTCACAAAGACTTTCTTGGCCCGTGGAACCCCATCGTTCTTTTCAAGCTTATAAACGAAGGAACGACCTGCTCCATCCTCTTGTATCAGGCGAGTGGGCACCACAGTGGCGCTGTCCTGTTCATGATCGCGGATCTTTACTTTTCCCAATGCGTTGGGTAGAATTGAATATTCGCCCTTTGGAATACTTACCCATATTTTGAAGCTGCGGTTGTTCGGGTTGATGACTTGCCCTTTGTGATCGATCGTTGAGTTGAATTCAATTCCAAGGCTTTCGAATTTTACCAGAACAGGATCTCCGACATGCGTTCTGTTGATGTGAGCTTCGCTTACATCGGCCTCTAAATGCATATCGGCCAGATCGACCATCCGCACGATCGGCAATTGGGGTGAGGCCATTTCGCCAAGGTTCATGAAGATCTCGTCCACCTGACCGTTGAACGGTGCCCGGATCTGCTGCATGCGCTCTTGCTCCCTTAGCGTTTCCAAGGAGGCTTCCAAAGCGTCCTTTCGGCTCTTAGCTTGTAGGTATTGCATTTCAGATCCTATGTTCTGATCCCACAATTTCTTTTGGCGCTCATAGGTTGTTTTCGCCAACTCGTAATTCGCTTCTACCTCATCCAATTGTTTGGAGATCAGATCGCTGTCCAGATCTATGAGCATCTGCCCTTTGCGAACTTGTTGCCCTTCGGAAACCAGAACAGCACGCACATTGCCCGGAGCGCTTGGGAACAAGACCGCGTTCTTTTTCGCTTCGGCTTTGCCGTGTACATCGAAATAGTGTTTGAATGTTTTATGTTCAACCAGAATTGTAGTAACAAGTGGTGTGTTACGCTTCAGGTCGGGGTCGTTCTTTGCGATCCAGGTCTCGAGCTTGGCAATTTGTTTTCCAGTTTCCGAATAGATCGCTTTAAGAGAATCGCGTTCCGCTCTCTTTTCGGTAAGCTTATCTTGTTTAACGGAGCCACCACAGGCGCTCAATAGCGCAATGACTCCAAGTATTATCGTGGCGTTCTTCATGGTATTCAATAGAGGTTTAATGCTTTATTCAATTCGGTTCTGGCTACCAATA
>QNFS01000311.1 GCA_003646415.1 Gammaproteobacteria bacterium
GGTGCCCTGCAAAATCAGGGTTTCCGGACAGGGTATGTGGAGGATTAACCCGGGAAGTCAGCGACGCCAGATTCAGAGATCATTGGCCGCTGGGTTTCTGCTATTTGAAGGATTTAAACAATGCCTAATATTACCATGCGCCAAATGCTTGAAGCTGGCGTGCACTTCGGTCATCAGACCCGTTACTGGGATCCAAAAATGGCTCCGTATATTTTCGGAGCACGTGGAAAGATCCACATTATCAACCTCGAAAAATCATTGCCCATGCTGGTGGATTCCATGAATTTCATCGGCGGCATCGCTGCCAAGCGTGGCAACATTATTTTTGTCGGTACCAAACGAGCTGCTTCAAAATCAATCGCCGAAGAAGCACAGCGCTGCGGTATGCCTTATGTTTCCCACCGCTGGTTGGGTGGCATGTTGACCAACTTCCGTACCATCCGCCAGTCCATCAAGCGTCTGCGCCAGATTGAAAAAATGGAAGAAGACGGCAGCTTTGCACGCCTGGTCAAGAAAGAAGTTCTGCAATTGACCCGCGAACAGGAAAAACTCGAAAAAACCCTCGGTGGTATCAAGGACATGAAAGGTCTGCCCGATGCCATGTTCGTTATTGACGTTGGCCACGAAGACATCGCAGTGAAAGAAGCACGCAAACTGGGTATTCCTGTTATTGCAGTGGTTGATACGAATTGTTCACCCAACAATCTCGATTACGTTATCCCGGGTAACGATGATGCGATCCGTTCAATTCGCCTTTACACACAACTGGCCGCTGACGCTATTTTGGAAGGCCGTGCATCGGTTCCGCACATTGAGGACAGTGATGAGTTTGTGGAACTGGATGAACATGGCAACCCCGTCAAACGTGCAGCAAAGGCTCCGAAAGCCAAAGCTGACAAAGCGGCTCCGAAAAAAGTTGCCAAGAAAGTTGTAGTAAAGAAAGCCCCGGAAGTTGCTGAAAAAATAGAAGCCAAAGCCGCCGAAGTTACTGAAAAAGTAAAAACTGAAGTTGCCAAAGTTACTGAGAAAGTAGAAGCCGCAGCGGAAGAGCTTACTGAAAAGGTAAAGGCTGAAGTTTCCGAAGTCGCTGAGAAAGTAAAAGCTGAAGCTACTAAAGTTGTTGAAAAAGCGAAAGCTGATACCGCCGAAATTACTGAAAAAGTAAAAGCGGAAGTTTCCGAGGTCGCTGAAAAAGTTAAAACTGAAGCAAGCAAGGTTGCGGAAAAAGTAAAGGCTGAAGCTGCCAAAGTTGTTGAAAAAGTAGAAGCTGCAGCGGAAGAGATTGCGGAAAAAGTCGAAGCGACTGTGCCAAAGAAAAAGGCCGCTGCCAAGAAAAAGGTTGCGAAGAAAAAGACGACCAAGAAAAAAGTCGCCAAGAAAGCAGCTGAAGACTGAAAACGAAATACCCTTTAAATCAAATTGAAGAAGGAATAGGACGATGGCAGTAACTGCCTCAATGGTGAAAGAACTTCGCGAGCGCACTGGCGCTGGCATGATGGAGTGCAAAAAAGCACTGGTTGAAACCGACGGCAACATGGACGCTGCATTAGATCTTCTGCGCAAATCCGGACTTGCAAAAGCCGACAAAAAAGCTTCGAGGATTGCCGCTGAAGGCCAGGTGATCCTGGCTTCCAATGAAAGCAATACCGAAGCTGTAATGGTGGAGGTCAATAGTGAGACAGACTTTGCCGCCAAGGATGCAAACTTCCAGGCATTCGCCAAAGCAGTCGCCGACACTGCCCTTGCAGAAGGCTCTACCGATGTTGAAGCACTGATGGCATCGGATCTGGATGGTGCCAGCGTTGAAATCGCACGTCAGGCACTCATAGCGAAAATCGGCGAGAACATCCAGGTTCGGCGGATCGTCCGCATGAGCAGCAATGGCAACATTGGCGCCTATGTCCATGGTGGTCGTATCGGTGTGCTGGTTGAACTCGAAGGTGGCGATAATGAAGTCGCCCGCGATGTCGCCATGCATATTGCTGCGATGAACCCGGAATTTATCGATGTTGATGACGTACCTGCTGATATTCTTGAAAAAGAAAAGCAGTTCCTGATCTCACAGGCTGCTGATAGCGGTAAGCCTGCTGACATTATCGAGAAAATGGTTACCGGACGTATGCGCAAGCACCTGTCAGCAATTACCCTGCTGGGTCAGGATTTTGTAAAGGACGGTGATATCACCGTAGCCAAGCTACTCGAGCAAAATGGCGCCAGTGTGAAAGGTTTTACCCGCCTGGAAGTAGGTGAAGGCATCGAGAAGAAGGAAGAGAACTTCGCTGACGAAGTCATGCAACAGGTGACCGGTGGCTAAACCAGCCTATCAGCGAATCCTTCTGAAACTCAGCGGTGAAGCACTGCTGGGTGACGAAGACTATGGCATTGATCCGGTCATCATCGGCCGGATCGCCAATGAAATCCTTGAAGTTATCAATACCGGTGTGGAAGTTGCCATCGTTATCGGTGGTGGCAATATATTCAGGGGCGCCGGTCTCGCCCAGTCCGGGATCGATCGTGTTACCGGTGATCAAATGGGCATGCTGGCCACGCTGATGAATTCACTGGCATTACAGGATGCCATGGAAAAGGTCGGTGTTGATGCGCGCGTGATGTCAGCCGTTTCCGTGCACGCTGTCTGCGAAGACTATATTCGCCGCCGTGCGACCCGACACCTTGAGAAAGGCCGTGTTGTTATTATCGCCGGAGGCACGGGTAACCCGTTTTTTACCACGGATACCGCCGCTGCTTTACGCGCAATTGAAGTCGGCGCTGATATTGTACTGAAGGCCACCAAGGTTGATGGTATCTATTCAGCCGACCCCAAAATTCATGCAGATGCACAGATGTACGAATCCCTGAGTTACGACGAGGTGATTGAAGGCAAGCTGGGTGTCATGGACGCCAATGCAATCGTTTTGTGTCGCGACCAGGGAATGCCTATCCGGGTATTCAATGTTTTTGGTAGCGGTAACC
>QNFS01000312.1 GCA_003646415.1 Gammaproteobacteria bacterium
ATGCAGGAGGCCGGGGCCACCGCCGATCTCGAGATGGCCTATACCCTGGCTGACGGTCTCGAATACGTGCGTTCCGGAATCCGGGCCGGGATCGATATCGATGCCTTCGCGCCCCGGCTCTCCTTCTTCTGGGCCCAGGGCAAAAACTTCTTCATGGAAGTGGCCAAAATGCGGGCCGCCCGCGTCCTCTGGGCAAAAATCATCAAGCAGTTCAATCCGAAGAACCCCAAGTCACTCGCCCTGCGCACGCACTCCCAGACTTCAGGGTGGAGCCTCACCGAACAGGATCCCTACAACAACATCGCCCGGACCTGCGTCGAGGCCATGGCGGCCGCGCTCGGCCATACCCAGTCGCTGCATACCAACGCCCTCGACGAAGCCATTGCCCTGCCGACCGACTTTTCGGCGCGCATTGCCCGTAATACCCAGCTCTACCTCCAGCACGAGACCGGCATATGCAAGGTCATCGATCCCTGGGGAGGCAGCTATTATGTCGAAGCCCTGACCCAGGGCCTGATCCAGCGCGGCTGGGCTCATATCCAGGAGGTTGAAAAACTCGGAGGCATGGCCAAGGCGATCGAGACCGGCCTGCCCAAGATGCGGATCGAGGAAGCCGCCGCGCGTCGGCAGGCCCGCATCGACAGCGGCCGCGAGACCATCGTCGGGATCAATAAGCACCGTCTTGAACAGGAGGATCCGATGGAGATCCTCGAGGTGGACAACTCGGCGGTTCGCGAGTCGCAGATCAAGCGCCTGGCCAAGCTGAAGAAGGAACGGGATGGCCCCGCCGTGCAAGCGAGCCTCGACGCCCTGACCGAGTCGGCCAGATCCGAAAAGGGCAACCTCCTTGCCCTGGCGATCGAAGCGGCAAAGAGCCGTGCCTCGCTTGGAGAGATCTCCGATGCGCTGGAAAAGGTTTACGGAAGGCACAAGGCCACCATACGATCGATCACCGGCGTCTACGGCCGCGAATTCGGAGAGGACGACCAGATCAAAGAGATACTCGAAATAACCGATGCGTTCGCCGCCCGCGAGGGTCGACGTCCACGCATCCTCATCGCCAAGATGGGGCAGGACGGACACGACCGGGGAGCCAAAGTCGTGGCCACCGCCTATGCCGACCTCGGTTTCGACGTCGACATCGGCCCCCTGTTCCAGACGCCGGAGGAAACAGCCCGCCAGGCAGTCGAGAACGACGTCCACGTCATCGGCATGAGTTCTCTCGCCGCCGGTCACAAGACCCTCCTTCCTCAACTGATCGAGGAACTCGGGAAACTCGACCGGGGAGACATCATGGTCATCGTCGGCGGGGTCATACCCTCCCAGGATTATGATTACCTGATGGAGCAAGGCGCCGCCGCCATCTTCGGTCCCGGAACCGTCATCCCGACCGCGGCCCGGAAGATACTGAACGAACTGGAAAAACGTCTTGGAGATTGATTCGGGGCATTATTGATGGAGGGCGATCCGACCAAACCCGACTGGTCACCCCCGGACGCGGGCCCGGAATTCGCGGTGCGCATCGTGCCGGCCGCGGGCCCGACCCGGCAGCCCGGAGCCACCGGTCCAAAACGTCGACGCCTTGATACCTCCGACACCATAGCCGGTATCAAGTCCGGTGACCGAATGACCCTTGCCCGGGCCATCACCCTGGTTGAAAGCGATGCACCGGTTCATTTCCGGCAGGCCCAGGAGGTCCTTTCGGGTGTCATGGCGCACACCGGCAATGCCGTCCGTATCGGCATCACCGGCGTTCCCGGCGTGGGCAAAAGCACCTTCATCGAGGCCTTCGGGCTGCACCTCTGCCGATCCGGCCACAAGGTGGCCGTCCTCGCCGTCGACCCCTCCAGTTCACTCACCCGGGGCAGCATTCTCGGCGACAAGACGCGGATGGAAAGGCTAGCACGCGAACCGCAATGTTTCATCCGCCCGTCCCCTTCCAGCGGCCATCTCGGCGGCGTCACGCGCAAGAGTCGCGAAACCCTCCTGCTCTGCGAAGCCGCGGGATTCGACGTCATCCTGATCGAAACCGTCGGGGTCGGCCAGAGCGAGATCACCGTCCGTTCGATGGTCGACTTTTTCCTGCTTCTCGCCCTGACCGGGGCCGGGGACGAACTCCAGGGCATCAAAAAGGGTGTGATCGAACTCGCCGATGCCATCGTGATCAACAAGGCCGACGGCGATAACCGACAGAAGGCGGCGAATACCCGGCGCGAATATGCCAACGCCCTCCGCTACCTGCATCCGGCCACCGACGGTTGGACCACCAAGGCCGGCACCTGCTCATCCCTGAACGGTGAAGGTATCCCCGAGGTCTGGACCATGATCGAGGATTTCCGATCGACGGCCCTCGAATCCGGCGTATTCGTAAAGCGGCGACAACACCAACTTCTCGAGTGGATGCAGACCCTCGTTCTGGACAAACTCCAGGCCCGTTTCCTTCACCACCCTTCCGTCGCCGCCGCCCGCCAGGACCTTGAAGACCAGGTCACCGCCGGCACCCTGCCGGTCGCCACCGCCGTCAACAGACTGCTCCGCGCCGCCTGGCCCATCGCAGAAAGGGGTCAATGATCAAAAGTCAATTCGCATGATCGACTCCCTTCCGGGTTAGTGCGTATGCTTTGATAGCGTCGGTGGCCACGGCTGAAAAGGAGTCATATGCATGACAGTCGCTACTGGGGACTCGTTCAAAGGAGCGATATCCTTGGGAAACCAACCAGTCATAGGTGAAGTTGAGCCCTCGAAAAGCCAATAGGGTGACCCTGACCCCCTGTTCCAGCTCAAAACCAATTTTCAGCGACTCCTACGTAGGACCTATGTAGCAACTATGTAGGACCTACGTAGCACCTACATAGCACAGAGATCCAAGTGCGGGGTCATTGCTCATTATCTTGCATGTCAATGCGAGTACCGAGGCAGCCACTCTGCCGACATCAGCCTTTGTGCTTTGACCCCCTCG
>QNFS01000313.1 GCA_003646415.1 Gammaproteobacteria bacterium
CAAGTGCCAACCGCCTCACAAAACCTTCAAACAGTGCGAAAACCCCTACCTGACTGACAAGTGGTTCTGATAAGGTTTAACTGGAGGTGATATAAGTATTTTTCAGGCTCTCCAGGTGCTTACAATATGACCGGCCCACCCCGGGAATATGACTCAAATATGAATATTGACAGGATCCAAACTCACAACTAAAGATGGAATTTGCGCATGTATAAAAAACTAATCCAGCGGGTCGCTGCCTCGACAGTGCTGCTGATATGGCCACTGCTTGGTATGGCCGAGCCGATTGTATTCAGTTCAGGTATTGAAGGCGGCGGCTACTGGAGTGCGGCCACGCGCCTGCAAGCGGTTGCCGCGGACATGGGGCTTGAAATACAGGTTGAAGAGAGCCCGGGCTCCCTGCACAACCTGGCGCGGTTGTTGGACGACGGAGACCCTGTCAGCCTGGTGCTGGCCCAGGCGGACGCCCTGCAACACTACCTGAACGAGCACCCCGGGGGATCGAATAATATTGAAATTCTGGAAAACATCGGCCAGGAATGCGTTTTTATTCTTACCGGGGGCGATAGTGCGATGCAAAGCGACCGGGACCTGCAACAGAGCAAGGACTACAAGCTTGCCATTAGTAGCCCCGACAGCGGCATAGCAGTCACTTACACCTATATGACGACACTGGTACCGGAGTTGGCCGGCGTATCGGTGCTCTACACCGATACGGGAGCCGCCATGAACAAACTGAACGCCACAGGCGGTGGCGAGGTGGATGCGGTAATGCTGGTGCATCGCCCCAAGGAATACTCCCCCGAGGTTGATCTCGCACTGCGCAACCCGGATCAATTCCGCTTTGTACGGATTACAGATGAACGCCTCAAGGGTGAACTGCCCGGTGGCGATGCGGTGTACAGGTCGCTCAAACTGGCTATCCCCGTACCGGACAGCGAAGAGCGACGAGAAGTAGCAACGATTTGTGTCAAGGGCTTGCTGGTTGCCAACAAAGAAAAAATATCCCCTGATCAGCGGGATGAATTGGGGAAACTAGTCACTTTTCACTGGATGGAGGTCTACGCCACGGATCGGTGACAGCTGTTGTGCGCCGACGGCCTAAGCCGCTACCCAGTCGCTGGCGCGGCGCCCTTTGTCCGCACGGCGGTCAAGCCCCCCCGAAAGACCAAGAAAACCTTCCCCGGCAGGATGAATTCCGCGCCGGTCTCCAGTACCGCGACGTCGATCTACGTGATGAACATACCGGCAATTACAGTGTGTCGCGGTGCAATTTTCCAGCGGCAGGCCGGGCGCCTGCTCACTCAGGAAACGCTGCCCCCTGATTGACTCTGCCGCCACGCAGCAACTCGCAGAGGGGTGGACTGACACTGCATGAAACGGATTGTCAGTACGGCCACTGCTCCTTCGGTCCGCTTTATGGAGCCTGCGCGTATTGGCTTTCCCAAAGGCGGATTTTGACTTAGCGGGAAACACAAGCCTCAAAAGCACAAATCCTACGACAAGAGCAAGGGCGAAAAGACTAGCGATCTGCATAGTGGCTTCCACACGGTTGAGTGGCCTGTATTAGCCGAATCAATTCCATCATCTTTTTATATTAGTAGAAAGATCCCATTATACGAGAAATTTCTACCGCCTTTTCAATAATCTGGTCAAAAATCTGGCTGCTTTCATCACACCTTTTCCAGTGTAACCTCCCTGATCCAGGCCTGCAATTGGTGCTGGCAGGGGCAAAGATATTACTATTTGGCACTTTATAAAGAAAAGTACATTCTAGTTTGATATAACTTGTCGTAATTGCTAGCATGCGAAGGAATGGTATTTGGCGGGTGTCCCCTACTTGAAAGGGTATGCCTGGTGCCGGCAATACTTTTGAATTTCGGCCAGAAGCCAAATAAATACAAGATGGGACGGAAATCGGGGCGGATGAAAACATTCGATCTCACCTTCAAGGGGACAGTGCTCCCCGAATATGACTCGAGGCAAGTGAAAGCGCGCTTCGCGCAACTATTTTGCATCAAAGATCTCGCGGTGATCGAAGAGCTTTTTTCAGGCGAGACCGTCATTCTGCGCAGCGACCTGGATCGCAAATCCGCCGCTGACTACTTCAGAAAAATCACCCAAATAGGAGGCGAAGCTGAACTGGTCGAATCAACAGAGTCGCACGCCGCACCTGGACAGCTGACCGTAAAACTCGAACAGGACACCGCCTCCACACCCCGAATAATCCGTGAAACAACGCCCGGATACGGCATGGATCGAGAGATAATGATCCGGCGCAAGGGAGAGACCGTCCAGAGCTGGCCGGTCAGTGCTGCCCGTATCGATCGCCAGCGGCAGGAAGCGCTGGCAAAAAAAGAACAGCAAAAGGCCGAGGAGTCAGCGGAAAAACAACGTCGACAGGAACAAGAGCAGGAGGCGATACACGCGGCCGCAGAAGAGCATGCAAAATGCACAAAAGCAGAGGAAGCCGCCCGAGCGCAAGCGGAAGCGATACGCAGTTCGGAGCAGCTGGAGCGGGAGCGCCTGAAAACAGCGCATAAAGCGCAGCAGAAAGCACTTGCAAACGCTCAGAGACAAACTGCCGAGGAGAAAGTGAAGCGAGAAGCTCATATAACGCTAGTCCTTGATAATACCGAGCAGGAATTAGCCAAACTGCGGACACTGGCACAACAAGCAGAAAAAAAAGCGGTGAAAGAAACTGCCAGACTGGAGCAACTTGAAGCAGAGGTGAGTCGCGAAGCCGCGCAGGATATCGACAACATCAAGGCAATGAGCCTGGCAGCCAGCGGCAAAACCCGGGACGAAATAGCCAGGCTGGAGCAGTTGGAACTGGAAACCAACCGCACGGCGCAAGATGAGATTACCAAACTGAAAGATCTGGAACAGCAGAGCCGCCACCATGCGGAACACGAAGCCGCTGGGCTGGAGGTACTGGAACAGGAGATCGTTATCC
>QNFS01000314.1 GCA_003646415.1 Gammaproteobacteria bacterium
GAATGGAAACACTCAGCACCGGGAAATCAAGTTCCTCCTCTGTTTTTGCCCGCGTACTACTTTCTGAAAATAGTAGATTTATTCTGCGAACACCCCAATGCTCCGGGACTTCACCTAACCACTCAACACCTGAGTCGCGCAGGGGGGCGTTGGGATTGAGACCTTTGGTGACAGCATGACTGATCACGGCCTGACGTTTTTCTTTTAGCAGTTTGATCAGCTGTTGTTGTTTTTCGATCAGGGTGTCGATTTTGGCGGTTTCGTGATCGAGGAAGTTGGCGATTTTATCTGCCTCGTCATCACCGGGAATAAATAGCGGGCTATTTTCTACTTTCTCAACTGTATAATGAGCAATCGTTGCCTTATTGCACAGTATATCGATGTACTCTGAACCCTTGAGCATATTCATCCAATAAAAAAGAAACCTTGAGCTTCTATTATTTTTTGGACGAGCCCTATTAATCGCATTCTGAATATAGCAATCAGGGAGCTCATTTCTCCAAATCGCTGAACGACCTACATCGCCGCCTTCGCTTATCAGCACATCTCCATCAATCAATTTTAATGATCTAAGATCCGATGGAGAAAACCACATTTTGCCCACTTGCTCTAAAGAAACACCATAAGCCTGAATATTGACTGCCTTCAAATATGGCCTTAATTTATCCTCAAATGATTTAGACTCTTTCTGAAGCATCTTTCCTAATGTAATGTCATAGCCGAACTTTACTTTTGTAGAAAACCAATGAGCCGGTACTTCACCCAGCCAATCTACTTCAGAATCCCTATATTCAGGATAAGCCGCATATTTTCCGCTCAAGGCTTCTTCCCCCGACATTACGAATGGACCTCTTGCAGCAGACTCATAATCTCAACACTGACCGCATCCAAATCCGCATCAATCTCCACTAAATCTCTAGGCGGTTGGTACTGATAAAAATGGCGATTAAATGGAATCTCATAACCAACAATACCCACCTCTTGGTCTTTGTCGTCTTTTTTATTGGCATCTATCCAAGCATCGGGCACATGGGGTTGTACTTCTTTTTTGAAGTAGGCTTCGTTTAGGGTATTCACTGATTGTGAAGGATCAAGGGCGACGTTTTCATTATCGCGCAGGTCGCCATCGGCTTTGTATTCGATTGCTTGGTCGTCGACATCGAATAGGCCATAAACCGGGTTGACCTCGGTATTTTTATGAATCTTCTTAATCACCTTTTCCGCTTCTGGGTTTTTCCAGCTCACGGCGGTTGTGATTTGTTTTTTCTCCTTGGCATCTAGAGCGATGTCTTGGGCTTTACAGGCTGCTTTTGTAGCAGCTTCATAGCCGTTCATGTCATCGCAACGCTCGGTACCCATTGTTTGTTGCAGTTGTTTGGCTTTGAGCAGGGTTTGTTTTTGTGCAAGCCAAACTTTGCTATCTAACAGTTCTTTGATTTTTGCTTCTTTTACTTCGCTAAAATGGGTTTTCAGATGTTTGCGGATAGCCCCTTCATGTTCAGCAAAAACACCATAGCTTTCACAATCGGTATTGTCGCTCCAGCTTTCGCTGTAGGTGTCGTATATCCACTTCATCGGTGCATTTATTGGTTTAGGGGCAAAACGCAACTCGGCCAATCGCTCATCGCTGAATTGGTAGCTCTCGCGTAAAGGGCGCTCGATGGTGATGCGGCGGTAGCCAAATTCATGGGTGGCGAAAATTTTGCTGGCGAAGGTTTTGGGGGTTTCTTTTTTAGGATTGGCTGCCTGGCGACCACGGTTACTTTTTTGTTCTGCGGGTTTATCCAGCTCACGGGCATCCACCACTTCAAACGCCCCAAAGCTGCGGGTGATGGTGGCGATGTCATTGGCGCTCATTTCATTGCGTTTGGAACCCAGAGATTTACGCATCTTGCCACAGAGGTTTACGCCGTTGATCAACTGCACTTTGCCTTTGCGCTCGTCGGCCTTTTTGTTAGACAGTACCCACACATAGGTGGCGATGCCGGTGTTGTAGAACATATCGGTGGGTAGTGCGACGATGGCTTCTAACAGATCGGCCTCGAGGATGTAACGGCGAATTTCGGATTCGCCAGAACCTGCGCCACCGGTAAACAATGGTGAGCCATTGAGGATAATGCCTATGCGGCCGCCGCCTTCGCTGCTGTCACGTAGTTTACTGATCAGGTGCAAGAGGAATAATAAGGAACCGTCGGAGACACGAGGCAAGCCCGGACCAAAGCGGCCTTCAAAACCCTTGAGGGTGTTTTCGTCTTTAATATTTTGTTCGATTTTTTTCCAATCTACGCCAAAGGGTGGGTTGGATAACATGTAATCAAATTTATCGGCGTAGAGCTGATCATTGGATAAGGTGTTGCCGAGCTTGATGTTGGTGACGTCCTGGCCTTTGATCAACATGTCGGCTTTGCAAATAGCGTAGCTTTCGGGGTTCAGTTCTTGGCCAAAGGCACGCATGACCGCCTGTGGGTTTAACTCGTGCACGTATTCCATGCCTGCGGAGAGGAAACCGCCCGTGCCCGCGGTGGGGTCGTAGATGGTGCGAATGATACCGGGCTTGGTAAGAGCATCATCATCTTCCATAAAGACCAGGGAGGTGGTGAGACGCACAATATCACGGGGGGTAAAATGTTCTCCGGCGGTATCATTGGAGCTTTCAGCAAAGCGACGTATTAGTTCTTCAAACACAAGGCCCATGTCGTGGTTGGAGATGGCCTCGGGGCTGAGATCCGTTTGCCTGACTTTTTGCACGACGTTATAAAGCAGGTCGGCGTCGTTGAGTTGACCGATAAATTCGGCGAAGTTGAAGTATTCAAAAATTTCTCGGGCATCTTTGGAAAATCCCTGAATGTAGTTTTCCAGGTTGGCCTTGATGCCAGTCTCGCCGAGTTTAGAGAGATCCATTTTTGAAGTATTGAAAAAACTTAGGCCGTTGGTGGCTCGGAGAAGCAGCTTTTCC
>QNFS01000315.1 GCA_003646415.1 Gammaproteobacteria bacterium
GGACCCACGTCATCGGTCAACCAGGTCGTCGGGCGGGTCGCAGGTCGGTTTGCGACGGTGCTCTTCACCGTGGCTGGTCTGCTGATGGCAGGCGCCGTGCTCTTCGCCGGGGTGTGGGTCCATCTCGAGCTGCACCGCAACGCCGAGGAGATCGCCATCATGCGGCTCATGGGCGCCACCGAGTCTACGGTTCGCGGTCCGTTCCTAGTTGCCGTGACGGTTCCGGCTCTGCTGGCGGCGGCGGCATCGGTGGTGATTACGGTTGTCGCGGTGGGCTGGATCTCGCGACTCGCGGCGCCCCTCGGTCTGGCTGCCACGGGGCCGTCCCTGATGGTCGTGGTGGCGCAGGTGTGTTGCGCTATCGTCCTTCCACTCGCTGCGGCGATCATCACCCTGGAACGCCACGCCACCACCGAAGAATAAAAAACGCGGCCCGAAGGCCGCGTGTGAATTCCTGGGTTTTCAGGTCGTGACTATCTGCAGGTCTCTGTGTACTGGCGCTGCAACACGGCGAGCTGGTCGCGCATCTGATTGGCGCTCTCCATGTCACCGAGCTTCTCGAACTCCTGGGCCTGCATGGCGAGGGCGTCGATTTTGAGCTTGAAATCCCTGCACGCCTGCTCGTGCTCTACATTGCCGGCCTGGGCTTCGGCCTTGTTATCCATAGCCGCCGCTTGGCGTGTGTTGTCGGCTTCGAGATAGGACTGCTTCGCCTTGGCGAAGTCCTTGTTTTTCTCGTGGACATAGCCCATCTGGTTGTAGATCTTCTTGCGCAGATCGGCGTTACCGCTGCCCAGGTTGAGCGCCTGCTGGAGCGACGAGAGCGCGTTGCCCATCTGGCCCATCGAGGTGTAGCACTGGCCGATGTAATAGTAGACCAGAGCGTTGCGCGACTGCTGAGCCTTGGCCTTTTCGAACCAGGTCAGCGCCTTGGAATACTGTTGCGCGCCCAGCCACGCTTCGCCGGCGTAGAGGTTGTGCTCGAAGCTCGGATTGGACGCCGCGAGGCGCTCGGCAATCCGAGCGGCCTCGGTGTAATACCGGGTCTTTTCTGAAGACGACGAACTCCGACGGGCAACCTTGATGGCGGAGCGGACCGCGTAGCGGCCGCTGGTCTGGTCCTTGGGGTTGAGCTCGTAGGCCTTTTTGAAGGCCGCATAGGCCTCGCTGTCGTAACCGAGATCGTCCTGGGCCACACCGAGAGCCTGGAACAACGCCGCGTTGGACGAATCCGCCCGGGTCTGAGCCTTGAGGACATTCACCGCCTCGCCCGAGCGGTTGGTCTCGTTGGCGGCGTTGGCGAAGAGAAGCGCATAGCTGGTTCGGTAGCTCGCCGGGAGGCTGCCGAAGTCAAACGCCTTCAGGGTCGTGTAGGCATCGCTGTACTGCTTGGCCTGGTTCAGGCCCTGGGCCAGCGCGATGCTGTAGCGCGGATCCGGTTTTTCACCTGCAGCGTCGAGCTCGACTGCTTTCCTTAGATTGCCGAGGGCCGCGGAGAGATTGTTCTGGGAACGCTGGCAGAGGCCGAGCATATAGTAGCCGCCGACATAGTCCGGGTTGGTCTTGGTGACTTCCTGGAACTCTGTGGCCGCCCTGGCCCAGTCCTTCGCTTTGTAGGCCTCAAGGCCCTTGTTCCACTCCGCGTAAACCGGTGCGACTGAACCGATCGCGATGATGAGCGCGATGCCGATTGTCAGCCGGCTTGCCGTTGATTTCATGAGTTCGTGCCTCCCTGGTTATTCATCACTGCAACCGGAGCGCCGTCGGCGATCCCGAGCAATGGCTGGACCTGCTCGTCGAACATGGCAGCAATGTCGCTCCCCTTGAGCAGGGTGATGGCTTTGCTGTGTTGCTCGACCATTGTTCTGATGGCCTCGATGCCGGCCCCTTGTTCGATGAGGTTCCGAGCTCCGGCGAATTGTTTGTCGATGGTGTTCTCTCCGCTGTCGCCGATCACATTCAGGGCAACCGCACGGATTCGACTGGCCAGACCGATGAGGGTCACCGGGCCCGGGCCCTGGCCTTTGGTGGTTTCTGAGGATCCTTCCGCTGCAGAGCGCAGCGCCACGAGACCCGAGGTGATCATCCCGAAGAGCAGCTTGGAGACATCAAAGGCCGACCAATGGAGCGTATCGGCGATTCCTTCTATGGTGTGCTCATCGTCGATGCGGGTCACCAGGATCCATTCATGTGGACTCAGGGTGACCTGGTCGCTCTGATCGCGCGAGGTGAAGAACGGCACCAGATCGAGGGAGGGGATCTTCCGTGAGAGAACCCGCCACTCATCGAGCCGGCGGGCGGCCTCCATCATCAGATTGGCATTGGACAGATGGATCGTGACGTTGTCGGTCTGCTCACCGGGAACGAAACTGAACTCACCCTCCGACCAGATCGCCATTTCATACACGGCATTGTCACCGCGCAGAGCTCCGACGAGAGCATCGACGATCTGGCCGTCACTGAGGTAGATCTTACCGACCTCCCCCGAACGTTTGACTTCGAACACACCGGTCTTTCCCGAGACGCTGACCATTTGAATCACGTCTGGTAGAGAGAGCTCGGAAAGAGACCCTTGCAATGCCATGGACTGTGAGCCGTGACCTTACTGAAGGTTGAACCGTACAGTCAGGATGTACAGCACCTCCACCGGTTTACCGTTGAGGGTCGACGCTTTGAACTTCCACTTCTTGACCGCGTCGATCGCAGCTTCGGTGAGCCCGAGGGGCAAGGGTCGAAGGGTCTTCACCGCCTGAACATTGCCCTGTTTTCCGATGGTGCACTCCAGGACAACGACGCCCTGGATGCGTGCGCGACGGGCAGCCTCTGGATAGACCGGGTTGGGACCGCTGAGCTTCTCCGGTTCGGTGATGTTGCCACCGACCACGAACCGCACGGGGCCTTCGGGCTCCGGTGGCGGAGGGGCATTGGGAATACCGAGAACCAGGTTGTCA
>QNFS01000316.1 GCA_003646415.1 Gammaproteobacteria bacterium
CCGACAGCCGTTGCAAATACCAGGTATCGAAATTCACCACGTTCCAGCCGATCAGCACATCCGGATCGTAGTCCGCCACCCAGTCCAGAAAAGCCTGTAACACCTCACCCTGATTGGCGTAGGGCCTTACAAAGGCCTGCTGTGCACCCTCACCCAGCATAAAGACCTGCCTCGCCTCGCCGTCGGCTGAAGTCCCATGTACCGCGATGGAATATAGCTGCAGGCCCTCCATGGCTGTCTCGATATCGAAAGAGACCACCTTGAGAGCGGGCCGGTACCGGGTGGACTTGATTACGGGGTTTTCCAGCATAAGGTGGCGACCGCGACGCCGCGGCTCCCCGTGCAAAATTGCCGAGCCCGCCACAAAACGCTCCATCAGAAAGCGATCCGCCGGGTTGATATCCGCCTCCAGCGGCGCCATCCCACGGCTGCGTAATTCATCTGCCGCGCGCCTGGCCTGGCGGTAGCTGTTAAAATACACACCCACTACCGGCGCCATCGAGAAGTTGCGCAGGTTCACCGGTTTTATCTCAACTGTGGAATCGACTGCCAGTATTTCGCGCGCCTGGGCCAGTTCATCCTCTGCCAGGAAGAACACACTGTGCTCACCACGCAGCACGGCACACAGGGGACCCTGCCCTGTAGTGAACCAGAACTCCAGCTCGACCCCATGGCGAGTATCCCGCCAGTTGCGGGTGAGGAGAAACCCCTTAAAGGTTTGTACTGTCAAACTCCGTCCTATTTGAATGGCTATCCACGAATGATGCCTACCCGATATCCAATATTGCCCAGGTTACAACCCATCGGGCCTTGCATTGCAGGAGCACTGGTTTTGAGCCGCGCTGTGGCTTAAGCTATCAGTGTTAAGTCCGACAGACTCCTAGCATCGAGCCAGGCTATAACCAGGAAGGTAACCGCATGAACAAGCCCGTCATCAAGCAAGATCCCTTATACCAGCTACTGCGCAACGAGGACATCAAGGGCTTCAACGAGCAGCGCGAGCAGCGCGATACCGATGAACTGAAAAGCGGGGACTATCGCGGACGCGATTTGCGCAATATGAACGCCCAGGGGCTGGACCTCAGTGACTCCTACTTTCGCAACACAGACCTGAGCGGCATCGATTTTCGCGACACCAACCTGGAGGGCGCCAGCCTGCTCGGCGCCAAACTCTCCGGCACCTACTTCCCACCGGAGTTAAGTGCCGAAGAGATTCGTCTGTCATTGGACACCGGTACCCGCCTGCGTTACAGCAAATCCGGAATGTCAGCCCTGTGACAGTAAATCACGCAGATCTATAATCGCCGCATTGGCCCGGCTTATATAGGATGCCATCACCAGGGAGTGGTTGGCCAGCATACCGAAACCGCTGCCGTTGAGGATCATTGGGCTCCACACGGTTTCCTGGGTGCCTTCCAACTCACGGATAATCTGCCGCAGGCTTACCCGGGCATTCTTTTTTTGGAGTACCTCGGCGAAGTCCACCTCCGCAGCCTTCAGAAAATGGATCAGGCTCCAGGCCGCACCGCGCGCCTCGAAGAACACATCGTCGATCTCGTTCCAGGGTGTCTGTATCACCTGCTCCGCAGGGGTGTCGGTGGACTGGCTGGCTTCAGCATCACCCGCCAGATCGATGTTGATGCGCGATTTTCCTACACTGGCACTGAGCCGCTGGGACAGGCTGCCCAGCCGGCTATCCACTGTCGCCAGCCAATAGCGCAGGTTGTCTGCACGCGCATAAAACTGGGCATCTGGTGCGTCGGTATCCGACAGACGCCTGAAATAGTTGCGGGCATATTTCAGGCCATCCCGATACTCAGACTCGGAGGCCGGCATGATCCAACCGTTGGAATCGAAATTGAAACGGGGTTCCGCTATCGCCAGGTCCGGGTCTTCAGTGGACTGTGACTGGGAGCGGCTGAACACTTCACGCATGGCGCGGGCAAGGTCGCGTACCTGGACCAGAGCGCCGTATTCCCAGTTGGGCATATTATCCAGCCAGATTCCTGGGGGGAATCTATCATTGTGCAAATAGCCGCCGGATTTCTCCAGCAGGGTATCCACCACCCCCATCAGGGCGCCCATGGTAACCGAGCCGGTAACGACCGTGCCCCCGTCCTGGGCCGCGTAGGTGGCCGCCCGGTCCCGCACGTCAAAGGGCGGCGGCGCGCTACTCCAGTACATACCCACGATGACCGCCACCAGCAGGTACAGGCCCACCCCCGTGGCCAATAATTTACCAATTTTGTTGCCCGGCAGGTAATCGACAAGGTTGTCGCGCCATTGCGCAAGGGTTTCTTTTACTGCTACTGCGTTCATAATCTGACTCTACTTCTGTTGTCGTTCATGATAGATGTGCGCCTGCATTATGCCCGCCGTTTTGCGCACTTCCGCGACGGTACAAACCTCATGCCCTGTGGCCAGTTCCAGGCACAGGTGCACAGTTTCACCGCTCAAAGGCATCCGCGCCAGCCCCAGCAACATTAAATGCGTGCCCCCGGGCGCCAGTTGCAGGCTTTGCCCTGCGGCAACAGGCAAGTCCTGCAATTGCTCCATATGCATATAACCGTCTATTTCCCGGGCGGTGTGAAACTCCACCTTCCCCGCCAGATCGGCACTGGCTCCGACAATGGTAATACCGGTATCGCCACGATTGGTAAGCGTCAGATAGGCCGCCGTATTGGTCTGGGTGGGAGGCAGCGCCCTGACCCAGGCACCCGCAAGCTCTACTACCGCGCTTTGCTGTGCCGCGACGGGCAGCGACAAAAACGCAGCTACCACCGCTGCAATCCATGGCTTGTTCAAATTACTACTCCAGCTTGGAAACTATCACTCACCGCGGGCGTCTTACCACTATACCACTCCCGGTGGCCTCAATGGTGCCGGATTGGGATCTATGCACACAGACTTGGTACAATTCGCCCTCGAAAC
>QNFS01000317.1 GCA_003646415.1 Gammaproteobacteria bacterium
ATGGAGCGCACCCTGGGCAGCCAGATTCACCTGCCCAAGCCGGTATGGACAAAACTCAACCTGTTGTGGGTGTCAAATTTCGCCATTGTCGGCGCTCTCAACCTGGTGGTGGCCTACGGCTACAGTGAAGACGCCTGGGTCAGCTACAAACTGTATTCCGCCATCGGTTTCACCCTGCTGCTGACCATTTTGACAGCCCTGCTGATCAGCCCGCATTTGAAAGATGAACAACCGGAGGAACCGGTAAATACAGAATGACCTGGACGCTCCGCTCCTATTCCCGCTCTACAAAGCTGCTACATTGGATGCTGATCAAGCGGGTGGTATTAAACCTCAATGACCGGTTGAATCCGAACCCTGGCCCGCTTGCGCCAAAACAGTCACTCAAAGGCTGAAATTCTTAGACAACTTTCGGGCATAGGCTGTAGAATCCACCCAAATCAACATGCTGGAGACGCCCACATGTACTACGCCATCCTCTGCGAAGATGTAGCAAACAGCCTGGCGCTGCGCCAGAGCGCGCGCCCGGCCCACCTGGAACGCATCCAGCAACTGGTGGATCAGGGCAGGCTGCTGGCGGCCGGACCACACCCGGCGCTGGACACAGAAGACCCCGGCGAGGCCGGATTCACCGGCAGCCTTATCATCGGCGAATTCGACAGCCTGGAAGCCGCCACCGCCTGGGCCGACTCCGACCCCTACGTGGATGCCGGGGTATTCAGCAAGGTCACTGTCAAGCCCTACAAGTTGGTATTACCCTGAGTTTAAATTTCCCGGCTATCGGGGTTACACTAGCCCCCTTTTTCAGCCACCCTCAAAAAAGGAACACATTTTGCGATCTGCCGTACCTTTATTGCTGTCATCCCTGTTGTTCGCCGCCGCTGCCCAGGCACAGGATATCCGCTACGTGAGTGACAAACAGTTCGTCCCCCTGCGCAGTGGCGCCGGTAGTGACTACCGCATAACCCACCGCGGGATTCCCTCGGGCACACGCCTCACGGTCGCACGCACCTCAGATGACAAACTGTGGGCGGAGATAAAAACCGATCGCGGCACCACCGGCTGGATTCGCACCCAGTACATGATGAAGGAGGTTCCCGCCCAGACCAAAGTGGAGGCTGCCACCGCGCGTGCCGCACAAGCCACCGAGAAAAGCGCGGCGTTGGCGGCAGAAGTGGAGGCCCTCAACAGCGAGCGTGAAGAGCTGCTCAATCAACTCAACAGCAACGATTCCGAATTGGGCGATGTATCAGAGGAACTGACCCAGCTGAAACAGATCTCCGGCAAAGCCGTGCAACTGGATGTGGACAACCGCCGACTGGTGGAAGATACGGAAAACCTGCGCTCTGAAGTAGAAATGCTGAAGGCGGAAAACCTGCGGCTGCAGGACAAACTGGAAAGTGAGGACTTTCTGAACGGCGCCCTGGCAGTGTTGCTAGGCGTCATCATCGCCCTGGTGGCGCCCCGCCTGGTACCCAAGCGGCGCAAGAGCTCCAGTTGGGCCTGATATTTCACTATTAGGAGGAAAAAAACGTGTTGAAATCTTTTTTGTTGTGCCTGTCGATACTGCTGTCACCGGCTTTGGTCGCCGAAGAAACCAATCTGCCCAACCCCCAGGTCGTGATCAAAACCAGCGATGGCGATATCACCCTGCGCCTGTTCCACGACAAGTCTCCCGTTACCGTAGACAACTTCCTGAGCTATGTGGACAGTGGTTACTATAACGGCACCATATTCCACCGGGTAATTTCCAACTTTATGATCCAGGGCGGCGGTTTTCTGCGGGACATGTCAAAAAAAGCCAGCGGGGACCCCATCGTAAACGAATCGAAAAATCGTGTACCCAATCTCCGTGGCACCATCGCCATGGCCCGCACCAACGACCCGGATTCCGCCACATCGCAGTTTTATATCAACCAGCGCACCAACCAGGCACTGGACTGGGCGCCCGGGCATGAGGGTTATACCGTTTTTGGCGAGGTGACCCAGGGCATGGATATTGTCGACTTCATCGCATCGGCCCCCACAGCTAAAGTTGGCCGCATGGGCGACGTCCCGGTAAAGCCTATCATGATCAAAGAGGTTGTACGCGTCGGCCTATGATCGCCCTCAGCGTTAATCTCAACAAAATAGCGCTGATTCGCAACTCTCGGGACACCACCAACCCCAGCGTGGTGCAGCACGCCCGGATGTGTATCGATGCCGGCGCCGACGGCATCACCGTGCACCCCCGTCCCGACCAGCGCCACATCCGCGCCCAGGATTGTTTTGACCTGGCGGGCATGCTCAGTGTCGAGTTCAATATCGAAGGCAACCCCATGACCGGGCCGCGCAAAAGTGATCGCCCCGGGGTGGGCGATTACCCTGGCTTCATGGCCCTGGTGAAGGAAATCCGCCCCGAGCAATGCACCCTGGTGCCCGACGCCGATGCCCAACTCACTTCAGACCACGGTTTCAACCTTGTGCGCGATGGCGAGCGGGTCGCCCCGCTGGTGCAGGAGCTACAGGCTTTGGGTATTCGCACCAGCCTGTTCATGGACCCGGACCCCCAGCAGATCCGCCTGGCAGCCCAGGTCGGCGCCGACCGCATCGAGCTGTATACAGAGTCCTACGCGCGCGCCTGTAGCAACCAGACCGGTGTCGACGCCGCTTTCCAGACCTTCGTAACAGCCGCCGAAGTAGCCGCCGAGGAAAACCTGGGGCTCAACGCCGGCCACGACCTGGACCTGAACAACCTGCCCCGCTTCGCCGCCCTACCCGGCCTGCAGGAAGTCTCCATCGGCCACGCCCTGACCGTGGATGCCATTCGCATGGGGCTGGCCAATGCCGTGGCCGCTTACCAGCGCGCCCTGGGGAATTAATCGGCTCATCAACCACCCACCAGACTGATCATAACCCCGGCAGCCACAGCCG
>QNFS01000318.1 GCA_003646415.1 Gammaproteobacteria bacterium
CCGGCCAGCATATCGTCGATATCCATCTTTTGTTGCTGCAACTGTTTGCGGCGGTCTTTGACCACAGTTATAAGGGAGTGTAGTTGATCCGCGTTATTGTGTTCGGGATCGTACATGTCGATGACATCCACACTCTCTTGCAGGGTCATGCCAATGCGTTTGCCGCGCAGAATAAGCTTGATTCGTATTCTGTCTGTGGGGGTGTACAACCGTTTCCGCCCCTCGCGCATGGGGCTGATCATGCCTTTTTCCTCATAAAAGCGGATGGTTCGGGTGGTGATCCCGAATTCTTTGGCCAAATCAGAAATTGTGTAGGTCTTGTCAGGCAAGGGTTTGGGCTTTTTGTCTCTACTGGTCGGGGTAAGATAACCTATATTTACGTTTACGTAAACGTAAACTGATAGAAGCTCTAACCTGCTGCTGACCGGTGACAAAGCTCCGCTGCCGGGATATTTGCTATTATTGCGCCATTGTCCATTTATCGAGCACCAGAGCGTATGCCCAAAACTATTCTCCTGCCCCTGCTGGCGGATGGCGAATTCCGCTCCGGACAGGACCTGGCCGATGCCCTGGGGGTGAGCCGTACCGCAGTGTGGAAGCAACTCAAGAAGCTGGGTGAGCTCGGTTTGCAGATAGAGTCTGTGAAAGGGCGGGGTTACCGTATTCCCCGTGGTATTGAACTGCTGGACGACACAATTATCCGCAGCGCCCTGCGGCCCGAGGCGGCGGGGTTGCTCAGTGTGCTGGAGATTCAGGAAACCGTGGGTTCCACTAATGCCGAGGCCATGCGTGCGGTGGAGCAGGGCACCCCTGCCGGCCTGGTGTGTACTGCGGAGCGGCAAACTGCAGGGCGCGGGCGCAGGGGGCGGCAGTGGGTCAGTCCCTTTGCCAGTAACCTCTATTTATCGCTGGTTTGGGAGTTCAACCAGGGAGCTGCAGGGCTGGAGGGCTTGAGTCTTGCCGTGGGAGTGGCGGTGGCCCGGGCGCTGGCAGCCTGTGGCATCCCGGCGGTGCAACTCAAATGGCCTAACGATGTGCTATTTGAAGGCTCGAAGCTGGGTGGCATCCTGTTGGAAATGACGGGCGATGCCGCCGGTGCCTGCCAGGTTGTTGTCGGAGTGGGCCTTAATGTCTCCATGCCGCAGGCCTCAGCTGCCGCTATCGACCAGGCCTGGACCGACATCGAAACGATTGCCGGGCACGAGCATCCGGGACGCAACGCGTTGCTGGCGGCTATGCTGAACGAACTGTTGCCCCTGGTCGCCGGCTTTGAGGATCAGGGTTTTGCGCACTGGCAAGAGGAATGGCAGGCCCTGGATGCGTTTTCGGGAGCGAATGTGGTGCTTAATATGGGTGGCGGGCAAGTTTCGGGCGTTGCCCGTGGTGTCAACGAGCGCGGGGCATTGCAACTGGAGACGACTACCGGGGTACAGTCTGTGTTTGGCGGAGAGATATCCATGAGGCCGGCTTCTTGAAACTGGCTGCAATTTGCCTGCAACTGGATGTGGGCAATAGCGGCGCGAAATGGCGCCTGCTGATTGATGGTCAAGTCATTGCCCGGGGCAAGTATGTTTCCGGTGATGAGGCATCCCGGCAATTGTTGCTCAATTGTACGGTGCAGCTGGAGCAGATATGGATATCCAGCGTCGCAGGGCCCGCGGCGCAGTCCGAGCTGGCGGCCTTGCTGCTGGCGCAGTGGGGCGTTGAACCCTGGGTTGCCCGCACCGGGGCGCGCACGGGAAGCCTGGTTAACAGCTACCACGATCCGACTCGCATGGGGATTGACCGCTGGTTGGCGATGCTTGCTGGCAGGCAGCGGGAGGCGGGCAGGATTTGCGTGGTGGATGCCGGTTCCGCTCTGACCATCGATATCGTCGGTGAGTCCGGCCAGCATGAGGGAGGCTATATTATTCCCGGCCCGGTGCTGATGGAGCGCGCCCTGCTGCTCGATACGGACCGGGTGCGTTTTGACGAGGAGGTCGGCTACGCCCTGTCTCCCGGGTTATCCACCGCCGAGGCAGTGCGCCACGGTATCGCCCTGGCCCAGGTGGGGGCGGTGGCCCTGGCGATTGATTGCGGTGGCGGCCAGGCCATGCAACTGTTGTTCTGTGGTGGCGGTGGTGAGGCGCTCATGCAACTGCTGGACCGGGGCGGAAGTTATGTGCCCGACCTGGTGTTCGAGGGCCTGGGTGTAATGGCGGCCTGCAGTGGCTGATATCACCTTCTAGAATGCCAACATGAGCCTTTCTGTGAACTGCTTCTCAGATTGAAGTTTCAGCAGGTGTGTTTTCAGTTAAACGATGCTATGAAGGTGTCAATTGAGTGGCACTTTTCCAGGGGTGGGTCTCTATGGGGATGAATAGGCATTGCGCGGAAGGTACAACGGGGGCTCAGAGCGTGTTTAGAGCGCGGATGGAGGCTCAGTGCAAGCAGATTGATCAGTACAGGCTGCGAGTAATGCGAGGCGAATGCAGGTATCTCAGTAAGGACCAGGCGGCACTGGAGTGGATTGATCGCTACGCGGATACTTTTGTTCCATGCAACCACAAATAACCCGTAATTTAGTCAGATTTTTACAATCAACCCATGATAGATTGTTGCGCCGCTCATACGCGACTGCCCCATTCGGGTTAATTTTCCTGGTTGCCTGATTGAATGGTTACCTGACTTGGTGTTGAATGGTGCCAGGGAATATACTTTTTAAGGTGAGGTGTCTATGACGTCCATGCGCAAAGGCGAATCTGAAACCCGGTCCAGGTTTCGTGGAAGCCGATTTTTTCACTCGATGGATGAGTGGTATTTCGTTACGCGTGAAAAAACCGTCGAGGGGCCGTTCGAGCATCGGGTCGCGGCTGAGGAAAAGCTGGAAACTTACCTCAATGAGCTGAGCGCGAGCGTCCACTGAA
>QNFS01000319.1 GCA_003646415.1 Gammaproteobacteria bacterium
ACTGCGGTTGTCGTCGTATCGGTTGCGGGAGTTCCCACTGCTTCCTCCGCTGGCATTATCCAGGATCAGGTTCATCGGGTCGGTACTCGTTGGCACCCTCTCAGCCCGATTTCTCGAGCTCCCCGGTGTGGTTGGTGCTCAGAGTGTACCTCCTGTGGCGCCTCTCTGGAAATGCTCTTGACAGTTCGCCCTCAGCGTGACATGATGGTGATGTCATCACGACACTATGATGACGGTACGAAACGGAGGAGCGCATGGTGTGGTACAACAATCCCGAGAGCGTGAATGCGATACAGACAGCTCAGCGAGAGGGCTACAGCCCGCAACATAGGCGGTTGCTACGGCTGGTCAAGACGCAGCGGCATATCGAACACAACGCCCACTGAACGGAGGAAGTACATGGATATTGGCAGTCTCACTTCCACGGTGAAGGCGGTGGTAGTTGGCCAACTAGCGCTTGCGTCGGACGACCCTGCAGTTGATGTTGCCGGGGAGTCGATCCTCGCAGCGCTGGGCCCAGCGCTAACACAGATGGGAACGGCATTGGCCGAGCAGGCAGCTGCAGAGGTCGGAGCTCAGTTGACGGATCATGCTATCGATGTTGTGCTGCGCGATGGCGAACCGTATCTCGTGGTTCGTTCGACTGACGAGACCGTGACAATCAGTCACGATGACCTTGGGGCGAGGATCACCGTGCGGCTTCCGGAGGATCTCAAGGGTGATCTCGAGAGCGCCGCATCCGACACAGGTGATTCGGTGAACACGTTCGTTGTCAGAGCGATTGCAGGCAAGACGAAGGCCCGCAGTCGGCGGTCCCGCACGACATTCAAGGGGACGATCGAGACATGACAGAAAGAATCGTGAAGTTCGATGTTGATGGACCACCGACGATCGATGTTTCGATCACAGCTGGCAACGTGATCGTGCGTCCTGGCACGGAGGGCAAGGCGAAGGTGATGCTGAGTGGTGCGCCTGAGTTGGTTGACGGCGCTTCCGTCGACATCACACCAGATTCAGTAACTATTCGCTCCGCACGCCAGGAGCAGCGTAGGCGGTTCTCCTCCGAGGCTATGGATGTGGCAATCAATGTGCCGGATGGAGTTCGCGTACGGGTGCGGATCGGCGCAGGTGATGTGAGGCTACGAGTCGATGCGGAGGATGTCGATATCAGTTCCGGCATGGGGGATGTCCGGATCGACAACGTCACGGGGCACGCACGCATCAAGGTCGCATCTGGGGATATCAACGTGACCCGATGTGACGGGGAATTCAACGCCAAGTCCGCCAGCGGTGACATACGAGTCGATCATGTGGGAGGGGCAACGGTAAAGACGGCGTCTGGGGATGTCGTGATCGGACAGGCCAACGATATCGTCCAGGTCCGGTCCGCGAGCGGCAATGTGAAGGTGCGCGACTTCCGAGGGTCGGACCTGGACATTTCCACGATGTCTGGCAACGTGTTCGTTGGCCTCGCTCCGGGGAGGATCGTCGAAGCGAGCATCAAGACGCTCTCTGGTGATTTCCGTAACAAGGTCAAGCCTGGTGACGGAGATAGGACAGACACGATGGCTCTGAACGTGTCGTCATTTTCTGGAGATGTCACGCTCACATCGGCCAAGTAGGCGAGCAACGCGTGACGCGCTACCGTGGTGTCGATGACCATCGATATCGCAGAACTGATCGCTTCCTATGAGTTCGGTCCCCAGGCAGGCGAAGACCGTCCGCTGTTCGTTGCTATCGCTGGCGGATCGGGATCGGGGAAGACGACGATCGCACGATCTGTCGTCGATCTCGTCGGTAGGGACAGAGTCATCTACCTTCAGCAGGATGCCTACTACCGCGATCAAGCAGATCTCAGCCTCGCTGATCGAATGAAGATCAACTACGACCATCCTGACTCGATCGAGATGGAGTTGATGATCGAACACCTCGATGCGCTGCGGGCTGGAGAGACAATCGAGCGCCCCGTGTATGACTTTGCAACACACACGAGGACCGACTCGACCTACACCCTCGAACCGGAGCCTGTCGTGATCGTTGAAGGCATCCTCCTGTTCGTCGACCCTGAACTCCGGAGTCGGTTCGACGTTCGTGTGTATATCGATACCGAGCCTGACATACGGCTCATTCGAAGGATGCGGCGTGACATCGTTGAACGCGGCCGAACAGTCGAATCTGTGATCGAGCAGTACACGAAGACCGTGCGCCCCATGCACTACCAGTTCGTTGAACCCTCCAAGCGTTACGCGGACATCATCATCCCGGAAGGCATCAACGCGGGAGCCATCGGCACCGTGTCCTCGATGATCAAGCACTTTTTGGAGAAGTAGAGGCCAGACAGCAGACAGCAGATGCCAGACTCGGATGCCAGATGGTGGATTGAACATGGACCGCCGCGTCTAGGGACGCTGGTGTCTGGTGTCTGGTATCTGTAAGCGAGCTTGCGAGCGATCTGATCCCTGCCATATCTCGACGAGACGGTCGGCTACGGGTCGGCCGACATCTGAGAAGGCGAGGTGCCCCTCGGCCGAGGCATGGAAGAGGTCTTCTCCGAACATGTCCGATTCTTTGGTGAAGAGGCTCTCCATCACGTCCCACGCGTTCGACTTCACAGCTCGTGGATACTGCTTCGATACTCGTGCAATTGCCGCGTCGATGGACCTGGCGCGTATCCGGGCGATTCCTCTAGCAAGGTCAGGTAGGCGGGGGATCGTACCGAGGTCGCCGATGCCCGAAAGCCCAACGGCAGGCACCGATGATTGGAGGCGCCCGACAACACGGTCATAGTCCGCCTCGAAGCGTGCAGTGGATGTACCCCTGAGTGCGTCATTCGATCCGACGGATATGTATGCGATGTCGGGTTCCGCTGAGAGTGTCTCCT
>QNFS01000320.1 GCA_003646415.1 Gammaproteobacteria bacterium
AAATCCCAGCCGTGATACTTTTGCAAAAGAGTAAATCCGTCACCGGCTCCGCAGCCTCGGCACAGGTATGTACCCCGGCCCTCTTTGTCGTCATAGCTGGATCGGTCATGCCCGCCGCAGATAAGACAGGGCTTGCCGGTTTTCGTCATCCATTCAACGGGTACGCCCAGGGCGGGGTGAATGTAGTGCCACTGCCCCGTGGCTATATCTGAAATATTTTCTTGTGCTATCATTCACCTGTCCATTGGTCGTGGGCATCATCATCTGATTAATGCTGGTTTCTTCGCGGGGGCTAGCATTTTTTTTATCCGCAATGCGGTTTCAAGCTGGCCTTGATGTACTCAACTGCACCCCGGCGACTGGACAGAGTTTTCCGGCCTCGCTTGTAGGTAGGTATCGGGATTTGTCCACGCGAGCGCATGACGGATATGGACTGCGGTTGAACGCGCAGGATTTGGGCCAACTCTTTATCGTCGATCAGGTCGTCGAGAAATTCTTGGTCGGTGAGATTTTCGTGGGCTGTGCTAGTCATTTGGGCTATCTCCGTAAAATGAGCTAGCCCTTATTATGTACAACTAAAAACAGTTAACAATCAACCGGAGAGGGGTAAACGGAAGCGAGCGCCGCTTATTTTACTTTTTTGCTTTTTCGATCCAAATTCCCAATGCTTTAAGGTCGTTTCTAATCTGGGTCGTGGTTCGGCTGATTTCATCCTTCAGTTTCAACTTTCTTTCAATCGTTGAGCACAGGTCACTCTGCGCAAAACCTTCTTCTAACAATTCTTTAGCATAGCTTTCTACCTTGTCGCGTAGATTGCTTGCGTTCTCGGCCCTAACCTCAGCGCTGATATCTGCGGCATTGTCTGAATTATTTTTACTGTCTCGAAACTTCCCCAATCCATCAATTATGACTCCCGCCCGGTTAGCTTTTTCAATGCATCTACCGGCCAGAAAGGCGGATCGCATAGCGGCGTCCACGTTACCGTCAAAAATGGCTTGTAGTGCGTCCTGGGCATTCTGGCGGGCGTTCATGCAGTCTAAATGGTTCCGGCGGTCTGGCTCGGCATCGGGGTCGTGGTCTGGGTCATTATTGGCGACCCGGGCGTCCTCATCCCAGCAGGAAAGGATAAAGTCAGCCTGTTCAATGATTTGCTTCAGCCAGCTTTCCGGCTCGGGCGGGTGGCGCAATTCATTAGGATCATCGGGGTAGATGTAGCCACTATCTATCGAAAACAGTAGGGGGTAGGTTTTCATCCGACCACCTCCATTTTGAATACGTTATCCACGGGGCGGCCGGCGAGCCTGAGTATCTCCGCTTCAATTTTGCGCAACTCCCCGGCTAGATCCAGGCCTTCACGCTGGACGTATGACCCCATAGTGATATCACCCGATAACAGGTGATTCATTAACAGCTTTACCTTTACCAGATCGCAGACTTTCAGCCCATAGGTGGCAAATGTCCTGCGCAAGTCGTGGTTGGTCCAGTCAAATTCGATAGCCTTGCCCACATTGGCGCGGTATGTCCTGCCATCATTGGGGACTGTGAACACCCTCCCCTCTTTTTTGCGGCGGTCATACAGCTTGTCACGAAGGTGGTGAGGGATGGGAAATTCAACAGATTTGCGGTTTTTGGGGTCAGGCAAGACATAGGTATTGGTCCTGAAGTTTACATCCTGCCAGCGCAAGCCCTCGGCTTCATTCAGGCGCACGCCCGACAAAATAAGAAACAGATAAAACTGGCTCACCTGTTCATCGTCGATCGCCTCCACCTGGTCGAACCATTCAGCCAGGTACTCCTCTTTCAGCCAGTTTGCCTTTGGCTCGGCGACATATAACCCATCGATGGACTCAGCGTATAGAGTGACCGGGTTTTCAGGGACAAGCCCCCTGTTTTTCTTTTGCTTGCGCGTCCAGTTCCATACTGCAGACAATGACCGGCAACCAGCCGCAGCTTTAGCCTTGCTGCGCTTTTCCATCTTGCGGACACAATCAGAAATCACATCCTCGGTAACGTCCACCAGCGGGGCCTGGTAGGTGTCCTCGCCTAACAACCGCTCTATGTCGTAGCAGTAATCGCTTTTTGTCCTGTCTTTCAAAGGGAGCTTTTGCTTGCCGGTGCGCTTTTCGTCCAGGTACACATCCACAGCATCGTTTACCGTCAAGCCGGTGACCGCCTGTGTCACCCTCTGAGCCCTTCTCTTGCCAACCGTATCTACGCCCTTGGTTGTGTCGTGCAATATCTCCAGCGCCTTATTCTGGGCTGTCTCAACCGCCATACCGGGGAACCGGCCTTGCTTGATACTAATACGCTCGGTTTTGCCACTGGCTCCGGTGGTTCGCACATGGAAGGTCAGCTTGCCAGACAACTGGCGGGTCACACCCAGTTGGGGCACCTTCGTATCATAGAAGTAGGCGAGCTTGTCACCCTTGGGAATTCCCTCCAATACTGTCTTTGTAAACTTGAAAGGCTGGGAATAATCGATATGCTGTTTTCTAGCCATGCTCACCTCCGAATAGGTGTCCTGGTTAAGCCCTCGGGGGTGTTGTCGCACTCTCGGGGGCTGTTTTAAAATCCGATGAGATTTCCATGCACATTATATGCACATTGGGACGCTAATTCAAATAATCCGATGTGAATCCAGGTTAAGCCCAGTTAATACTTTATTTTGTTTTATATCAATTGGTTAGGTAGTTTTTCAGGAAATTTGCTAGGTATATCAATTGGTTAAGAAATAACCATAAAACGGATTCAAAATCCGGTGCTAGCGATAGCGTGCCGGTTCAAGTCCGGCCTCCGGTACCATTACTTACGTAAAATCATCACCAGAAGTCCGGCGTCTCATCACCCTTGCGGCGCCCCTGGTTCT
>QNFS01000321.1 GCA_003646415.1 Gammaproteobacteria bacterium
CGCCCTCTCCACCGAGGAGGAAGAAGCGCGTTGGCGCGGTCGCCCGACGGACATCGGCGAGCTGACGCGCCGCTTCATGCGCGGCGAGGCCACCGCACACGAGGTCTCCTTCAAGTTCAAAGAGGACATCGGGGAGGCCTGAGCCTGCGCTGTAGCGCGATCCGTAGAGCAAGGCTGTGAAGCGGGCGGGGGCATGAATCGGCGCAAGGGCGCTCCGGGAGGCCCGTGCGGCAGAGGCCACGCACCGGTGCATCCGAGGGCCCCGCTTCACAGACCAGCTCTACTGATCGCGTCGCAGCGAAGGGCGATACTTCGTAGAATGGGTGATCTGTGAACGTCCGCGAGCCGCAATCGATTTCATGTCTACTATCGGGTGTGCCTTGAAAAGGCGTGCCCATCTCCCTGGTGCAAATCCAGGCCGGGCAGCTGTCGCTCCACCCGGAAACACCCAAGGCGGCTCAGGAGGTGACGAATGAGTTGAAGCACTTTGGGAAAAGGCCCTCTTGGAGGGTCAGTGAGTCGCGCGGGCCGTAACGAGTAGTGAACGCTAAGCAGGTCCCGAAATACACAATGTGGATGCCGACCCATCCTGATAGTGGGGAAGGCCGGAGCCGATGACGAAGCGAGTGACATGAGCAGTCGTCGGGTCCACCGGGATAGTGGTGACAGCACGCGCGGCAAGGATGGGTACGGAACAAGGGAAGCCTCGTTCGGTGCGGTACGGGTGGCGCCGGTCCGCAACGGTCTCCTCGCGAGGGGTAGGGCCGGCCATTCGAGGTGGCGGATGGGCCCGTAGTACCGCTGAAGCTGGGTAACGCTGGCGGAGGGAAGGGGCCCTGATCTCGAACACGCGAACAAAGCGGCCGAGAGCCAGGAGATTGGTGATGAACCTACGAACTCCGACATCGGTTCGGACGCTGCAGAGGACGCTCTACACGAAAGCGAAGACGGAACCGGGCTTCCGCTTCTACAGCCTGTGGGACAAGGTGTGGCGCGAGGACGTCCTGGGCAAAGCCTGGCGCCGCTGCCGGAAAACGGCGGCAGCGCGGGCGTCGACCAGGTCGGATTTGCGGACATCGAAGCCGATGGTGTCGAAGCGTGGCTCGGGAATCTCCAGGAGGAGTTGAAGGCGAAGCAGTATCGCCCTCGGCCCCTGCTGCGGGTGTGGATCCCGAAGGCATCGGGCGGCCAGCGCCCACTCGGTATCCCGACGATTCGGGACCGGGTGGTGCAGGCCGCGATGGTGCTCGTGATCGGGCCGGTTTTCGAGGCCGACCTGCTCCCTGAGCAGTACGGTTTTCGACCGAAGCTCGACGCAAAGCTCGCCGTACGGCGGGTCCACTACCATGTCACGCAGAACGGCAGGCGCGACGTCATCGACGCCGACCTGACGGACTACTTCAACACGATCCCACATGGGCCACTGATGAAGTGCGTTGCGCGTCGCATCAGCGACCGGCAGATTTTGTCGGTCATCAAGATGTGGCTGCGAGCGCCCGTGACAGAGGGGCGTGGCCCCACGGCACCCACCACCGCGGAGGCGAGGCGAACGAAGAGAGGAACGCCGCAGGGAGGAGTCATCTCCCCCTTGCTCGCGAACCTGTATTTCCGACGCTTCATCCTCGCCTGGGAGGCGCTGGGGGCTGCGAGCGAGACCCAGGGAGCCATCGTGAACTACGCGGACGACTTCGTGATCTGCTGCCCCGCTGGTCGGGGCGAAGCGGCGATGAAGTGGATGCGGCGGATCATGGTGGCCCTCGGGCTCACGGTGAACGAGAACAAGACTCGGCTCGTCCGACTTCCGGGCGAACGGTTCGACTTCCTCGGTTACACCGTGGGTCGCTTTTACGGAAAGGATGGTCGGTCCTATATCGGCACCGCTCCGTCGAAGCGCGCAGTGCAGCGAGTGTGTCGGAAGATCTACGAGGAGACGTCGCGCCGGTGGACGGCAACCTCAATCGAAAGACGAGTCGCGAAGATCAATCCGATTCTTCGTGGCTGGTGCAACTACTTCGAACAGGGTCCCGTCGAGCGAGCGTACCGAGTGGTGCGTGCGTACACCGAGAGACGTGTCCAACGATGGCTGATGATGAAGCATCACAAGGGACGAGGGACGGGCTACCGCCAGTATCCCAAGGAGCATCTCTACGAGACGCTCTGCCTCTATCGCCCGTGAAGGAAATCAAGCAGCCCGTCGCGAGCGAAGGTGTGAAGTTTGAGATGAGAGCCGGATGCGGGAAATCCGCACGTCCGGTTCGATGAGAGGCCGCTGGAAACGGAGCCATGGCAAACCGGACTGAGGCGCCGCGCTCGAAAGAGACGGCAGGGCCACCGGGAGCCTAAAGCCACCGCGCCAGCGGCCTACTCTACCGCACGCGGCACGGCGCCAAGGAGCGCCTGAAGTTCGTTCGCCTCGGTGGCGACGGCCTTGACTTCGCCGTGCACCCTTGCATCCGCTTGCGCTGCTTGAAGCGTGCATGAGGCTCCGACTACCCACTCTGCCCTTCAGCGGAAGCGCTTGGGGGAGGTGTCTGGGAAGTGGCAAGGGTTCAACCACAGCGTCATGACCGTCGTAAGAGCAGAAGTGCCCGTTGGCATGTCCTACCCGCCTACTCACTGATCACTTGGACCTCTCGCTGCGGTCCGAGCTCCCCTAATATCTCAACATGCGCAGTTTCCCAATCCTGCTTCCCATCCACAACCACATGGCTCTTGCCGTCAACACCCTCTGCGTGCTGCTCGCAACGAGTGGCTGTGGCACGGCTGGCAATCCTTCTCCGCGAGAAGCGAACCCGATTCGTGGCGTCGTGAGCAATGTTGGCGCAGACCGGGACCCGAGTGCAGGCGCTGAC
>QNFS01000322.1 GCA_003646415.1 Gammaproteobacteria bacterium
AAAATGGGTGGGTCACGTGTCAGTCAACGAAACCAATAACGAAATCAAGGCAGAGGCACAGACAACGGGCGAAGGCGACCTGGCAGGGTGTGCCACCCCGCCAAAATCGATGGTCCAGCCGCAGCAGGGAGAAATGCCCTTTGCCGTGGTGATGGGTCAGGCGGTCACTGAATTACCCAAAGATCTGTACATACCGCCCCACGCGCTGGAAGTCTTTCTGGAGGCCTTCGAGGGGCCGCTGGATCTGCTGCTGTACCTGATCAAGCGGCAGAACCTGGATATCCTGGATATCGACGTTTCCAGAATAACCGAGCAGTACATGCACTACGTGGACCTGATGGACGCCATGCAGTTTGAGCTGGCGGGTGAGTATTTGTTGATGGCGGCGATGCTGGCCGAGATCAAGTCGCGTATGCTGCTGCCGCGCTCCTCAGAAGTGGAAGAGGATGAAGAAGATCCACGGGCACAGCTGATTCGGCGCCTGCAGGAGTATGAGCGATTCAAGAAGGCCGCTGAAGATATTGAAGAAATGCCTCGCATGGAGCGCGATACCTGGGTGGGTAGCGCCAAGCCACCGAATCTCAACCGCACACGTCCGGATCCGGACGTCGATATGCGCGAGTTGCTGTTGGCCCTGGGTGAGGTCATGCGCCGGGCGGATATGTTTGAGAGCCATCACATCCAACGTGAGGCACTGTCTACCCGGGAGCGTATGAGCGAGGTGCTGGAGGCGCTTTCCGGCCAGCAGTTCGTGCCCTTTGTGTCGCTGTTTACCTCTAACGAGGGTCGTTTGGGGGTTGTCGTGACATTCCTGGCAATTATGGAGCTCATCAAGGAATCACTGGTAGAGATTGTACAGACTGAAAGTTTCGGTCCCATCCACGTTAAGGCAAGGTCGGAGTAACATGTCAGACATAGGGTTGGTGCAGATTATCGAGGGTGCATTGCTGGCGGCGGGAAGGCCGGTCACTGTCGCCCAGTTGGCAGGCCTGTTTGAGGATTTCGAGCGCCCCGAGAATACGGCGATTCGCGAAGCACTCAAGGAAGTCGCAGAGCGTTGTGAAGAGCGGGGTTTTGAATTGCTGGAAGTGGCCAGTGGCTTCCGCTTCCAGGTGCGGCAGTCACTGAGCCCCTGGGTGGCCCGGTTATGGCAGGAACGGCCGCAAAAGTACTCCCGGGCACTGCTGGAAACCCTGGCCCTGATCGCCTACCGGCAGCCGATTACCCGTGGTGAGATCGAGGAAATACGCGGCGTTGCGGTGAGTTCCAATATTATCAAGACCTTACACGAACGCGAATGGATACGCGTGGTGGGGCACCGGGATGTGCCGGGTCGGCCCGCCATGTATGCCACCACCCGTCAGTTTCTGGACTATTTCAATCTTAAAAGCCTGGATCAGCTGCCTGCACTGGCAGAAATTCGCGACCTGGAGACGCTGAACGCAGAACTCGGTTTCAGCGAGCCTTTAACAGAAGAGGCCGGCAGTGATGTCGCGGCCGGCGGCGAAGATGGGCCGGAGTTGACCGTCGTCGGTGGCACCGAGCACACGCCCCCAATGGAAGAGGCGCCTGCACCGACGGTAAGCCTGTCCGAGGCGGCGGATGAACTCCAGTCTCGAGCAGCTTCCGCAGAGATTGAAGAGCCGGCGCCGGAAGTGGCTGCGCCCGAGGCTGGCAGTGGGGAAATGCAGGTGGAGGATGGCGCGACTGAGGTCAAATACGCCGAGGTAGAACCACCCAAGCCAGAATCTCAGGCCTGACGGGAAAACCGAGGTGGCCAATAGACCCCGCAAGAGTTCCGCGACCCAGGAGCCGGCGAAGCCGGTGACCAAAGCGGGAGAAAAACTGCAAAAAGTATTGGCCCGCACAGGCCTCGGGTCCCGCCGTGAGATGGAGCGGTGGATAGAAGAGGGGCGCATAGTGGTCAATGGCAAGGTGGCCGGCCTGGGTGACCGGGTGGACGACCGCGCCAGCATCGCCGTGGATGGCAAGCCACTGGCGCGTGAGAGTGCCCAACAAGCCCGTTGTATTCTCTATCACAAGCCCACTGGCGAGGTCTGCACCCGTAGCGACCCGGAGGGTCGTCGCACGGTATTTCAGCGCCTGCCAAAGCTGAAATCAGGCCGCTGGATTTCTATAGGACGCCTGGATTTCAATACATCCGGTCTGTTGCTGTTTACCACAGATGGCGACCTGGCCAACGCCCTGATGCACCCATCCTCCAATATCGAACGTGAATATATGGTCCGGGTCATGGGCACTGTGCAGGAGGAAATGCTGCAGCGCATGATCGAGGGTGTGATGCTGGAAGACGGCGTCGCGCGCTTTGCCGATATACAGGACGGCGGTGGTGATGGCATCAACCGCTGGTTCTATGTGGTGCTCATGGAAGGCCGTAACCGTGAGGTCAGGCGCCTGTGGGAGTCACAGGGTCTCACGGTATCGCGTCTCAAGCGGGTGCGTTACGGTGAAGTGTTCATCCCCTCCAGGGTCAAGCAGGGGCAGTGGGTGGAGATGGAGCTGAAAGAGATCAAGAGTCTGTATCGTATGGCCGGGCTGCCGCCCAAGGACATGAAGCGCAGTACCGCCAAAGAGCGCGAGGTGATGGAGCGGCAGTTTGGCAAGCGCCATGGTCGTGGCCACGCAAGAAAGAAGAGTCGCACCGTACCTACTGGGCGTTAAAGGCCTTGCCGGTAACTCCGGCGCTGTCATCCCCCATTAAAAATAAATAAGCCGCCATAATATCCTGCGGCGCGGGATTGTCGGTGGGTGTCTCCGCCGGATAGGCGGTTCTGCGCATACTGGTATTGGTCGCCCCCGGGTTGAGGCTGTTTACCCGCACCTTCGACGT
>QNFS01000323.1 GCA_003646415.1 Gammaproteobacteria bacterium
AAGCTCATTGAGGACTCCCGTAGGGTGGACATTTATGTCCACCGGGTCGTTGTTTAAATTTCACCACAATACCTGGATAAAATCCCTCGCCGGTTTCCCGTAGTATTGGATTTGGTCCGGTGGACATAAATGTCCACCCTACATGTGCATTCATTTGGCGATCCCCATAATTTCGTAGGCCTCTTCGCGCTGGCGTTCCATGTCGGTTTCGAAGCGGGCGACCAGTTCCTGGTAGCCAGGCTCATCTGCCAATTGGCTGATGATCGCATCTTGAAGCAACCTTTCCCGCCAACTCGCACGCCAGTTGTTGTCCCAGGCGTTGTTCAGCCAGCCGATGGCTGCCTGGCGGTCACCGCGGACGGTGGCGATTGAGGCCTGCGCCAATGCAGGGGCCCATGCCCCCCAGCCGGGACTGAACTGATGGGCACTTTTTTCAGAGATTTTCAGCAGTTGCTCCGGGCGCTCAGAGAGCGGCTCAGCAAGCTTGAGCAATCCGGCGATCTGGATGACATCGAAGATTTTATCGTTCAGAGGCGCAGGTACCTGGAGTGGCGTGTCGAACGCCCAGGGGAATGCTTCCCGGTACGGCATAAGCGCTGCCTGGTAATCTCCGGCGCGTGTCGATTCAAATGCCCAAACCCCGCGAAAACCAGCGTTACTGCCAAACCGGTCTTCTATGTTTCGATCAAGTGTTTGCTTTGCAAGATCGCGTGCCAGGTCATGCTGCTCGCGGTATTTGTACAGTGCAAGGCGAGTAACGATTGGTATCGGTTGGCCGGCACCGATTGCATCTGCGCGTTGTTGCCATTGCTCAGCCTGTTCAAGGTCACCCAGGGTCAACCAGAAACCACACATGGCCGCGACCATCTCGTAATCATCCGGATCGCGCAGAATTGCATCTGCGTAACCCTTTGCGGTTCGCGCCATGTCGCCGGTGTGCAAATAAGCAAGGGCCCATCCATAATAACCAAGTGGGCTATCAGGTGCGATTTCCCTTATTCGGGCGCAGGATGGCAGCGAGGCATCAATGTTTTGTATGTAGGCGTTGGTCTGGCAATGAGCCCATAACACCCGAATCGAGTAGGGCTCAATTTCCAGCGCCGCATCGATCAATTCCATGCCTCTTACTATTTGCTGATGGTCAAACAGGTATCTGCCGTACTCTTGTAGTCCACGGGCGTTACGCGGATCGTTTTCCAGTGCGGATATGAATTCTGCTTCTGCTGCCGCGGTATTTTCCTCAAAACCTCTGAACAGCGCTAACTGGATACGCGCACCACTGTTTTCCGGCTGTTCCGCCAGTACGGTTTCCAGTAAAGGCAATCCCTGGCGAAGCGCCTCACTGCGGGTTATCGCGCCGGTGTTGGCCAGTTCTGACCAGGCGTTGACCAGCCCAAGTTTCGCCGGTGTGAAAGCAGGATCCAGCGCAAGTACCTGCTGAAATTGCTCAACTGAATTATTCAGAGACACATAAGCCCCTTCGTGCAAACCCTGCATTGCGCGCAGATAGGTTTCGTAGGCACTGATATCCGTGCTGACCACTTCTTCCAGGCGTTTTTCATCCTCGCCCAGCAAAGTAATACGCAGCGCTTGCGCAACTTCACGGGCGATTTCATCCTGTATAGCAAAAATGTCATCGAGCTCACGGTCGTAGGTTTCAGACCACAGGTGGAAACCATCATCGACATTTATCAACTGCACGGTGATGCGTACGCGGTTGCGTTTGTCGTCCTTGCGCACGCTGCCTTCCAGAATGGATTTGACGTTAAGTTTGCCCCCGATGATGCGCAAATCATCATCCTGGCCTTCGAAGGCGAAGGAAGAGGTGCGACCGGCAACCCGAAGTTCCTTGATCTTGGCGAGGATGTTCATCAGTTACTCGGTCAGACCATCCGAGAAATATTCGTTACTGGCATCTTCACTCATATTGACGAATGGCAGCACGGCGATGGTTTGGTATTCAGGCCCCGTCGCTTCAATGGCCATGTCCGGGACGGCCGGCTGACTTTTAGCGTTTTGCGGTTGGGTCAGGAACTTGTCGTAGGCGAAGTACCCCAGGGCCGCAACCAGCAGGACGATGACCGTATGGTTCAGTTTTTGCCCGGTAGCACCGGTGATGGACTGGTTGCGATCGACATCTTTTTCCTTCTTGATACCTTCGGGTGTCATCTCAAAAGCCCAGGCGAAAATTAACGCCAACGGGAGGCCGAGGATCAGGAAAAAGGCCAGCGCTGAATTGATCCAGTCCGGCAGGTGTAAGGCTGGCGAAAGAACCTCACCAGCCTGCATGATCAGCCAGCCTACGATGACGTAGGCGGCAGCCACCTTGATGACATTGCGGCGCTTTAATTCATTAAAAAAACTCATCGCGAGCCCCCGTAGGGTGGACATTCATGTCCACCGGGCAGGTGTACATCTTGCCACCAATCGCTTAGAAAATAATTTCGCCATGAATGGCATGCATGTTTCTTACCGTTTTCCGGTAATTGGTTCTCTGGCCCGGTGGACATAAATGTCCACCCTACGGAATTGCTCATGGGTCGGCCCCCACATCCATTTTGGCAATGGCCTCGCGTTGTACCGCAATGCGGCGTTCGCGTTCCGCAACGGCCGCCTGGTACCTGGGCTCGTCGCGTATCAGGTCGTACATCGGCATTTGGTGGACAATGTACCAATCATTCAAATGGTTATGAGCCAGCTGGGTTTCGATGCTTAGCAAGGCTTTCTCAGTATCGCCGGCAGTCAGGTAGCACGTGTCCGGAAAGAATCGGTCATGGTGCTCGGTCAGCAAAGGCATAGAGTCTTCGATGTAGGCAGTAGTTTGCTCTAACAATGCTGTACCAAGCTCCTG
>QNFS01000324.1 GCA_003646415.1 Gammaproteobacteria bacterium
GAGGTCACCCTCCCCCGTAGCGTCTATATAATACTTCGCCCGAGCGATCAGAGCCCTTGAACAAGAGAAGATATGCACGTCCGCGATCGCATCCGCTTCTTTCGTGACTTCGCTGACCGACGCATGGAACAAAATGTCGACTCCCACCTGCTCGGCAAGCAACTGCCAGACCAGTTTCAGGTATTCCGGATTGAATCTTCTGGGTTTCTCGTATCGAACCCCAAATCGGCGCATTTCCCGAACGACCGAATCGAATATGTTGCCCAAACCCTCAAGGTGGGCAAACCACTCTCCCACACCGCCGGAGGTCGAAACGCCGCCGAGGCAGTTCTGCTCTTCCACCAACAACACCCGGTGTCCGCGTCGAGCCGCCGCTACCGCGGCCGCTGATCCCGCTGTGCCGCCTCCGGCCACTATTATGTCGTAATCAAGACAGATCATATACTGGCTCAGAAAATTCGTTTCAACGCTCTGAACGTTTGAACTCGAACACGGAGAGCCGCGCAGCGGGCCGGGGTTGTCTCATCTGGCTGATTGTTGGGGCCTATCCCTCCGGCAATCCTCTCCCTCCTGCGGGTTGTTCGATTTCTTTTACCGGTAGACATCTCTTCGATCCCCGACCTTCACGATCATGATCACCAGGCGGCGATCGAAGATCTCATAAACAACCCTGTAATTCCCTACTCTGATTCGGTAGAGTTCACGATCTGTGAGCTTCTTGCAGGATGCCGGGCATGGATTGGCCTCCAGCCTATCGATCGCCTTCAGGATTCTGGAGGCATCGCGTTTCCCTATCTTCTTAAGATCTTTTCGGACGGACTTGGTAAACTCGAGACTATATCGTTCCATCTGCTTTCAATTGGGCGAGGAACTCTTCGTAACCATAGGTCTTCTCATTTCTGCGCTTCTTCCATTCGGCGATATCTTCGAGATCTTCTGAAAGTGATGCCTTGAGCGCATCGTTGACCAGGTCGGACATGGTCTGGCGCGTTTCAGCTGCTTTCACCCTGAGGGCTTGGTGAAGGGCGTCATCCAGGTAGAGAGTTGCTTTGCTCATAAAACCAAACTGACGCCATACCGTCATGACGTCAAGACGCTATTCTCCTTCGGACGATACGGATCAGGGGCGGCTATCTGCCGTCGCCTGCATCTGACTTGCTGGATGTTTCGTCTTTCGTCCTATTGGCGGCATCGGGCTTCTGTTTCTCGTATTTGAGTTCTGACTTAACCCTAACGTTTCATAAATCGACAGAAGTTGCCCGCTAATCTACGCGAATCATCGCTAATGAAAGCCGTCTCTATCTGGGATTCGCCTCAATTCGCGTAGATTAGCGGGCAGAGATCAGTGGGTTCTTCTATCCACACTTTCAGTGAACATGCAAATACGACTTGATTCGGACAGAACCTTCTATTTTGCAACAGGTCATATCACTACTGTTCTTATGAGACTATGAGGTTGACGCTCCCGGCTACCCGATTTCACTGGTTCACCCCAGTCTCGTGTGCTGCCTTACAAAGTGCAATACTTTCAAATAGCGCGCTATTCTCTTTCACCTTCTTTGGTCGTTCTCTCTAGTGTCCTGTCTCACAAATAAGCTTGCCAATACCAGAGCCATTTTCAACCCCAGCGAGGCGGCCGCGCCGGTGCTGTGCCCTGTGGCACTGCCCGGCGCGGGCAACGCGGCTGAGGTTGAAAAGGGCTTGGCCCAAGGGGCGGGACGTCATGGGGCCGCTAGCCGCGTTAGGACAAATCCGAAAGGCCTACGGGCATTCCGGAATTGTCCCGCCTTGCTATCGACCCCATGACGCCTCCATATTGTACAAGCCTATTTGTGAGACAGGACTCTAGCGCCAAGTTTGGTCACTTCGAGTTTTCGCGCGTTCTTCCGCAAACCTTTTGGTGAAAGTAAAGACAGGCAACGCGAACGAATGTTCTTGAAGACTCGACCTACGATCAAGAATCCGTTCGGAGTCGATCCGGGAAACTCTTCGACAACTTCGACAACTTCGATCCGCCCCTTCCATAACGACTCTCGGTTGCCTGCGTGAATAAGCGCAACAGCACTGAAGCTCTCGAACGTATGGAAATGTATGTTAATTTCCAGGCCAGCGTTTACTGCGAGGTGATACCGCGCCGCCAACTCGTCCCTCGTGCTTTCTTTCTGTGAGGAGTCAGTAGAAGGCGAATACATATTCCAATCGATCCCATACACAAAATCGTCGACATGTGCGCCATCTGATTGAGAAACACCATCACGGTAATCGCTCAACATGTGCTCAACATCGGTTAGCGGACGAGGGTGATCGAATGTCTTCCTTCTGTCTGGTACGACCATGTAGATATGTCCGCCGTGCTTAATGACCCGGAACCACTCCGATATCGCGGCCAGCGGATTTGCGACATGTTCCAGCACGTGGGACGTTGCGACGTACTGCACTGATGAATCGTAGAATGGTAAATCGCATGCGTCCCCGTAATAGTCAGCCAACGTCGGCTCGCCCGCATATTCTTCGAATCGGTCGACGTAAACAGGCTCGATCCCCGGGATTGGGGTCTTGAAAGCACCAATTTCCACGCCTTTTCCCGCTAGATACCGGGGGACTGATTCAGAGTGCTCCAATTTTTGTCGAAGGTCGAACGTTCAATGCTCAGGCGCCCGGCTGGTCCGGGTTGCCTGAAGCGGATTGTGTACGCCCGTCATGGGCACCAACTGATGAGGTTTAAGTCCTCTATGCATAAAACCAAAGTAAGTTAAGTTCAACAGTGAAAGTAAGTTATGAAAAGCATTAGCCGATGGCAACTGCGAAGTCGC
>QNFS01000325.1 GCA_003646415.1 Gammaproteobacteria bacterium
GCTTCGTGAAGGTCAGTGGTGACCCGGTCAATTTTTCCAAAGCCCTGAACAACGCCTTCTAGTTCAATGCCGCCCTGTTTGTTAATCGCATTTACGGTGTCGGGGGAAATGTCATACAATCGAACATGAAACCCCATTATAGCTAAATGTGCGGAAACGGATTGTCCGCCGTTTCCGCCACCAATAACGGTCCAACGCAGGTTTTTGGGATAATTGCTAGTTTCTTGCATTTGTTGTTATCCTAAGGACGGTATTCATTCGGGTCTCGTGGTTTTATTTTTAGGAAGGTCAACTTTCTCTCGGGCGCAGATGGGCATGCCAATAGTGTTCGGCTTTTTTGAATCCCCACACGATAATAAAAGTTATGACAAGGTAAAACAGACCGGCAGTGATAAACGATTCAAACGGCACAAAACTCCTGGAGTTGACAATCTTGGCGGCCCCGAACAGATCGACGATGGTGATGATACCCGCTAGCGCACTGCCGTGCAACATGAAGATCACTTCATTGCCGTAAGCAGGCAATGCACGCCGGAAAGTACTGGGCAATATAATGCGCCGGTAAGCCATGGCCCTGGACATGCCGCACGCCTTGGCGGCTTCGATTTCACCAAAGGCGGTTTGTTCAATCGTGCCACGTAGTATCTCCGCCGTATAGCCGGCGGTATTCAGCGCAAAAGCGAACAGCGCACACATGTAGGCTTCCTTGAATATGGCCCACAGAAAACTATTTTGTATCGCCTCAAATTGCCCCATGCCGTGGTAAATCAAATACATTTGCACAATCAAGGGTGTGCCCCGGAAAAAATAGATATAGGCTTTGGGCAGTATGCGTACCCAGGTGCTTTTAGATGTCGCCATCAGGGCAATCGGCAGCGCTAGGCACAGTCCCAAAACCAAGGAGAAAAAAACCAGCATGACCGTAACCCGGAGCCCCTGAAAATAGAGCGGCAGATTATCTATGATGACCTGAAAATCCATAATTTAGCCTTATACGGACTAAGCCTTTCGCACGCCCACACTATAGCGTTTATCCAGCCATCTTATGCCGATATCGGAAACGCCGGTTATGAGTAGATATAAAAATGCAACCACGCATAAAAAAGTAAATGGTTTTCGGGTTGTCCCGCCGGCCACAAGGGCGTTGAACACCATATCATGCAGTCCGATGATGGAAATAAGTGCGGTGGCTTTGGTCAACACCAGCCAGTTATTTCCGAATCCCGGCAGGGCATGCCGCACCATGGCTGGCAGGGTAATGCGCATAAAAACCTTCATGGGAGTCATGCCGAACGCATAGCCGGCCTCGATCTCGCCCCGGGATACGGCCAGGATGCCGCCGCGAAATGTCTCCGCCATATAGGCGCCGAAGATAAAACCGATGGTGATGACGCCGGCCACAAATGGACTCACATCGATATATTCCAAGCCCAGTTTTTCGCCGACATTGTTCAGCAGAATCTGCCCGCCAAAAAAAATGAGGGTCATCAGGACCAAATCGGGCATCCCCCGGATAACGGTCGTATAGATGCCTGCTATACTCCGGGCAATGCGGGATCCGGACATCTTGGCAAGGGCGCCGATCATGCCGAGCAAAACCGAAATCAGCAGCGACAGCACCGCCACTTCTATGGTCAGCAGCATTCCTTTAAGAATCAGTGGTAAATAGTCGATCACAGACGACATGTATCGTTCACCCTATTTTTTGGCACCTTTTATAAATGCGTGTCTAAAGACGTCTTCATTCATTATCGGGCTTATTTTAAACTTCCGGCAATGAATTGCTGGAAACGTAACGACTTCGGTTGATTAAAAACCTGCTCCGGAACCCCATCTTCCTCCACCCGTCCTGAATCTACAAATAATACCCGGCTGGATACTTCGCGGGCAAACCCCATTTCGTGGGTGACAACCAGCATGGTGCGGCCTTCCTCCGCTAAACTTTGCATGACTTTCAGAACTTCACCGACCAGTTCCGGATCCAGGGCAGAGGTAGGTTCATCGAACATCAGCATATCGGGATCCATGGCCAAGGCCCGTGCAATTGCCGCGCGCTGCTGCTGGCCACCAGACAGCTGGGACGGGTAGTAATTCATATGTTCGTGCAAGCCGACGCGGTGCAATATGGCTTCCGCTTTTTCTTTGGCTTCTGCCTTGGAAAGTTTTAATACGTGGATGGGGGCTTCCATGACATTTTGTATGGCTGTCATATGTGCCCATAAATTGAATTGCTGGAATACCATTGCCAGCTTGGACCGGATACGTTCCACCTGTTTTCGATCCTCGGCAACATGCTCTCCATCCTTCTTTTGGCGCATTTTGATGAGTTCGCCGCGAACATAGACTTTTCCTGCAGAGGGTATTTCTAAAAGATTGATGCACCGCAGCAAGGTGCTTTTACCTGAACCACTGCTTCCTAAGATGGATATCACATCCTGCTCGTACGCCTCCAGGGAAATGCCTTTTAAAACGTTTATGCTACCAAAGCTTTTATGGATGTTTTCGACGCGAAGTGCGGGTACGGATTCAGTCATGGGATACATCCTTATAAATAATTAGTGAACATGTAAATAGAGTGCAAGTTTTTTATAGTTCCTGCTTACGAGCCCTCAAAATACCCTGCCCGAACGGTAGTACCGATAAAATTGAGAATAAGTTGTCCGGCGGTCAATGCGGTAATCCCGTTTACATCCCGGCAGGGGGTTATTTCAACAATATCCATCCCCACTAATCTGCCTTTGCGTACCAAGGCGTGGATCAGGGTTCGTACCTGATGAAATAGCAAC
>QNFS01000326.1 GCA_003646415.1 Gammaproteobacteria bacterium
GCCCCGTGGTCGGACAAGATGTTCAATACTCGTTCGTGAAGTATTCGCCCAGTACGACCCGTTCGGCGGCCCCAGCCGTGGATACCACCAGCAGCGCGAGACCCGTGATCAGCAGGGCCGGCGCGAGCCGGGTCCGGTCGGATTTTCTGTACTGTGTGTCGGTCATTTCGTCTCCCATTTTCCGGCTGCCATGAGTGCAGCGTCGTCACCGTTGAATCTCGTCTCAGACATCAGAACCGCCAGGTGAAGTTGGCTCTGTAGCCCTCGAAGCGTGGTTCCTGGCGGCACTGGCCACCGGCGCAAACGAGGCCGCCCGGATCGCCGCCGGCAAAGACGGTGACGATGAGGGTCGGTTTTGGAAGGTATTGGATCTCGATGCCCCAGAATTCGTCCTTGTCGAAACCACTTCGATCCTCGTACGAGTAGCGCACCGAGGCCGTGCCCCAGGGTGAGATCGAGTAGGCGAGAAAGCTCCGAGTCACCTCAAACCTGGCGTAGTCCGACTCCTCGAGCCGCTGGTCATAGCCGAGGATGATCTCGCCGCGTTTGCCCACCGTGACGTGGAAATCTGCGAGGACGTGGATCTCGTCGAGCCCCCGGTCGGTGAAGTCGCGGTCGAAGTAACTGCCCAGGAAGTAGACCCGACCGATGGTCTGCTCGATCCCGGCGTACCATTCCCGCTGATGGTCTCCCGCGGTGCCGCCGGGCGAGGTCGCGGCCTTGTGGGTGTCGAACTCGGCATAGCTCGCGTGAAAAAGCGAGCCGATGTTCCAGAAGTCGGCCGAGACCAGGAGCCGCGGCCCCTTGACATCGTTGTGTTCGTAGGCCTCGTTGGCGCGGCCGGCGTTGGGAGGCAGGTTGTAGCGGTAGGCGAAGTTGTAGTAGTCCTTGTACTCGGCGAGGATCGACAGCGGGCCGACATACGCGGCGGCTGAGAGATAGCGTCCGTGGCCCTCCTTGACCCGGTTGGGCTCGGTCTTCTTGATCTCGGAGAACTCACCGGCCAGATCGAGCACTCCCCACAGGCTCGTGCCGCCGGCCTCGGCGGCCCAGACCTCAACAGAGTCGTTGGTGACGAGGCGATCACCGACCATGACTGGAAATGGTCTTTCGAGCTCGGCCCGCACCGCGGAGCCGCCGAGGTAGAGGTTCAACGGGAGCTTGGCGCGGATCCGGCCGCCCATGACTTCGTCCTCGAACTCTCTCCCGAACTGCGCCTGTTGGACCGGCTCGGTGACTTTGCCCCAGAGGGCCGAGATGTCGAAGTGTTTGAGGTTGATCCTGGCGGTGGCGCCGTGGATGGGCTCATCGAATTGAAGGGCGTCGTTCTTCTGGACATAGAGCGTCATACCGCGGCCGAAGGAGGCGAAGTAGGTACCGAGCCGGCCGGAGAAGAGATCCGACTGATAGTCGAGGAAGTAGCGGCGGAGCTCGAAGCCCTTGCGGAGCCGGTCGAAATCGAGGCGGTCCCTGTTCTCCTCCGGGACGGACCAGTAGAGATACTCGGCCTGGGCGCCGATGGTGATTCTCTTCCACTCGATGTTGAAGCTCGCGAGCTGATTGAGCTTCGAGTACACGAGGCGGTTGGGCTGGTTGGGTTCGGGCCCGGTCTGATTGCGCTCGAAAAGGGTCGTGAGCTGGCCGAAGATCCGATAGCTCTTTGTCTTTGGCGGATCGCTCTCCTGGGCCGAGACCGAAACAGCCAGAGCCAGAATCACCGCGGTGAGGAGGGTTTGCCTACTCGGTTTCACCGGTTGCGGCCTCCTGAGAACCATGGGACGTCTCACCGAGCAATTCGACGATCTTCTCTCGCAGAAGAACCTCGTCACCCTTGCGGTAGCCCGGGAAGATCTCACTGACGTTTCCGCTGCGATCGATGAGAACGGCGTAGGGGAGCTCGCGGGTGGGGTTGTATTTTCCGGGGAGGTGGTTGTTGGGGTCGAGCAGCGTCGTGTAGGTGATCTTGTAGCGATTGGCAAAGGGCTTGATCTTGCTGGTCGTTCCCGGTGGGTCGGTGTTGATCCCGATGATGGTCAGCCCCTGGTCGGCGAATTCTTCGTAAAGTGCCTGCAGGTGGGGCATCTCGCGGCGGCAGGGGACGCACCAGGTCGCCCAGAAGCTCACGTAGACCACATCGCCGTCGAGGTCCTCGTCGAGAGAAAACCATTCGCCCTCAAGATCCTGGAGCCGGAAGAACGGCGGTGCTCCGGCATCGGCGGGGACGGTGGTGAGGACGAGCATCGCTATGGACGCAATGAACACGGTGCGCGAGAAAAACGGGGTGAAACGCCTGCTGCCGATCATGAACCCTCCCGTGACCGATGACCAGTCGCCGGTCTACTGATCCGGCGATTGTATACAATAACTGAGCAATTGTATACAATCGGCGATCTCATCGAAAAACCAACGAACCTCGCGCTCGGCTTAACTATCACAAGTGGCCCGCCGAACCGAACTCCGACGCTAGCTCGATTGCTCAGGTTTCGCAACTATGCGATTGAGATCGAGAACGTTTATTGGCGGCCAAAATCTGCAACCGACGATAGAACGGTCGGAGCCCCCTTCGAATGAACTCTTCTGTTCACCACGAGACGAGAATTGTGGCGCTTGTATAGCACAGACTTCCTTGTTGTAGGGACTTGCCTCGCGGCTATCGATAGATCGAAATCTGAGAACTTATAGCTATATAGGACTAGTTGTTGACATTACGCAATATCTACATTACCAATGTAAATCATAAAAAATCGGTTAACGACGAATTGAGTTTTGGGGTTCTGGGTTGGCC
>QNFS01000327.1 GCA_003646415.1 Gammaproteobacteria bacterium
AGTTCTCCCGCTAGTCGCCCCTGGTAGTAGACATTCGCTATCCGACCCATAGTTTCAATCCTAGAGCATTGAGTACTCTGTTAAGAATATCCAACCGAGTTGATGGGCTTCCTTTTTCCAGCTTTACAAGTGTCGTATACGAGACTTCAGATAGGTCGCAGAGTTCGGTAAGAGTTAGGCCTTGTTTCTTTCTTTGCTCCCTTATTAGCCCCCCGATATTTTCCACTGGAGCTAGATTTGGAGCCATTTCGGCGAGACTCGCTTGCCTTTTGGCTACCTGGTACTCGTTTCGAATTTCTTCGAGGAGGCTGTCAAAGTTACTCACTAAATATATACCCTAAAACATATAATGTTGTATTGAGCCCAATAATAGCTATTTAAAAATATAAAGCAAGCGGAGTATGTTTAAATAAGAATAATTATCAGATAAATATTCCTATATATACTTTATGGCGTACTATTTGTCACTAATATCGGTTGTAAAAGATATAAATAGATATAAATTCATAAGAATTGTTTATTATGTACAATAATGAGTTGTAAGAGTGATTCTTTAATAAGGATGTTGATTTGCAGTCAAATCTGACCCGGTGAGGGTAGTGCCTTGGTTGGTGTTTAAAGATCAAGAGTGACCAGGCAGTCATTCAGGTATCTATGTGGCCATTTTTTCTGGAGTTCCTAAAATAAACATGCCGCTAGCCCACGCTTGATGCTGGCGGCAATTATAAGATGCCCGATACCGAATTCAGAGGCAGGGAACAACTCAACACTTTTAACATTAGTCTCCTCCCGTTGAAAAAGCCAATGGCGGCGATCTCGCCTGCTTGAAAAGCATACGTGTACAGACGTACAGGAAGCATAAATGGCCCTTTAAAATAGCGGTTTTCTGGATATGGGACTATACTTATCCCAGAGCATCAAGAAGGGCAATAGCCCTACCAACCTGCCGATCTGGGCAAGGTGGTTTCCCTCACGGGGATGTGGCCGTAACGGCAACCAAGCAGGTGTCTTTCTGGTGCTCCAATTTTCTACTGGAGCAAAACAATGAACAAACGAAATTTCTTAAAGTCCCTGGCTGTAATTTCGGTAGCCTCAAATGCCAAGCTTGCCAGTGAAGTGCCAGTGAAGAAAGAGGTAATAGTCAAAATACCGATCTGCATTGATTTCCTGATGGAGTGGGGTAAAGAGCTTGAAAACCCTGATTATGTGCGAAAGAAAGTCGCTTGGGCTGATCTTGATCTGGAGACTGGCGAGTGGACAGTGTGCGAAGATGATGACCCAATATACCAGCACAACGTGGCAAACGAGTGGTGGGGATGATGCTTTGCCAAAGGGAAGCCTGATAGGTGGTCAGTAATATTTTAAATCTCACCATCCACAGCAAGCAATGCACACAATATCAGCGCTATCTGGAAAAAAACGTCGTCAGAAAAGGTGTCTCTACTCAGCAATCTTTTTCCTCCCGAGCCTCCGCCAGAACCCACAATAATTTCACAAGATCCCATTCTGGAAGGGCTACAAAAGTCATTCAGACTCGGGTTACCTAGCCAAGCGCTGCTGAATGACGAAGGAGCCCAGTTTTTTGGCGACCACAGTATGAACAAGGAAAATATGGAGAAGACCATTGCCGGCCTCTCCAAATACTGGGATGTAGCACTCATCGTTCGCACTAGGGCTGCACTCGGTGAAAGTGTGACGAAGTTTGATCGGAGGCTATCTATTCATCTACGTGGTCGAGACGCAGGGCCACGTCCCGGCTGAATGACGGCACCGCGAGCTCCGGGGGTCGGTGCGGCCCCTCGGCCTGCACGTCGACGACACCGAGGGTGGCGCCGCTCCACGGGTCGATCCATTCCCCCACCCAACGGCCGTCGACGGCTAGGGGTGGCGCGAAGACGGCGCCCTCGACGAGGCTGCGATCGGGCGTGTAATACTCGTGGGCCGCGTTCCGGACCCAGGCCAGCAAGGTCGTGCGGCCCGAGAGTACGTGGGCCACGACCTCTTGATCAGGCGCGTAGACGGGCAGCCCCCGGTGGCTCTCAAAGGGCTTGCGCGCGAAGGGCACCCCCTCCGTCAGGCGCGCCAGCGGGGTGAAGTGGAAGTACCAGTCCTCGGGGTCGACCACCAGGTCCCACCACCAGGCCATGCCGCTGCCGAAGGCGCCCGAGAAAGCGCCCGCCCACAGAAGGTCGTGGAAGCCCTCCCCTTCCGGGTCGGCCTCGCGGTTCTCCTCGAGGCCCTGGATGTCGACGCCCGCCTCGGCAAGCAGAACGGGCTTGCCGTACTGCGCCATTCGGTCGACGAGCTGGAAGATCGTGTCCGCCACGGGGAACATTAAGCCCAAGCTGTGGACCTGGTAGCTGTGGAGCTGCACGAAGTCGATCTCGGGCAGCTGCCAGACGGGCTCGTAGACGAGCGGGTACTCCGGGATCGGGCCGTTGCCGAGCCCGGCCTCGAAAGTCATGGCAAAGGCGCTGGTGCTGGTTGTGACGAGGTGGTCGTTCGGATCGAGCTCGTGCAGCAGTCGGGCCATCTCGCGGTGCCAGTCGACTACCGGGTCAATGGTCGGCGGCTGCTCGGCCAGGTCTGACTCGTTCCACAGCTCCCACGCCAGTAGGTTCGGCGAGTACCCCCAGCGCGCAACCACGTAGCGCAGATAGCGGCGGAAGATCTCGCGTGCGAAAGGATCGGTATAGACTTCGCCCGGGGTGGTGAGCGGGCCGCTGTTGGCGGCATTGAAGGGGTTCGTGTCCCAGCCCGAGCCGAA
>QNFS01000328.1 GCA_003646415.1 Gammaproteobacteria bacterium
ATCCGCTGTGGACCTTGGGATGACGGCATTCACCGCAGGTTCCACAGCAGGCGATATCGATATCGAGCGGGCTTCGGTTCTTCTCGGCGCTGTCGGTGAGACCATTCAGCTGTCTGAGGACCTCATTGATGCAGTTACAGCGGTCTCCGGTACCGGTCCTGCATATGTGTTCCTTCTGGCTGAATCGATGACCGAGGCTGCGATCCGTGAGGGTCTGCCCCACCACGCTGCAGAGAAACTTGTCCATCAGACACTCTGGGGTGCTGGAGCGCTCCTAGCTGCCTCTGAGAAGTCAGCTTTCAGGCTCCGTGGCGAGGTCACCTCGCCTGGTGGCACCACAGCAGCAGCCTTGCATGTGCTCGAAGAGGGGGGATTCCGGTCCCTGATGCAGGATGCGATCCAGTCTGCAGCGCGTCAGTCGCGCTTCCTCGGCGAGCAGGCCTCCGAGTGATCAGAGCGGCGGTCCTCGCTGTCACAGAGCGTTCAAGGACGCGAAAGCTGATCACAGAAACACCACCGGGACGCCTTGTCGCTCGGCGTTTCGTCGCTGGCGAGACGCTTGATTCCGCCGTGTCCGTTGCCCGCTCTCTCAACGAGGAGGGCCTGAAGGTATCGATGGACCACCTCGGGGAACACGTCACCGATGTCGGCGCCGCGATCGAGGCAAAGGATGCTTACCTCGCATGTGCCCACGCCATAGATGACGCTGGCCTCGATGCCAACATCTCGGTCAAACTGACGCAACTTGGCATGGGCCTTAACGATGACATGGCCGCAGACCACGTGCGCGAGATCGCTGCGGCGGCTGCACGGGTTGGAACCTCGGTGACGATCGACATGGAGGAATCGATATACACGGAGACCACCATTGGGATCTATGAGGGCGCTCAGAAGGCACATGGGAACCTCGGGATAGCCATCCAGGCGTATCTGCTGCGCAGCGCTGCTGACCTGGACCGGATCATCCCTCTCGGTGGTCATATCCGTCTCTGCAAGGGGGCATACGCTGAGCCCGAGGACATTGCTTACCAGGGTGACTCGGAGGTCGATCGATCGTTTGACAGGTTGTCTGCGCTGTTGATGAGCTCGCCAGATACGAAGCCAGCCATCGCGAGCCATGACGACGCGAGGCTGGTCCCGGTCCTTGAGGCAGCAACACAGCGCACTGCACCCTGGGAATTCCAGATGCTTTATGGAGTACGTCGGGACAGGCAGAGGGAACTCGCCGATGCCGGCAACGACATGCGTGTCTATGTCCCCTACGGTGAGGCTTGGTACCCGTACCTCACACGTCGGATGGCCGAGCGACCCGCGAACCTTGCGTTCTTCGCACGGGCGCTCATCGGCAAGTAGCTGAACGTACAGGGTGGCAACTCCGGTTTAGAATCACCGTGTCTCGACTCAAGGAGTTCCGTGTGACTATGACCGATGCTGAGGCGGAGCCAAAGGCCCCGTCACGTCTTTCAGCCTCGAAGGTCCTCGGTGTCATCGCTGGTCTCGCCGTCGTGAGCACGTTGGCGCTGTGGTGGCTGGGTTCCCTTCCAGAGGAGCCCGACTTCACCGTTGGCCGCGTCGTGTTCGGCAACATTCCTGAGCTTGTCGTTGCGATGTTCTACGTGATCGTCGCCGTGTTTCTCGGAGTGTCGATTGGGATGTTCGCTCAGAGAGCAAGGAACTGGGAGCGCGGCACATGGGAGTCTCGCTCTGGTGATTACAAGCGGCGTCTGCATCGGTTCCTCGAGGGCATGTCCATGCGCACCGTCATGGAGGACCGCGCCGCAGGGATGATGCATGCAATGATCTACTACGGGTTCATCGTGCTGTTCATCGGTACCGTGATCCTCGAGATCGACCATCTCCTCCCTGTCCAGTTCAAGTTCCTGCACGGTGTGTTCTATGAGGGCTATTCTGCTGTTCTCGATGCTGCAGCTGTTGTGTATCTCACCGGCATTGCATGGGCTGTCGTACGGCGGTACATCGTCAAGCCGTGGCGGATTCGGACCAAGACCCGCCCCGAGGACGCGTGGATTCTCTTCGTGCTTGCGGCCATCGGCATCACAGGGCTGGCCACGGAAGCTGCGAGGATCGCGCTCGTGGGCCAACCTTCGTTCGAGAAGTGGTCCTTCCTCGGGTATCCGCTCTCCTTCCTCATTCCCCAGGCATCTGCGAGTGGTGTCCACCTGGTGTTCTGGATCTCCCACGTTGTGGCGTTCGTGGCGTTCCTTGTGATCCTGCCAGTGACGAAACTGCGTCACATGGTCACAACACCTGCCGATCTGGCACTCTCGGCGCGCGACAGGCCCAAGGGTGCGATGCGTGAAGTGCCCAACCTCATGGAGGCCACCGATATCGAGTCCATCGGTGCGGCGACTGTGGCTGAGTTCACCTGGAAGCAACTGTTCGACACGGACGCCTGCACGATCTGTGGGCGGTGCACATCGGTCTGCCCCGCGAACATAACGGGCAAGCCGCTTGATCCTCGCGAGATCATCTTGAAGCTCGGAACGGTGGCGTCCATGACGGCCACACCCCCACAGTCGCCACCTGTGGGCGTTGACGCTGCTATCACCGTGACCTCAGACAACGTGTTCCAGTTGATCACGCCAGAGGAGTTGTGGTCGTGCACGACCTGCCGTGCCTGCGACCAGATCTGCCCTGCCGATATCGAGATCGTCGACAAGATCCTCGATATGCGCCGCTACCTGTCGCTGATGGAGGCCGACTTCC
>QNFS01000329.1 GCA_003646415.1 Gammaproteobacteria bacterium
AGCCGGTTGGAACATCATCCAGTCCAAGACCGCTATCGGTTCAGGAGGCTGGCAGGGCAAGGGCTGGATGAAGGGTACCCAGTCGCAGCTGGATTTCCTGCCGGAGAGCCACACGGATTTCATCATTGCGGTGCTGGCAGAGGAGCATGGCCTGCGCGGGATATTGATGTTGATGAGTATCTATCTGCTGATTCTGTTGCGGGGTTTCTGGATCGGTGTCCAGGCCCAGACCAGTTTCGGGCGTATGATGGCGGGCAGCCTGACACTGACGTTTTTCGTGTACATCTTTGTTAACATGGGGATGGTGACAGGCTTGCTGCCGGTGGTGGGTGTGCCCCTGCCCCTGGTCAGTGCCGGAGGAACCTCTGTGGTCACCCTGATGGCGGGCTTTGGCATATTGATGGCGATCAGTACAGAAAAGCGCATGGTGGCTCGATGAAGGATGGCCGCCACCAATTTACTCTAATCAAAAATAATGAGCTCTAGTTTATGTCGATACGCCTGAAAATTGCCCTGGTATTTTCCTGTCTGTGGACAGCGCTGTCTTGTGCGGCGGACAATTACGCGGTCCATCCCGCCGCCCAGGTGGTGGTTGATGAATTGGTACAAGAGGAAGGGTTCGATCGCGAGGAGCTGATGCAGGTGTTCATGGAGGCTGAGCGGCAGGAGAGTATTCTCAAGGCGATTGCCCGGCCGGCGGAAAAAATCAAGCCGTGGTACGAATACCGCGAGATATTCCTGAACGAGAAACGCGAGCGGCAGGGCCTGGAGTTCTTCGCTGAGCACCGGGAGACTCTGGCCCGCGCCGAGCGTGAATTGGGCGTGCCGGCCCGGATCATTGTGGCCATTATCGGGGTGGAGACCTACTACGGCCGGGTCGCCGGTAGTTATCGTGTGATAGATGCCCTGTCTACCCTCGCATTTGACTACCCCAAGCGCTCGGAATTCTTCACCAAAGAGCTGAAAAATTACCTGATCCTCACCCGTGAGCAGGGCTTCGATCCCCTGGATCTCAAAGGCTCCTATGCCGGCGCCATGGGCTATGGCCAGTTCATGCCCAGCAGCTATCGTGAATACGCCATCGATTTTGACGGCGACGGGGTAGCCGATATCTGGAATAACCCGGTGGATGCCATTGGTAGTGTGGCCAACTACTTCAAGCGCCACGGCTGGCGTTTGGGAGAACCGGTGGTCTTTGCAGCCGATGCCGCGGCCGATGTCCCCGATGAGTTGTTCGTCCAGGGCAGAAGCGATCTGAAACCTCAACGCACCGTGGCGGAATTCGCCGCCGCCGGTATTGTGGCCCGACAGGAAGTGGACCCAGAGGCGCTGGCCACCGCCATGAAGTTCGAGCTGGAAGACGGTTACGAGTATTGGCTGGGTCTGCACAATTTCTATGTGATTACCCGCTACAACCACAGTGCCATGTACGCGATGAGCGTCTACCAGCTCAGCCAGCGGTTGGCCGCGCAGGTGACTGAGTGATCTCGCGGTATCTATTTGCGGTAATTGCTATCCTGGCAGTGCTGGTTGTGGCCTGCTCCTCGCCACCTCCGGACTCCACCCCCGATTCACGCTATGCGGATGCCCATGATGCCGCCCCGCTGAAGCCTGTTAGCGCGGATGATGTGGCGGATGCGACGCCTCGCCCGGACCCCATACTGGCGGTGGGCAACAAGAGTCCCTATACGGTCAATGGCGTAATCTACGAGATACTTGAGGATTACCACAATTACCGGGAGCGGGGTATCGCTTCCTGGTACGGTGCCAAGTTTAACGGGCACGCGACGTCCAACGGTGAGATATACGACCTGTACCAGGCCAGTGCCGCCCACAAGACGCTGCCTATTCCCAGTTACGCCCGTGTGACCAATCTTGATAATGGTAAAAGCGTGGTGGTGCGTGTCAACGACCGCGGCCCTTTCCACTCTGAACGCCTGATAGACCTGTCTTACGGTGCGGCGGTCAAGTTGGGGTATATGGAGAAGGGGACTGCGCCGGTTGAGGTGGAGGTGCTCAATATAGCGGGTGTCGATGACCGCCGGGATGCCACCAGTGGCAATTACCGCTATCTGCAATTGGGGGCCTTCGGCTCCGAGGGCTCGGCCCGGCGCCTGCAGGGGGAGTTGCAGTCTTTGCTGTCGGCCCCGGTGTTTATCAGCCAGGTGGATTCTGGCGGTAGTATGCTCTACCGGGTGCGGGTGGGACCGGTGGCCGACAATGATGAATTGCTGGTGGTGCAGCGGCAGCTGCAGGATGGCGGCTATGATGCTGGGCAGCCGTTGCCCTAGTTTTTTGGTTTTCTTTCGCTCCAGAGACGCATGAGTTACCATTCCCCCGCTTCCAAATTCATTCCCACGGTATCATTTTTATATGACTCGATTAGCCTTTGTATTTCTCCTGGCCTTCGCCACCTTCGCCACCTCCGCCACGCAGGCCGCGTCCATCGTGCCCTCACCGCCGCAGTTGGCGGCCAAGGCCTATTTTCTGGTGGACGCCCAAAGTGGCACCGTGCTGGCCGAGCACAACGCCGACATGCCCCTGCCGCCGGCCAGCCTCACCAAGATGATGACCAGCTATGTGCTGGCCAAGGAGATCACTGAGGGGCGGATCAATGAGAGCGATATGGTGACGGTCAGCGAGAATTCCTGGTCCCAGAACCCGTTGTTCAATGGTTCTTCGCTGATGTGGATCGAACCTGGCAAGGACGTTTCCATTGAAGAT
>QNFS01000330.1 GCA_003646415.1 Gammaproteobacteria bacterium
GCTTTTCGAATAATCCGGTGTAGACCGCCATGCGGCCCCCGGCCATACACCAGGCATTGACGGTCTCGGGGTCGTCGGTGATCGCCACGCTCCACTCCCACTTGCCGGAACCGGGGTACGCACGGATAGCTTCCGTCACCAGGCGTCCGGTTATGGTCGCTACCCGGTCAACCATCTTCGGGTCGTCCACCAGTTTATCCTGTTCATTCAGCTCGTCGACGGTGCTGAGATAGGCTTTTTTCGATTGAACAATGGCTGATTCCGGTGAAATCAGCATCAACTGGGAACGCCCGGTGGGGCTGGTGGCGCACGCCGGGAGCAGGCTAAATGCCAGGATCAGTAACAGGAGTCTCTTCATTTGCCAGGTCGCTTTTGGTCGGGTTCACGGTATCAATGGATTAGACCGTGTATCTTACTGAAGATTTCCCGGCTGCGCCTGTTTAATGGCGTGCGGTGCGGAATGCCCCGGCGACTAAATTATTCTGCTTGTAGCGGGGTATCTGCTACGGAGTTCGGTGTGCTCATCTCATTAAAACGCCTGCCAAGGTAAATCCCGGTGGCGGCCCACAGCGCCGCTATTCCCGCTCCTACCAAGGCTACCGGCGCGAGCCCGAGACCCAACCCCTGTGTCAGGCCGGTGAAGGCCCAGGCGTTGAGCATATCCCCGCCCCGGTAGATCACGATGTCGATGACCGGTTTCGCCTTGAAGCGCACCTCCCTGTCCACCGCGGTGAACAGTATTTCCCGGGCGGGGCGCGATATGGCGTAGTTCCCCGCCCGGCGGACAATCTGCACCGCCACTACCACGGCGACCATGGGGGCCGCCGCCAGGACCAGCATGCCCACGCCGATCAATACCGGCACCGAGGCCAGGGTAAAGGGCAGGCCCATGTGCTTGGCTATGCGGCCGGTGGCGAAGGCCGCCACCAGCACGGTCAGGCTGTTGACGGCCAGATCCATGCTGGCCCAGATCTGTGAACGGGTTTCCCTGTCGTATTCCGCCAGCAGGTTCTTCAGTTCGAAATAGATAAAAGAACTGATAGACGTATAGAAAAAGATAAACAGCCCGATGCCCAGCAGGTAACGACTCGTCATAAACTCGGAAAAGCCGGCCAGTGGATTGCCGCCAATATTACCCAGGTCGGAGGCGTTAACGGTCACGTCCTGGTTGTGCAGGTCAGTCAGTTTGAGGCGCTGCAGCCAGTGGACAATGGGCAGGGTCAGCACAATCAGTGCACTGGCAATCAGCAGCAGGGGGTCCGTGCCCACACCCCCTACCAGCAGGGCCGCGATGGCCGGGCCGATAATTGCGCCGATACTGGCGCCGGCACCGATAAACCCGAACAGCCGGGTGGCCTGGACCTTGGAAAACGTGTCCGCCATGAAACTCCAGAAAACGGAGATATGGAACAGGCTGAACACGCTGACCCAGAGGTAGAACGCCTTGTCCAGCAACATGCGGTCAGTCAGCGATTGCGTGCCCAGGTAGAACAGCACAAAGCTGGCGGCGAACAGGCCGTAAACAGAGGGCACCAGGCGCTGGAATCGAATCCGGGTCACCGCCCCACCATACAGTGAGACGGCGATGGTGCTGAAGAAAAAGGTGAAGGTCCACAACCAGCTGACCTCCGCGTCGGTCCAGTCACTGGCCATGGCGTCTCGCACCGGGCGCAATATGTAATAGGAACCCATCAGCATTAGCACCAGCAGGAAGGAGGCCAGTGTGGCCCTTGTTTCCTGGGGGTGTATATCACAGGCTCGCGCCAGGGCGCGCTGCAGCAGGCCCGGCTGGGATGTGCTTTCAGTCATTCTATAAGGACCCGAAAATCCACAGCATTTCCTCACGCTGCGCCGCATCGGGCGGGCGGCCGAACGGGGCGCCGCGCTGGTAGGGGCGGTTGATCATGGTGGCGAAGTCTCTGCGATCCTTGTCCGGCCAGTGTTTCAGTCCCGGTGCGGGGGGTCAAGTGAATAGAAAAAAGGTAGATTCTGGCTTGCCAGTTGCACAGGCCGTATGCCCTTGGGCCATGGACGGTGAAGCGTGAAGATGACAGACTGGCACAGCGTGGACTACCTGTGGCGCCGGATGATACCCCATGAGTCAAAAGAAAGTACTGATACCTCTACCGACCTACGGCTTCGACCCCACCGAGGCGGCCATTCCCTGGAAAATTCTATCCGAAAAAGGCTTCGAACTGGTTTTCTGCACACCTGATGGTGTGCCGGCCTGCGGCGACAGGCTCATGTTGAAAGGTGAAAGGCTGGGGATATGGAAGCCTGTTTTGCGCGCGAGAAAGGATGCGGTCGCAGCCTATGGTGAAATGGAGGCTTGCGACGCCTTTCTCCATCCGCGTGCTTATGCGGATGTACGAGAGGCGTGCTTCGGCGCTTTTGTTACCGGGTGGGCACGACAAAGCCATAAAGCCATACCTGGAATCGGCCTTGTTGCAGCAGCTGGCGGTGGACTTCTTCAGTGCCGACAAACCCGTGGGTGCCATTTGTCACGGGGTGGTGCTGGCCGCGCGCAGTATCGATCCAGCTACGGGAAAATCGGTGCTTTACAACTACCGCACAACCGCGCTGTTGAAAACGCAGGAAACCCTGGCCTACAAACTGACGCGACTGTGGCTAAAGGACTATTACCTCACCTACCCCGAGATAACTGTGGAGGATGAAGTCACCAACGCCTTGTGCGGCAGCGACCAATTTCTAAGGGGGCC
>QNFS01000331.1 GCA_003646415.1 Gammaproteobacteria bacterium
GCACTGGACCCGCAAGAGGCGATACTACTGACCACAGCCGACCACCCCCTGCTGACGCCGGAAATTGTGGATGCCTTTGGCCGGCAAAGTCTGGCGGATGACGTGGATGTTACCGTGGGCCTGGCGCCGTATGCCCTGATTGCCGAGGCCTATCCCGGTATCAAAAAAACCGTCCTGCACTTCAGTGATGGCGACTTCTGCGGCTGTAATCTGTTCGCCTTTATCACGCCGGAGGGCCGTCGCGCCGCCAAATTCTGGCGCAAGATAGAGCAGCAGCGAAAAAAGCCACTGGTGGTGATTGGCCTGCTGGGTTGGCGGTCGGTTATACGCTACCGCCTGGGGCTACTGTCGCTGGAGGAAGCCCTGGCCAAGCTCAGCAAGCGCCTGGGCTTGCGTATGCGTGCCGTGATCCTGCCCTACGCCAATGCGGCCATCGACGTGGATTCCATCGCCGACCTGATACTGGTTAAAGGTGCACTGGAGAAAGCGGCGGCCGAAGACGCCTGAGGTGTCAGACCGCAACTGCACCTGGTTAAGCGTATTGAACACTGCCATAGGTAGCCGCTTCCGGGAGTTTTTTGCCTTGCAAAGGCGTGAAGTTCCAACTGAGCATGGCAAAAAACTCCCGGAAGCAGCGGGACGTATGCACTAGCGCTTTAACAATACCGTTTTGTTCTCACCCTGGATAAATTCGCCGGTGGCCAGCTGATAACAGCGCGGCATAATTTCCACTCGCCAGCCACTGTCAATGCGATCCACGCTATAGCAGTTGTAGCGAGCCACATCCGCTCCGTGTAAACCCAGGGCGGAGGCCGAAGGTACAGCGATAACGGGTGTGACCCCGTCCCGGGTGCTCAATTCGTTGTAATGTGCCCGGTGCCCATGCCCATGCAATATCAACTCCGCCCCGTGCCCGCTGAGCACCGCCTGCACCGCCGCGGCATCGGTCAGCCGTTTGCGCCATTTTTCCATCCCGGGTAGTGGTGAGTGATGCAGGTATACCACCCGGAATAAACCTTTACTGGCGGCGTCTTCCAGTAATGCCGGCAGGCGGCTCAACTGACTGGCTCCGGCGGTTCCTGTGGCCATTAAAGGTGGCTTGGGGCAACCTGTGGACACCCCGATGAAAGCGATATCGCCGCGCACGCGCAGGCTGGGGAATGTGCCTGCATGGCTGATGCGATCTGTCGGCCCGCTATCCGACGCCATGTAGTCTTGCCATAGGCCGAAGGTTTTGTCCCAGTCATCCGCGACGCAGGTGTCGTGATTACCCGGCACCAGAGCGACTTGTCCGGGCTCGCCCAACTGCTGTAACCAGGTGTGTGCCTGCTCAAATTCCTGTGGCAGGCCGATGTGGGTCAGGTCGCCGGTAACCAGTAACTGGTCCAGGCTAAAATGTTGCAGGTCACGCTGCAGTGCTTGCAGGACTTCTGCCCTGTGTTCAAAGCGCCGCTTGCGGCGCCAGGACAGGTAGCCCAACACCCGTTTATTAAGCAGGTCCCGCGCACTCACGCCCTCCAGTGAGCTCAGGTGGGGGTCGGAAATTTGTGCGAATGTCTGACTCACAATGTTGATTCCTGCAGCCTATACTCAGATGCGGCGGATATTGGCTCCGAGGTTGGCCAATTTCCCGTCGATATTGTCATAGCCCCGATCGAGGTGATAGACCCGGTCGATGGTGGTGTCCCCGTCGGCAGCGAGTGCAGCAATAATCAGGGAGGCCGAGGCGCGCAGATCTGTGGCCATAACCGGTGCGCCCTGCAGTCGTTCACGCCCGCGCACGATGGCGGTATGGCCCTGCAACTCGATATCGGCGCCCATGCGCTGTAGCTCGGCGACGTGCATGAAGCGGTTCTCGAAAATATTCTCGACCACGGTTGCCGTGCCCTCGGCGAGTGCATTGAGTGCCATGAACTGGGCCTGCATATCGGTGGGAAAGGCGGGGTAGGGTGCGGTATGAATATTGACCGCCTGACAGCGCCTGCCGCCGGTATCCAGGTGAATCCAGTTTGGTCCCAGTTCCAGGCGGGCGCCCGCCTGCTCCAGTTTGCCCAGTACGTGATGCAGGAAATGGGGGTTGGTGTTCGTTACCCGGATATTGCCCCGTGTTGCCGCAGCCGCCACCAGAAAGGTGCCGGTTTCTATGCGGTCTGGAGGCACTCGGTGGTTGGCACCGTGCAGGGCCCTGACGCCCTCGATAGTGATCGTACTGGTGCCGGCGCCGTCAATTTTCCCGCCCATGGAGCCCAGCAAGTGGGCAAGATCCCCGATTTCGGGCTCCAGGGCGCAGTTCTCCAGTACGCTTGTGCCGTCCGCCAGCGCCGCTGCCATTATCAGGTTCTCGGTGGCTGTTACCGAGGGTACATCGAAGGTGAAGTGGGCACCGTGCAGGCGGCTGGCCCTGGCTTTGATATAACCTGCCTCGATGTGGATTTCGGCGCCCATGGCTTCCAGCCCGGCAATGTGCTCATTGACTGGCCGGGAGCCGATAGCGCAGCCGCCGGGCAGAGACACATCGGCCTCGCCAAACCGGGCCAGCAGTGGGCCCAGCAGGAGAATGGAGCCGCGCATGGTCTTGACCTGCTCGTAGGGTACGTGGACCGAGTGGACATCCCGGCTGTGGATTATCAGGTCGGTGCCGGAGCGTTCCACCGCGCAGCCGAGCAACTGTAGCAATTGCAGGGATGTGCTAATGTCGCGAAC
>QNFS01000332.1 GCA_003646415.1 Gammaproteobacteria bacterium
CACTGAAGCTGGCCAGCGATGGGTCGGACCCTTTTGCCATGGCAGGTCTGCACTTCACTCGCGAGACTTCCGCGTCAATGGCCCTCAACCGGATCAATGGCGGTGCCGTCATTATGGCCGGCTCTGGCATGTGTACAGGGGGGCGAGTGCGCCACCATCTGAAACATAACCTGTGGGGAAAACACAACAGCATTGTTTTCGTAGGCTATGCAGCAAACGGTACACCGGCCCGACAAATCATAGACGGGGCGGAGCATGTACGTATTTATGGCGAAGATATCCCCGTTCGCGCCAATATTCACACCATTGGGGGGTTTTCAGCACATGCCGATCAGGCCGAACTGCTGGCCTGGCATCAACAGACCGGTAATCCGAAGACAACTTTTCTGGTGCATGGCGAAGACAGGAGCATGCATGCCTTCGCGAAGAAGCTAAAAAACACACAGGTGGAAATGCCGGTCCTGCATCAGGAGTATGAGCTCGGGTGAGTAGCAGGGATTGCTTGTCCATTCCTTGTGTTCCACGCGCTTGTCTCAGCAACAGGGCTTCCCTGATTGCTATAAAACGGAAACTTAATCAGAGTTTCTCTAATTCCAGCGCCGGTTGATAATCGCCCAACATGGCCAGATGATTGAGCCGCGAGCGCTTGAGCAGGGCCTGCTGCGCCGCTTGCACTTTCTCCGCCCTGCCAAGCCACGCGTGCAAGGGGGCCTGTTGCAGGGCGCGGCCGTAAGAAATACTTAGTCGCCAGGGTGCGTCGGGGGCTTGTTGATTCAACGCATTGAGATTGGCGGTGGCCTCCTCCGGTTCTTGCCCGCCGGAAAGGAAATTAATGCTGGGTACCGCGGCCGGTACGGTGCGACGCAATACCTTCAGGGTGGCGATGGCCACTTCGCCCGGTTCGGCACGACGGCAGTTTTTCCCTGGCAGTACCATATTTGGTTTGAGGATTATCAGTTCCAGCATTACGTGGTGACGGCGCAAAGCCTGAAACACCGCATGTTGCACCGCCTCGGTGACTTCGGCGTGACGCTCGATGCCGTGATCACCATCCATCAACACCTCAGGCTCCACAATCGGTACCAGGCCCTCGGCCTGGCACACGGCGGCATAGCGGGCCAGCATTTCAGCGTTGGCCTCGATACCGTTTGGGCTCGGTATGTGTTTATCAATGGCATAGACTTCACGCCACTTGGCAAAGCGTGCACCCTGCTGCTTGTAGCCGCGCAGACGTTCAGCCAACCCATCCAGGCCCTGGGTGATCAGGTCGCCCGCTGACAGCGCCAGGGGAATCTTGCCTTTATCGACCTTGATGCCAGGCACAATCTTCTGCGCCCAGGCAGCCTCTGGTATTGTTCTGCCGTCCTCTGTTCTCTGTCCCAGTGTTTCCTCAAACAGGATGATGCCGCTAATGTATTCACCTAAGCCGGCTGTTGTTACCAGCAGGCTGCGCCAGGCGCGGCGGTTTTTCCCGGTAGATTCCGTGTCAATTGCCTTGAAGCGACTGGCGATGGTGGCTGTGCTTTCATCGGCGGCGAGTACGCCGCGGCCTGTTTGTACCATATCGGTGATGGTGGATTCCAGATCAGTCAAATACTGCATCCCAACTCTCCTGTCAGATCAAACCGGTATTCTGCGGGGATTACATCAATGCGACACCACGGACCTGTTCGCCGCAGCACCAGTATGGCCGGTCATTTGAGCACAGCGAGACTGATCCGTAAAGCGTGCTATCCTATCAGGCAGTTATATGGGTCTAGTGTAGGTCTTCATATGGTTTACACCGTGTATTGACTTGTCTGGCACGACATACCGGCCTTGGAAACAGAGTTAATGACAATACGAGAATCTATACATATAGTCTGCCCGAACTGCACGGCAGTGAACCGTATTCCGGCTTCGCGCGCGCATGAACATCCAAGCTGCGGTAAATGCCACCAATCACTGTTCACTGCCAGCCCGATAGATCTGGATGCCGCATGTTTTGACGTGCATATCTCACGTAGCGATATTCCAGTAGTCGTGGATTTCTGGGCGCCCTGGTGTGGCCCTTGCAAGATGATGGCTCCGGCGTTTCTACAGGCCGCGGCAGAGTTGGAGCCAGACGTCCGCCTTGCCAGGGTCAATACCGAAGCAGAACAGGCGCTGGGTGCCCGTTTTGGTATCCGCAGTATTCCCACGCTGGTACTGTTTCGTGGAGGCCGGGAAGTCGCCCGTCAAGCCGGCGCCATGGGAACCGCAGATATATTGCGTTGGGTGCGCGCCCAGGATAGTCAATAGCTCAGATCACTTTTATCGCCATGTCTTCAAGCGTGTTGGCCGCGATATGGATGCGCTTGGCAATTTCCTTGAGTTGTAGCAACATGTCCTTGTGCCGGATGATACGCTTTATGTCATCCTGCGCCATCAGTTGGGCGGTGGCTTTTGCACATAAATCGATAAGGCTATCGTACTGGTCGCGAATGCTCCTGGTGCTTGTCTCTATAGATGCCAGTCGCTTTTCCGGCAGCGCCAGAATCCCACCCTCCAGGGCGGCAACCATTTCCAATAGCACAGCCAATATGGCTTCGTATTCACTCAGTGAGTGCAGTTCGTAGACCTGTGTTTCCAATTGAAAATGCCTGACGCTGAGCGTGACCCAATCGAGTTCAGTAATCATTCTATAAATTGATTCTTTATCGTAAGGCGTTATAAATACGCCC
>QNFS01000333.1 GCA_003646415.1 Gammaproteobacteria bacterium
GTTTGTGACTTCGCTGCGATAGATACCAACAACGGTATATACGGAGGTTAAGATGGCAACTTATTTAGATGAGTTTAAACGAACAAAGAATAACCTGGAGAACAGAACTCAGAATAAGAACTTTACTCTTGAGTTTGGTAGAACAGGTTCAGACGGCAGACGTCCAGCAGAACAGGAAGCTAATCTCCCTTACTCTGCAGGTGACATAGTAGTTATAGGTACAATACCTGGTGGTAGTGTTATTACTAAGATTACAACCTTAGTAGGCGAAGCATTTGATACAGGTACAACCCTAGGTTTATCGGTATCAGCTGATACCCCTGCACTATCATTGTTACCATTGCTTCAGGGTGGTGCTGAGATACCTATTGATGAGTCAACAGTGGCTATCAATGTACCACTTACTACTAGTGGTAACAGAGGTGCAGATGGTATATTATTACCAGATGACACTGGGCTTGCTTCAGTATGGTTAGGCACCGAAGACATGGATGGTGACTTTTATATAGTTGCTTCATTTGTTGGAACTGGTGTATTAACCAAAGGTAGTTTAGATGTTGTAGTAGAGTACAACAGATTTGTAACAAATGGAGGAGCTTACTAATGGCTGTATATAAAGCAAAAGTAAACAACCCAAACCCAAAGGTGGCTGAAAAGTCTAAGGTGGTTACTAAACCAGTGTCTACACCTAGTAAGTAGATATATAATGCCCACTATCTAACATATGTGGGCATTACTATATTTATAAGGAGGTCAAATGGTAGCAAGTAAAGTTATATCTTCAGTTAGATTAAGTCTTGGTGATGTTAAGGCACAGCGATGGTCTGATGACAGACTAGTGAACCTAGTTGATGAAGCACAGAAAGACATCTGTCTGCATACTCATATGTATAGGAACTATGCTTATATACCTCTTATAGTTGGTCAATATAAGTATGACTTACCTGAGGACTTCCTTATACTGCATAGGGTACAGAATGGACATGTTAGAATACCATTAGTTACTCGTAATGTACTTGATGAGAAGTCATTATCTTGGAGGGACGCTATTAGTGACAATGTAGTTTCAGTACTTAAAGACTCATTACCTATGGGTCAGTTAGAAGTATATCCTAAGCCATCAGACAATCTAGGATATGTTCAGACATATGTTGGTGAGGTTGAAGACCCAGTAACAGCGTTTATATTAGAAGATGCGTTAGGTGTGTGGTCGGATACATTAGTTGGTGGAACACGTGTACACATGACATCACTAACAGGTAGTTATCATAGTATAGAGTATGTAATAACATCAATAGATGGTATAGCTGATTTAGAACCTACTGTATGGGGTCTATTAACAGATGTATACTCTATAGATGGTATAGAGGGTGTAAGCTATCCTGAACCTGCAGAGGGTGTTACATCAGATATATCAGTAGAAGAAGATGGAGATGATAGTATATTTGGTACTATAGTTGATATAGATCCACAGTATGCTGAGTTAGATACGGGTTGGGGTGGTATCACATCAATAGTTACTGACGGTTCGATACTAAAGGTAATGTACACAGCAGTACCACCTGAAGTAACTAATGTTGACTCACCACTGATACTAGCTAGTATATGGGCTACAGCCCTTAAATACTATGTAGCTGGTTATGCGTTACTAGATGATAACGATGCTGGAAATCAACAAAGAGGTTCTACTTACCTACAACGATACGCTAGAGAGCTTGGTAAAGCTTCTCAACTATCAACAAGTGAGCAGTCAGATGTACCTGAAGCTAGTATAGCTTCTTATCAAACACCTTATAGGAGATATTAAAATGGCAGAGCAGTTAAACAACGTATATGTAAGACAGAAAATGGTAACTGAGGATATAGTATTTGGACTAGATAAGATAGTTCAAATTAGACAAGGTAAGCGTGTTGAGGGTACTAAGGTTAATGCACATATGATACCTTATGATGAAACCCAAAGCATAGGTGACGTACTGGATATACTATTGGCGGCACACAGTGGCTAATACTTTACAAGTTAGTAAAGTCATAATAGTTGAAGAGGACATAGCTTTAGGTGACGGGCTGATTAGTCAGGAACGTAATGGTACAGTCCGTAGCTATAAACGAGTTAGTTCTGTAAGTATACCTATGGAGGATGATCCAAGTACATCTGTTGATGAAGCTATTAAGGCTTTACAAGATGGTGGTACTGGACCAGGTGATGGGTTTGATAAGGATGAATACCTAGTTGAGTACATAGGTACGGAGGGTGCTGGCTTTCCTATCATACTAGATCCCACAGGTAAAATCTCACCTACCTTTCTTGACCTACAAGGCTTAAGTTATCAAGGTCCATTTACACCAACTCCTCTAGCAGAATACCCCGTAGGTGGAGTAATTGGTGACTTTTGGACATTAGCTGTTGACTACTTATGGACAACTGGTGACCTATCAGGTATGCAGGGTTTTGCTAATGACTTTATGGTCTTAGGTACAACTGGTTGGGCACTATTAAGTAATGATGTAGACTTAGCTGATTACTATAGGTTAGATGGTACAACATCTATTACTGCTGACTTCCAAGCTGGTGGACATAAGCTTATAAACATTGCTGATGGCACAGAGCTATCAGATGCAGTGTCACTAAGTCAACTAGGTAATTACTTTACCAAACCAGAGTTTATATTTCAAAGACCTACAACACCATTA
>QNFS01000334.1 GCA_003646415.1 Gammaproteobacteria bacterium
CGCCGCTCAAGCTCCAGCAAATAGTCCCCGGCATTACTGCTGATCTGGCGCAATTCGTCCAGTTCTTTGTCGTAGCCATCGGCTATCACGCCGCCATCGCGGATGACCACCGGCGGATTTTCCATAATGGCCCGACCCAGTAGGTCACAGATATCGGGGTAGTCCCCGGCCTGCTGGTTTAGCTCGTGCAGGTGGGGGGCGTTGCAGTGGGACAATTCAGAGCGCAGTCGTGGCAGGGCCGCCAGTGAACTGAGCAGGCGGGTCAGGTCCCGGGGCCTGGCGGAGCGCAGGGCCACGCGGGTGAGAATGCGTTCCATATCGCCGATGGGCTTGAGCGCGTCCCGCACGGTTTCATAGTGGTAGTTGTCACAGAGAGCCGCAATCGCCCCCTGGCGGGCTTCCAGTACCGGGATGTCGTTGAGCGGACGGTGCAGCCAGCGACGCAGCAGGCGGCTGCCCATGGCGGTTACCCCCTTATCCATTACCGAGAACAGGGTATTGCTGTCGCCACCACTCATATTGATGTCGATTTCCAGGTTGCGCCGGGTGGCGGCGTCCAGAATCACGCTTTGCGCCCGGCTCTCCTGGCTTATGCTGCGGATATGGGGCAGGTTGCCGCGCTGGGTGTCTTTCACGTACTGCAGCAGGCAGCCGGCGGCGCCGATGGCCAACTCCAGGTCGTCGCAACCAAAGCCCTGCAGGTCATGGGTCTGAAACTGGGCATTCAGGGCGCGTCGTGCGCTGGTGCTGTCAAACTCCCAGGTCGGTTGGCTGCGGGCGCCCCTGCGCCCGGTGATCACGGGGTGGAATATGGTTTCGTGGTACAGGGTTTCCGCGGGATCGAGTCGCTGCAGTTCACCGCCAAGGGCCTCCTCGCCACTGACTTCCAGCACCCGGAACCTGCCTGTGCTCAGGTCCAGGTAGGCCATGCCGTAATTGTCCTGGTGCTGTGATACGGCCAGCAACAGGTTGTCTGTTCGATCATCCAGCAGGGCCTCATCTGAGAGGGTGCCGGGGGTAATGACCCGCACCACCTTGCGCTCAACCGGTCCCTTGCTGGTCGCCGGATTGCCGATCTGCTCGGCGATAGCGACTGAGACGCCCGCTTTTACCAGGCGGGCCAGATAACCCTCGGCGGCGTGGTAGGGTACGCCGCACATGGGAATGGGCTCGCCGGCGGATTTGCCGCGGGCGGTGAGGGTGATATCCAACAGCTCAGCTGCCCGCCTGGCGTCATCAAAGAACAGCTCGTAGAAATCCCCCATGCGGTAGAAAACGAGATCCCGGGGGTGATCCGCCTTGATGCCCAGGTACTGCCGCATCATGGGGGTGTGTTCGGGAGTCTTTGTTTTTACCGGGTTTTCTTTCAACACGCTAGCCGCGAACTACCGTTTGCGGCTACTCCTCGCCGCTATCAGTATCGGCAGGGGCAATGCGCACATTGCGCGATGGCACCACGGTGGAGATTGCATGTTTGTACACGACTTGTGTGGTGACGTTTTTCAACATCACAATAAACTGGTCAAAACTTTCAATCGTCCCCTGCAATTTGATGCCATTCTTCATGAATATTGAGACCGGTATACGCTCTTTACGCAGTGCGTTCAGGAACGGGTCTTGTACTTTCTGTTTCTTATCCACTGAGAATTCCTTGCTGGCCATAATCACGTAAACATAGGCTATTTGGTTGAAATAACCAAGTCTATATTTGGTTATATCGTTTTTCTCAGATCTGTATGCCATCAAGACCAAAAACCGGAAAGGTTCCCTTTGGCTCTCGCCCCGCGCCAGCGGATAGGGCTATACTGCCCGGGTGTCAAATATCTCCAGGGCGGGACAGGTTGCCTATACAACAAATCATTGAGCAGCGAGTACAGGAGTACCGTGATGTTCCCGGTGGTTTACTGCCACTGCTGCATGCGATCCAGGGTGATATCGGCTATGTTCCACCGGAATCGATTGAAGCCATTGCCAGGGGCCTGAACCTGTCCCGGGCGGAAGTGCATGGCGTGATCAGTTTCTACCATGACTTTCGCAGCGCACCGGGTGGTCGGCATGTGCTGCAGATCTGTCGGGCGGAAGCCTGCCAGGCCATGGGTTCGGGCGAGTTGGAGGCACATGCCAAAAATACCCTGGGCATCGATTACGGGGGAACAACAGCCGATGGCGCCATAAGTCTGGAGCCGGTGTACTGCCTGGGTAACTGCGCCTGCTCTCCCTCTGTTCGAATCGACGACAGCATCCATGCCAGGGTCGATGCGGCCGCTCTGGATGCGTTGATCGCTTCACTGGTTGAGACGGGGGAGGCGAAATGAGTTCTCGCATCTACCTGCCACGCGATACCACCGCGGTGGCCCTGGGGGCAGATGAGGTCGCGGTGGCCCTGCTCGAACAAACGGGTGAACAGGCGGGCAAGCGCTCCCTGGCGATTGAACTGGTGCGCAACGGCTCCCGCGGCATGTTCCACCTGGAGCCGTTGTTGGAGGTTGAACACCAGGGGCGGCGCATCGCATTCGGCCCGGTGTGCGCCGGGGATATTCCCGGCCTGCTGGATGCACTGGCGGGTGATGCTGCCGGGCACCCGCTCTACCTCGGGGTTACAGAAGATATTCCCTGGCTCAAAGGTCAGCAGCGCCTGACATTCGCCCGGGCCGGGCTGGGCGACCCCCTGTGCCTCGCCCACTACCGCTC
>QNFS01000335.1 GCA_003646415.1 Gammaproteobacteria bacterium
GACATCGGTACTTGCTTTGAAATCCACTGCTGGCTCTTTTCGTGCCACCAAAAGCCGAAATTACCCTCCCATTCGCCATGCCGTTGCTTTGCTACGCGAATAAATGAATCAGGTGATTCCTCATCAAACTCTTTATTTTCACGCCTCAATTTCTCTTTGCGTAAATTACGAGAAACAATCAGGACGTTATCGGCCAGGTCTGTAATCTCTCCTGCGCCCTTGATGTCAAATTTATCTGGCACATCGGTTTCAGACTGGCCTTTGCGTATATGTACGACTAAGTGGACGTGGATTTTATGCTCTTTCGCTACGTTAGCTAATTGATCCACGAAATTCTTCTGCCCGTTAAAGTCATCGGTGCCTAAGCCACACTTTACGAGAGAATCAATCATAAAATGTTTAACACCTCGTTCTTTAGCGGCAAAATGGATTGCTCCAAGGATTGCATCCCTAGACACCGTACCGACCTGATTATAGATGAAAAAACATTTATCTAGGTACTGGGTTAGCTTTTTCCCGTACGCCCTGCTAGGGACGTCTGAGCCGCACGCTTGACGTAATATGCGAGCTACTGTTGCTGTAGGTGGCATTTCCATCGACGCAATACACACTGGACTGTCTTTTGCCATCCATAATGCACATTGGCCCATAACCAGACTTTTGCCATTGCCATTTATTCCCGCCCATATCGTTAGCTCACTATCGCGGAAGCGGAATTTATCTGTTGTTTTGTCCCACGGCATAGGAACTCCCGTTATGGAAACACCATCATGCAGCCTGTCCATAGCTGATTCGATAAAGTCACTCATTGGTCGAATGTGTTGACCATGTTTGTTTTCTTCATGTGACTCAAGATATTTCTCGAAGTCGATATTGTCACCTAGTTCCAGCATTACTCCCACCCTATTGCGTTATGCGATGATCCACCACTGGACTCATCTTCCCAACGTCTACCGTTAATGTAAGTCGCAGGATTAGAAACAAACTTTGATTCTTTACCTGACTGAAAGTCGTTAATTCCATCAATAGCTAATTTCATATCAGCCTTACTTAAACGTAAAAATGCAGACCTTGACCTTTTCTTGTCTTTCTTATTTCCGTAACTACTCCAGAATTTTTCAAACTGTTCATCATCGTTACGTTTCTTTTCTTCTTTACGGTCATGCGCAGCTTTGCTGGGCTGTTCCTTGTTTTGCGCGTTAGTATCTGTAGTAGTCTCTGTATAGGAGAAGGTACACGGGGACGAATCCTCGATAGTACATTCTCGTGTACTATCAGTAAGCACAAGCTGGTCAAGGCTTTCGTAGTTTATGGTATAAAAATTAGTCCTATCCCACTTAGACTTATTGAACTGACTAACGTGAATTAAATTCCGATCCCTGAGCCTCTTTAAGATGAGTTTAATCTTACGAACACTCCAGAAAGGGAACTGTTTCTGCCACTCTTCCAAGGTGTTCCATATCCACTTAACACCCTCAATGTTCCTTCCTCCTGTTGGCACATTGATCCAGTATTGAATTTGCTGGAGAACGATTGCTTCGTCAAGACCAATAGCCTCTGCAAGTGATGGCAGGACCACTAACGGGTTTTCGTTTATCAAAAATTTATGCATTAGCTAGTAACCTCCACACTTTCAGGAAACCTCAAGTGATAGATTGTCGATTTGCTAAACCTCTTTTCTCTAGTCAACCACCCTCGATTGCACAATTCATTAAGATATTTAATGGCTGTTGTCTTTGATCCTATGCTCATTTCCCCGCATATCGTTGCGATAGAAGGAAATGCAAAGTCGTTCTTTCCATTCATGCAAGTGTTCAAGTAAAGGGCTACCCCTTTCGCACCAAAAGAAAGCCCCCTGTCATCAATCATTATTTCGCGCCAGTTAAGCCAGCTATTCTTAATCATTTCTCCACCCTTTCATCCGCAGCAAGAACACCTACGGATTGCAGGTACCGTTTAGCCGCCCTTGCCTTGTTTATTTCAGCATCCGTAACGTGCTCTTTATTACGTAAGCCAGATGTGACTATCTCCAGGAAGGCAGTGGCACGAAAGATTTTATGGCCCTGCTGCTTTGCCATGCGCTGCTCTTGCTCTGATGTAAGGGGCTTTGTGTGCTTCAGCGGCTCATCAAATAACGCGCTCATATCTAAATCAATAGCGCCCAGAATTTCATCTGGGCTACAACCTGCAAAGCAATGAATTAATAATCTGTCATCTGCTGATGAAATAGCTAATGACGGTGATCTGTCTTCATGTGCTGGACAGCAAGCTAAATACCTATTGCTTCCAGAACTGCGAACTTTATCAAGTCTTGATAATAGGTTTTGTAGGGTATCCATGCCTTTATCCGGCTGGAGCCTTCGTCTTGTTTTTTAGCTCTTTATCTAGTTCGGCAGCAACAAGAATACCAAGCACTTTGGCGCGAGAGACGTACTCATATTCACCTGCATTAGCTTGTTTGATTTCAGTCAGTTCAGTTAAGTCTTTTGCTGTCTTAAAGCTAACGCTTGTTGATGTATGGCGGGGTCTTGCTGTTTTCATATTGAAGTCCTAATTATTTAATGAGTCATAAGCATATCCGAGCCCAAGTAATTAAGCAAAGCATAATTCTTGTCTATTGCTGTTGACATAGATAATTCACTGGCGTAGCATTGACACATGCAGAGAGAGTTTACTAATTTTGCAAC
>QNFS01000336.1 GCA_003646415.1 Gammaproteobacteria bacterium
CGACTTCCGTGACGCACCGATTCCTCTGTTCAACGAAGACGGCGGCTGCTTGATGCATCGCCAGGCCTCGTTCATCACGAACTTCTTCCCCGAAGGGGTTGAGGCAGGCGTCGACTACAACGTGTTCGCCTTCCCTGGTGCAGACCAGCAGGGCGCACTCATCGCAGGCGAACTCGCAGCGGTCTTCGAGGATCGTCCCGAGGTCCGTGCGTGGATCGCCAACTTCATCTCTGAGGACACCCAGTGTGCCCAGGGAGCGATTGAGGGCGTTCAGCGCATCTCGCCGAACGTGAATGTGAGCACGACGTGCTACGCAGACGCGATCGTCGCGACGGCCGCAGGTACGATCTCAGAGGCACTCAAGGCAGATACCGCACGATTTGATGCGTCAGACCTCATGCCTTCGGCTGTCGGTGGTGGTTCGTTCTGGACCGGCATGGTCGACTACACACGCGACGGTCAGTCGTCACGTGACGCGGTCCTCGCAGCAATCGATGCAAGCTGGCCATCCGAGTAACCCGCAACCAACTATGATGAAGGGGCGGCCTGCACAGGCCGCCCCTTCTCGTTTAACATGGACAGCACGAGAACAAAGGAGTTCACGTGAGCGATCAAGACACCGGTCATCATGTTGATCCGCCAGGGTACGGTGCTCGTCCTCCTCTGAAGGACGATGGCGACAAGGTCAAGTCGTCCGTTCTTGGAATCGTTGCAGCGGTCACGCTTCCGTTCGTTCTGCTGGCCGTGTTCTACGGAGCGTTCCTCATCCTGCGCGATTCGGATATCAACCGGCTGCTGATCGTCGCCCTGGCGCTGCTCATCGGTGTTGCGGGAGTGTTCGCCTTGTACTGGGTGATGAACTACTCGATCGATCACCTGCCAGAGCGTCTCCGTGTTCGAGTTCGTCCGTGGGCATTCGTCGGCCCAGCACTCGTGTTCCTGTCGTTGTACCTCGTGTATCCGGCGATCAACACCGTGATCATCAGCTTCAAGGACAGTACATCTGATGGGTTCGTCGGGTTCGACAACTACGTGTTCGTGTTCACCGACGAGGCGATGCTCCGATCGATTCGCAACACTCTCGGTTGGATCATCGTCGTTCCCGCCGTGAGTGTCGGCATCGGTCTTGCGTTCGCCGTTCTGGTTGACAAGTTGCGCAGAGGTGAGGCAGTCGCCAAATCCTTGATCTTCCTCCCCATGGCCATCTCATTCGTCGCTGCCTCCATCGTGTGGCGGTTCGTGTACTCGTTCCGGCCCGAAGGCTTCGGCGAGCAGATAGGTCTATTGAACTCCATCTGGATGGGACTCGGCAACGATCCTGTCGCCTGGTTGCTCCTCGAACCGTGGAACAACCTGCTCCTGATGGTGATCATGATCTGGCTACAGACCGGGTTCGCGATGGTGATCCTGTCCGCCGCGATCAAAGGTGTTCCGGCGGACATCATCGAAGCGTCTCGTATCGATGGCGCGAACGAGTTCCAGGTGTTCCGCAGGATCACGATTCCTTCGATCCTGTCAACGATCGTGGTTGTCATGACGACCGCGATCATCACCGTCATGAAGGTCTTCGACATCGTGTGGGTGATGACGAACGGAGAGTTCGGCACCGAGGTGATCGCCGAACGCATGATCCGTTGGTTCTTCCGGTTCGGGAACAACGGCCGGGGTGCTGCTATCGCGGTCGTGCTGTTCGTTGCGATCATTCCCGTCATGGTCTTCAACGTCAAACGGTTCAAGGCCGAGGAGGCGATTCGATGACTACCGTCGATACACCGACTGCCGTGGGCAAGAAGATGCACCATTGGTATTCGAACCCATGGTCGAAGATCGTCATCGTCATCATGGCGATCATGTGGACCATCCCGACGTTCGGGCTGATCGTGTCGTCCTTCCGGACAAAGGAAGCTGTGAACACGAGTGGGTGGTGGACGGCGTTCGCTCTGCCCATGGACTGGGCCCAGTGGACCCTCGAGAACTACGAAACGGTTCTCTTCAGCAACGGATTCGGCAACGCGTTTCTGAATTCACTCGCTGTGACGATCCCTGCAACGGTGATACCGATCGCTGTCGCAGCCTTTGCGGCGTACGCGTTCGCGTGGATGGATTTCCCTGGGCGCAATTGGCTCTTCGTGGTCGTTGTCGGCTTGTTGGTGGTGCCGCTCCAGATGGCTCTCATTCCGCTTCTTCGGATGTACACAAGTCTCAGCTTGAACGGAACGTTCCTTGCGGTGTGGCTTGCACACACGGGGTTCGGACTGCCGCTTGCGATCTACCTGCTGCGTAACTACATAGGAACGTTGCCACGATCGACCATAGAATCGGCCCAGATCGATGGTGCGTCCCACTTCGACATTTTCCGCAGGTTGGTTGTCCCTCTCTCCGTTCCCGCGCTTGCATCGTTTGCGATCTTCCAGTTCCTATGGGTGTGGAACGACTTCCTCGTAGCGCTCGTGTTCCTTGGCGGAACACCGGATGTACGGGTGCTGACCCTTGCTCTCGTTGATCTGAACGGGAACCGTGGCGAGGCATGGCATCTTCTCACCGCAGGCGCGCTCATCACGATGATCCTCCCGCTGACCGTGTTCTTTGCACTCCAGCGCTACTTCGTGAGGGGCCTGACGGCAGGGTCGGTCAAGGGTTGACCGACGAGGGTGTAGCAACCCCGCCGCGCACATCGAAGCA
>QNFS01000337.1 GCA_003646415.1 Gammaproteobacteria bacterium
AGCTGGTGCTTCTCAATCGCACGGTTGAAACTGCTGTCGCAGTCGAGCGCGACCTGAGACAGGCGCGAGCATGGCGAGGAAGCCTGATAACGGAATCCGGCCCCTTGGACTGTCTCGACCCGGTCCTAGGTGTTGTGACGCCCCACGTGTTGCCGCAAACACCCCCGGAAATTCCGCAAGTGGCAGCGTGAGCTGAGGAGGGGGTGGACGCTTCGCAGGCCAGCGATGAGCTGGTCTGGAGGCGTCATGAAGAAGACAGCGAGCAAGAGCAACGGGAGCGCGGGCAAGGGGCTGCAGGGGCGGCGGTTCACGTCCAAGCAGAAGGAAGCGGCGCTGGCGCTGGCGGCCACTGGGGTGCTGCCACGCGCGTCGATCGCAGAGCTGATGGGCACCACCGTGGAGTCGGTGCGCCGCTGGGTGCGTGAAGCGGAAGGCAACGGCAGTGGTGGCGACTCACCGAGCGAGACGGCGGGGGTAGCCGAGGCCGCTACCGTGGCCGCCTCGGCGGGCTCCAAGCGGGCGAGCCAAGACAAGCCGTCGCCGTATGCGCCGAAAGATCCCGGTCAGGGGCTCGGCGAGCACGAGGTGGCGGCGATCCTCGAGCTGAAGAAAAAGCGGCCATCGATGGGTCCGGCGCAGCTGCGCGCGCAGCTCAAGCGCTTCAAGGGCTGGCGGCTGAGCAACAAGGCGATCGCTCGGGTGCTGAAGAAGGAGGGCTACCAGCTGGTGCATGGGCCCGGCCGCCCGGAGGGGCCCGAGCCGACCCGCTTCGAGGCGCCGCGCCGAAACGCGCTATGGCAGGCCGACTACACTGACGTGCGCGTCGGTAGCGACAAGCTGCAGGTGCTGGTCATCCTCGACGATTTCAGTCGCTACATCGTCGGCCACGCCTTGTGCGACAGCCCGACGAGCGAGATGGCGACCAAGACGCTGATGGGGGCGATCGCTCGCCACGGCAAGCCCGAGGCGGTGCGCACCGATCGCGGAGGGGCCTTCGTGGCCAAGACCGAGGAAGGCGACTTCGCCCGCTATCTCGAGGTCGAGCTCATCGATCACGTCGTCGGCCACGCCTACAGTCCCAAGGGCGGCGGCAAGGTCGAGAGCGCCATTGGCACGCTCAAGCGCGAGCTGTGGGAGGTGTTCGAATTCCATGACCGCGACGATGCTGCCCGGCGACTCGAGGTGTTCTTCGCCGAGTACAACGAGCAGCGCGCCCACATGGGGATCGACGGGCTCACCCCCGCCGACCGTTTCTTCGGTCGCGCCGATCAGGTGCTCGCCACCATCGATGCGGTCAGCCGGAAGCGCCAGGGGGCCCATGCGCTGCTGGCCCCGGCCGGCGTCGCCATCGAGGAGCTCGGCGCAACGGGTACGGGCGCGCCCATGGAGGTGCTGCGGCTCGTCTTGGTGGACGGGGTGATGGAGCTCCGATTCTGCGGCGCCCGCATCGAGCTCGGCGCTGTCGACAAGTAAGCCAAAGAGGCGGGGATGCGGTAGCAGCGAAGTTCTCTAGTCCTCTCCGCACCGCACCACCGCCGATGTCTCGCTCTCATGCTTTTGCTCCGAAGCCAACTTCCTTGCTTGCCCTCATCGCCCTCGGCGTGGTGGCTCGCTTCCAGCGGCGCTGGCTCGCCGTGGATCTGCAGAGCGCCTGCGCGGAGCAGGGCGTGGGCCCCGAGCGGCTGAGCCGGCTGGTCAGTCTCGCCATCGAGCGCTTCGAGGCGGTGGTGGCGGTGCTGACACGCCGGGGACGCCCTCCACGTGAGCACGACCGGGGGCGGCTCGATGTCGAGCTCGCCATCACCACCGCCTTGCTCGAAGTAGCCACGGCTTTGCTCCGACGCCTGACGCTTCGCCGCAGGCTCGTCGGCGAGCTCGTGGTCGGGGCCTGGCTGCGCCTGCGGGAGCTGCAGGGCCTGACCCAGAAGCGCTTCTGCGAGGCGCTCCACATCCCCGAGCGCACCCTGCGGCAATGGCAGCGCCGGCCGCCCCAGGCCCCGCCCAGGTCCGCGCCATCGGCAGAGGAGCCATCCAAGCGCCGTCGCCGCACCCGGCGTGGACGCTTTGGCTTCGACGTCCTGCTGCCCGGCACGCAAGTCGGCGCCGACACCACCGACCTGTCGGCCTTCGGCATCCCGCTCAAGCTCATCGCCGCCCAGGACATCGGGGGACGCGACCAGGCCCTGTTCGACGCGGTCCTCGTCGACGACCACGAGAGCGCCGAACTCGTCGCTCAAGTCCTCACCGAAGCGCTCCGTGATCGCCCCGGCGCCCAGGCCATCACCGATCAGGGTACCCCCTACTTGGCCAAGCACACCCGCCAAGCGCTCGATGACCTCGAGGCCGAGCACGCTCCTCAGCGCGAGGCCGATCCCATCGGAAAAGCCACTGTCGAGCGCGCATTTCGCTCCGTCAAATCGATCGCCGGGCCTCTGCTTGGACTCACCGATCGCATCGCCCAGGCGCTTCCGCCGCTGCGCCACGCCGCGCTCGCCAAGGCGGGCACCACCGTGCTGCTGACCGCCTTGCTGCGCGCCTACCAGCATGGCGCTCGCGCGGCCCGCGCCGCCCTCGAAGCTCGCGGCAGCATCGATCCAGAACAGCTCGAAAGGAGCGCCGAAGCCTCGCGAGAGCGCGCTCGCGCCACCGACCACAGCGCCAAGCTGCTGCTCGGTCACCT
>QNFS01000338.1 GCA_003646415.1 Gammaproteobacteria bacterium
CGGAACTCCCGCTCACCACCAATAGCCTGGCACTCCTGGCCATTGGCGGGCAGATCAACGTGTCCATGGCCGCAGAAGCTGGACGGACCGGATCGGCAAGTATCCGTTATGAAAGGTGGATCAATCCGCTTGAGCCCTCAGGAGGCACCGAGACCGCGGAAGCCCAGATCGGACTGACCGAAAACCCTGAATCGCCCGGATCCTATAGAGGTTCCTGGATCTTGCCGGATAGCACGTCGAGGGTGGATGCCATAGAGGGTATGCTCACTGACGGATTCGGCAGCGAGGTTTCCCTTCAGGTTTCCGGATTCCCGCTGGCAGTCGAAGCATTTTTCGAGATCACAGTTGAGGGAAGTGAAGACGACTTTGCCACCGGGATGGTGTTCAGCCTTTGGAGCGAAACTGCGCAGGCCGGCTGCAGTCGAGCCATCACCGGAGCGACTTCGATCGAAAAAGGAGGCCTTCCGCCGGGTGCCGATTACCGACTCCGCGTATTACAGGGCAATCGGGTGGTACAGAGCCTGGAAGACGTCGTCCTCCACTCCGGCCTGGTGACCACCTTGGAACAATCGCTGCAGCCTGCGACGGCCGCCCTCTTTGCCCTGAAGGATATGGACGGAACGTCGAGAGGCGGATTCCTCATCAGTCTCTATGAAGTGGATACGGATCGACTGATCGGATGGGGAGAAGCAGGTGAGGACGGGATGGTCGATGCGGCGCCGGGGTTGGTTTTTATCCCGGGCTCAGAAGTCATCTATCGACTGCAGCGGGAACCTTGGGATATCTCATCCGGTCCTCACGCCATAACGATTCCCGACCTGGGAATGGTTGGAAATCTGACCATGGAGCGGAGCGACCAATGGCTACCTCCCGCCCGCATAGCAGGCAAAGTAACCTACCCGGACGGATCGCCGGTAAGAATCTTTATCCGAGCAGGAAGCGTCAATCCTGGTATAATCCACCATACCGGTGTTCTGTCCGAGGATGATGGATCCTTTATCCTCGAACCCGTTTACGGTCAAACCTTCGTGAGCGTGGCCGGTTCCGACCGAGGACGCTCCCGCTGGTTCTTCAAGCAGACGGTAGATGTAACGGGCGGTGGAACGACCAACTTGAACATCCAACTTGAAAAACTGACGGACTACACTGTCCGGGTGGAAGAATTGGAACTCCAATACGCATCGGACCGTTCGGTCACCGTCCGACCAGGCGAATTCCCCATAGCAAGCAGGATCCGCGTCGAGTTGGTTGAAGACGACAGACTCTTCAATAATGCAACCCGGAGCGGTGATGCCACCGGTCTGTCGGTGGATTTGCTGGCCAAAGAAGGAACCCATTTCACCCTTTCCATCAACGCAGCGGAAATCGGATTTGATCGAGTCAGCCTCCCCATACTCACAGGTGGGGATCCTCTTATCATCATCCCAAGTGTACAGCTACACATGAATGCGTCTTCCTATCTGACAGCGAATCTCGTCGCCCACGATGGTCAACCCATCGATCCAGACCAGCTGTGGCACCTTACCTATCGAAACAGTCAACAAGGCTCGAGCACCTGGCTCACCGGCTCCGGACCCCAACTCGAATTCCCTGTACCGCAGGAATCGTCAGGGATACGGATATCACCTGGCGCCGGGCTTCTCGGACAGATCGAACTCCCCGGTCCATTTGGGCCGGGCGAGAACGACCTTGGAACCTTGCGCTTCGAACCCCAGGGATTTGTAGCAAACTGGCAAGGTTCCAGCTACCGGCTCTCTCCCGATGTACTTTTGAAAAACTCGCTGGTTTATGGAGATATCAGCCTGAAGAATCCGTTGACCAAGCCACTGACCAACTGTGAGGTTCACCTCGAGCATGGAGCTGAGCTGAAGTTGGTTGCGAATAGTGCAATTGCTTCTGGAGAGCCTGTCGAGGGCAACACAACCGAAACAGGAACAACCTATCGACTGCCGAGTATTGCAAGCGGTGAATTCCTCCATTTCAGATTCATGCTGGAGGTAACCGATCTGGCCGAACAGTCCAATATTGTCGTACCCGCAGCCCTGACCTTCGGCAGCGAGGGTGCAGCCATCACCGAATCCATCGGAATCGAAACCATTTTACTGATTCAGGTTCCGACCATCACCGGACCTTCGGTCGTCCCGACCGAGCAGGTCGAACTGTCCGGGCGATCAAGGATTGGGACGCTCCGTATTTTCGACGACGGGGAACTGATCGGGCAAACCGAGGTTTCACATGGAGGGTTCTGGACTGTCACCACCGATCTGGCTGTGGTTCAGATCCCCTATTGGCACACCCTGACGGCGGAATTAACCGATCCCGACGGGAACACAACTCGGTCCGAGTCGTTTGAGGTCTTGCACAACCCTTTGCTTCCACGTCCCTTAAGGGTGCGTTTCAAGCAACCACTGGATCAAGTCGACGATGCCGAAGAAGCCAGATTGATCCTGGCCTTCACCGGCGAAGCAGATCTCTTAACGGAATTCGGAGACATCCTGCAATGGAAAGAGCATGAAGTCCCGGAAACGGGAGTGCCGAGGTTCTGGTATCGAATGCTGGCGGGATTTCCTTTCGACTTCGAGGTGGAATTCGATCGTCCCGATCTGGTGAGTAATCTTTCGGTGGAAATCATGGGGCCGGCCGGAGGGATCGGATCCGCTGAATTGGGATCGGA
>QNFS01000339.1 GCA_003646415.1 Gammaproteobacteria bacterium
GCGCAAAACCAAGTTCAAAAAACCGAGTGGTACAAAAATACGGAATCAAGTTCGGGAATCCCTGTTTCGAGGATCCGTGGCGGGTGGAGCTGATGTTATGGGGCAACGACGAGCTGCGCGAAAACGCGGCCCGCACACTAAGCAAGTGGGAGCACCTGCGAAATTCGATCAAGTGTCTGTTCCCGGAGGATGTGTTCAAGTGGCACCGATGGGTGGACGACCTGGGAGAAGCTTACTGCGACACTAACGTCCTCACTGTCTGGGGAGCCAGCTCCACCACCAAGTCGGGCATGGCGGGCATGCTGGCCCTGATGGATCTGATGTATGATCCCGGCAAGACTTACACTTTGCTGATCACCAATCCGATTGACAAGCATGATGACCGGATGTTCGGGTCCATGATCAAGTGGCGATCCAACCTGCCGAAACAACTGCGGCTTGGCAAACTAAGGAAGCAGAATCCCAAGGGCCTGATAACATCCAGCGACGATGGACAACGCACCGGGGTGGTCGCGATCTCCAACAAGCCCGGTGATTCGTTCCAGGACCTCAAACGGTTTCTGGGGGTCCACGTTCCCCGCGTAAGACTCATCGTGGACGAACCGCAGGGCTGCTCCCATTCGGTGCTCAAAGTCCGCAACAACCTGGGCGCGTCCGGAGAATACAAGGAACTGTTCATCGGCAACCCCGACAGCTGGCTCTCCCCGCTTGGCAAACACTCCGAGCCCGCCGACCACGACCGCAAATACATCCAGACGCGCCAGCCGGACAGGTGGGAGACAATCAACGAGTTCAACGGCAAACCCGGTCTGTGCATCGTTTTCGATGGCCGCAAGGCCCCCAGCTTCGACTCGAAGGCGGAGGCGAAACGGCTGGATTTTATGATCCAGCCGGGTTTCGCGAAATCGATCACCGCCAACGAGGGCACCGATTCGCGCTACTACTGGTCCTACATTGTGGGAAGGATACCGCCCGAGGGCCTGCTGATGGTGCCCATCACCGAGCAGGATCTGGTGGGCGCGAACGCGATGGCCCCCGCGGTGTGGGAGTCCGGATACACCGAATACGCCGGATTCGACGGCAGCACCGGCGCCAAGGACAAAATCGTGCTCTACCGGATCCGGGTCGGAACCATTATGGGCGGCGCCACCGTGATGGCCGTCGCGGGCCGGGACTACTGCAAGCCGGCCATGACCAAGTGCAACATCAGCGGGCAGATCGGCGAGTGGGCCGCCAAGACCCTGGACAACTGGGGCGTGCCCGTGTCCCGGCTGGCCGCCGACAGCTCCGGCAACCAGGGCGCTTTGATCGACGCCATTGAGAACGCGGTCGGATCGCGGGGCGCGTTCCGGGTGTCCGCCGAAGGAGGACCGAGCGAGCGGCGCGTCCATACCGGCGTGCCGCAGACCTGCAAGGAACGCTACCAGGACCGGGCGACCGAGCTGGTGATGACCCTCGCGGAGTTCTGCCGCTTCGGACAGGTCCGGGGGCTTGACTCCGAGGTCGTTCACCAGATAACCACCCGCAACATCGACCAGGAGCGCGACGACGACTCCAACAACCGGCGGATCAAACTGTGCCCGAAAAAAGAGTGGCGCATGGTCAACGGCGGGCGTTCCCCGGACGAGCTGGACTCCGTGGCCTGCGTGTCCGACATGCTCTACACCAAAGGCGTCCTGGCCCCCGGGACCGGAACCCCGTTGGCCGAATCACAAACCACCGGCTGGGCGGAGATGCGCGAGCGCCTGGACCGCCGCAAGCGCTGGAACCACGCGGCCATGGTGTCCCGGAACTACTGATCCATCCATCCATACTAACACAACAACCAACAAACCGACTATACCAATGAAAAACCCGATACCATACCCGCTGCGCGCCACCAAACTCACACTTGATTTCAACCCGTTCGGGTTTTGGTGGCGTCCCGTTTTCGCCCGGCACCGCGGCTGTATCAACGAGGAGGCCAAACGCCGGGGAGCCAAACAGTGGTGGTTTCGCTGGGCGTGGTTCCAAATTTCATATTCCCGCTGGCGCTGAACAATCATGAAAAAAGAATTCTGGCTGAAATCCCTCGACAACGCGCCGCCGGGCGGATTCACCTGCTCCGTCCCGGAGACGGGCGCGAAATTCAAGGGATCCGTTTTTTACGACGTGGTCACCGACGTGGCCGAACACCTGGTGGCCAACGGCTATTCTCCGGATGATTCCCACCAGCGGGTCGAGGAGCACACCGCGCTGCGCCTTTACGACAACCATCACAGGCTGTGGGTGGCGGACGGGTCCATTGGCATGATGGGTTTTCTCAAGGGAACCATGGCCTACGCCGGCGCCCTGAAAGCAAAAGCCACCGGCTCCCCGGTGACCTGCGAGGCGCGGGAAACGCAGGAGCGGCTGGAGATTTGCTCCACCTGCCCGTGCCGGCACGACCCGCAACGCAACCCCAACCCTTTGGAGCGCGCCGCCAGGAAACGGATGCGTGCTTTGGTCGGTTTGTCGGATTTAAAATCCCGGGAAACCGGAATCTGCGGTCTTTGCGGATGTGACCTCGCCACAATCGCCAGAATGGCCCCCGACATCGTCGCGGCGCCGATGTCGCGCTCCGATTTCGCAAAACTGCCCTCCGCGTGCTGGAAAAACGAGTTTTCCGACAAAAAAGACCCGGAAAACTCC
>QNFS01000340.1 GCA_003646415.1 Gammaproteobacteria bacterium
CCTGTGTAGGCGCTCTTGAGAATCGCACCGACTTTTTATCAATAACGACCATTCTCGCATTGACACCGGTGTTTACCGGCAAACTTGCATCGCTGAATGTTCCGGCCTCCAGCTTCTCATCTGTTGCGCCAACCTTATCAAGCCATTCTCTAAACGCTACGGCTTTTTTATCTGAAGCAAAAAATACATGCTCACTCATAATCGCAACCAATCGACCATTGGTATTAAGCATGTCGTAGGCGTGTTTGACGTGGGCAACATCCCTTTTATCAGAGAAAGGCGGGTTCATTATTATTCGATCATAAGTGCCCTCGTCGAATTCAAGGAAGTCATCCCCAACGACATTAAACCCTTTCTCTTTTAACAGTTCGCTTCGTTTGTTGCTGTACTCAATTACGCTAGGCTCAACACCAGACTCGCGTATTCTCTCTGCGATGTGACCCATTCCGGCAGAAGGCTCAAGCACAGTCATGCCGCTCTCTATGCCCGCAACACTGACCATTTCATCAGCAGTGCCCGATGGCGTTGGGAAGAAATCAAGGCCGTCTTTGGCGCGGCCTATCATCGCTCGCTCCATTTCTTTTATCTTGCTTGGCTGGACTGGCTTGACGTTAATGCTAATAAATTCACCCAGCGCAGTTCTTAGCTCGTATTCGTTATTAACCCCCATACTGGCAAGCCTTACACGCTTATCTTTTACGCTGTCAAAGTACCAAGGCACACTCATGCCGTGTGATTTTCTGGCTTTACCGATAAGTGGCTCAATGAGGCTTGGGTCTAGGGTTATCCTTTTGTCGTTATTGCCGTCCCAAACGCCACGCTTAATTGCTTCGGAAGGACTTAAAATAACTCGGTTCTCCCCTCGCTTAACCGAAAGAACAATTGCTCTCCCTTTAAACCCTGAGCGATGAATTAACTCTTCGACTGCCTTCTTCGACTTGAAGGCCGGAAGAGGTTTTCCTTGTGACATGAACGTAGCGACTAGGTTGATATTTTCCTTTGCAAAGTCAATATATTCTGGCGTAATATCATCAGCCACCTTTAATATCTTAGCCCCTATCTGCTTCATGCCGCCCTGTTCTAGCGCCTCCCTAGCCATAGCCGCTATATCTGAGCGATATGCCGTATACTCAGGCCACACGGCATAATCGACTGTCTCAGCGTCAGATGGAGTAGCTTCTTGCTTCTGTGATTCAGCGTAAGAAAGGTCTTTTGCTCTAACCTGTGCGGACCGCGCAAGCCGCGCCATAGATGTAAGCATTTCAACTTGCGCTTTTGTCCTAACTTGATCTAGTAATTCTGCCGAACCCGACTCTATTCTCTTGGCAATATTCCTCATTGTTTTAGCTAGAGCTATATCGGCTTCCGCAGCTTCAATTGCTCTAGCGGCCATACCTGCCCGCCTAGCTGTGTTGGCCTTCCTATCCGAACTTAATGAGTCATTGCCTTTGCTCTCGATTTTATCAGCCATCACATTTAGCCTTTCAACCGAAGACTGTGAGCGATTATCTTCAAAAGCGTTCATGCGTTCCGCCATTTTGTTTTTCGCGGAATCATTATCACCCTTGGAAATGTGATCTCTAAAAGCCTCAGCTGAATCCATTTCTGTAAACTGAAAGCCGGCTACAGCGCCATTACCTCTGAAACGAGAGTAGTAACCACCCAGTCGCTTGGCTACAGATAACCACTCTCGGTAAACGTCTTTCTCTACACGATCACCAGCCCTAACAACATAAAGGTCGTGCCCTTTTTTTGTGTGCTTCGTTGCAATAATCTCTGCATTCTCAACATTGCCGCCTGCCGCCATTGATGTGCGGTTTTTCTCCATCAGAGCCGCGCGTTTATCTCGGCTACTCTCCGCCTTTAATTTATCTAATTTCCGTCTCTGCTTCGGGCTAAGTAGCATCCTAGCGGCCTCTTTGCTTTCAGCCCCGTTACGCATTTGATGGTTTATGTAAATGTTAAAATCAGACAGTGACTCAGGCTTGCTCAATGCCATTTCAAATTCTGCCTTTCTTTGAGCTTTTTTGGCTACAGCCTCAGCTCTACTTTCTGCCCAGTCTTTTAGGTCTGATTCAGTTACTGACCTTGCTATCGCTAAAACGTCTTCGTCATGCTTTTTTTGCGCTGCTTGCTGCTCGCCCATGAAAAAGCTAAGTGCTGGAACTTCTTTGTCCAGCACATAAAACCTATAAATCCTATCGTATGCTGATGTAACCAGTTCGTCTTTCTTTGTTGTGCTGTCAAGGTAGGCTCCTGCCATATTGAACAATACGCCTTTGGTGTACTTTGATAGTCTTTCCAGCACGTCTTCTTTGTTGTCGAGCAGCGCATTAAGACCGGCCTGAAAGTCACTCAAGCTCAATCGCCCTTCGTTGGCAGCGCCCAATAAGTCGTTATGATAATTAATGGTGTACTTGCCACCCTTCAAATCCTTAGCACCAGCTACCGACGCGTTTGATATTGCTTTCTTGCTGCTTGCTTTCGTTTTTTTGCTGCTGTCTGGCGCAGAGCGTTTGAATTCGCCAATAGATACCCCTTGTTTTTCTAGGTACTTACTAAGCTGTGCCCTCTTTTTTAGTACATCCTGAATAACCAAATCAACGGCAGTATTAGGGTCAATTCCTCGGTCTACCTTTGCTAAAAATTCCTTTACATCG
>QNFS01000341.1 GCA_003646415.1 Gammaproteobacteria bacterium
AAAAGCGATTTTGTGTGTTTCTACACTCTCTGTGATCTCGGTGTCAAAATTGATACTATAAGTCACTACTGTCCGGAAGACCTGATTTAATCCAAGTGTAACTGATTGTAATGATAGCAAAAACAGCTTAATAATGGGTGTCACCGACTTCAACTGTAAAAAAACCCGTCTTTCGTTAAAATTTGGCTTTTGCGGGCTAAATTATGTACGAAGGGAAACTCGTTTTTTCTCAGATCACCGATCACTTGCCGTTGCATACGTTTCGCCGATGCGTGCGTCGCTACCAGGGCGAACGGTATGTCCAGACATTTCACTGTCTGGATCAGTATCTGGTTATGGCATTCGCCCAGCTTACCCACCGGGAAAGTCTGCGCGATATCGAAGCCTGCCTTCGCGCTCAACAGAACAAGCTTTACCACATGGGGATTCGTACCGCCGTTTCTCGAAGCACACTAGCCGATGTCAATCAGCAACGCGACTGGAGAATCTATGCCGACTTCGCTCAGTCGTTGATAAAGATCGCAAGACCGATGTATGCCGAAGAAGAGCTGGGACTGGATCTCGACAATACGATCTACGCACTCGATGCCTCCACCATCGATCTATGCCTCTCAGCATTTCCCTGGGCAAAGTTTCGTTCAACCAAATCAGCCGTCAAGCTCCATACCTTGCTCGATTTACGCGGCAATATACCAACGTTCATTCATATTTCAGATGGCAAACTGCACGATGTCAACGTGCTCGATATTTTGATCCCAGAGCCCGGAGCTTTTTACATCATGGATCGCGCCTATCTAGATTTCAAACGCCTTTTTCGTTTAGACCAGGCGGGTTCGTTCTTTGTGCTTCGCGCCAAAAGCAATACCAAATACAAGCGCCGCTATTCCAACGCCATCGACAAGTCCAACGGATTACGGTGCGACCAAACCATTGTGCTGACGGGCGTGGCGTCGAAGAAAGACTACCCTCAACCATTACGTCGGATCAAATATTACGATGCCAAAACCGGCAAGACCTTCAATTTCCTGACCAACAACTTTGCGATTCCAGCTCAGACCGTAGCCGATCTCTATCGGTATCGATGGCAGGTGGAACTTTTTTTCAAATGGATAAAACAGCATCTGAGAATCAAATCATTCTTTGGCACGTCGCAGAACGCCGTGAAAACTCAGATATGGATCGCCATTTCAGTTTATGTTCTGGTCGCGATCATCAAGAAACGACTCAATCTCAAGGTCGAGCTCTACACAATTTTACAGATTCTAAGTCTCACCTTGTTCGAGAAAATCACATTAGATCAACTGCTTATGAATTCGCAATACAAACCAGAGGGATCCGACATGAGTAAGCAATTGAATTTATTTGATTTTTCTTCCGGACAGTAGTGAGATTAGCTATCTCTTTTTCTCTTCCGAGAGCTGTAAAGATTCTTACCAAAATCATTATTGTTGGATTTGTTTTTCCATTCTCTATTCTGGATAAGCTTGTCACACTAATTTCGCTTTTCTCCGCGAGATCTTTCATTGTTAGCTCTTGAGATACTCTAGCTCCGCGAATGGAGTCACCCATTTTTTGTAGGATGTGATCTGTATTCATTGCTTCAAAATCTATCATAAATCACCATATATGTTATGTTAGTAGGTTAATAATAGCATAACACATCATATATGGCGAATAAGGATCGGACGCCATATATGCTATTTAAATATGAAATATGGCTACAACTTCACATATATGGTGCTTTATGGCCAGGAGAGTTCCGGTGAAACATCTTCCCCTTCCCCGGTGTAGCGAGCAGGAATAGCTCCGCCCTGGCTGAATGCCGTGCTGCTTAATTGCATATCTGGAAAGAAACTGGGGTCGGACCAAGGTAAGTTATAGATTATCAACGCAATCACCCCGATTTCAGAGTCCATTTTTGGCTTAGAGCCTCAATTTCAAGGTAGAAACGGCCACTTTAAACTGGAACGAGCAAATTGAGAGGATGAACTCTTAATCTTAGAGTGCTCTTTTCGCCCATAAAACTGAGCGTTTAAGCCGACAAATCAGGTCTGTGGGTACAGTTTAACATGGACACTGAAATGATTCAGATATTGCCGATAACATGCTGGAGCGCTGATCGCATGAAATCAGATCTGAATATGTGCTAACCTTGATCTGAACTACCGTTACGCAAGGAAGCGAAGATGGAACAACACGCTGCTGGATTGGAAGCCAGCACTGCCACGAAAGGATTTCGTTACGCACAGCATCGTCCTGAGCAAACGCTTCTGTATCAACTGCTTGAACGATATTATCCTGAGTTAGCAGAGTTGATGGCCGACCAGGGCAGACCTTTGCCCAGATATGTTCGTCGAGAGTTTGATGAATACCTGAAATGCGGTCGACTGGAGTACGGGTTCTTGCGTTTGCGTTGTGCTACCTGTCACGCTGAGCGACTGCTTGCTTTTAGCTGTAAGCGTCGTGGTTTCTGTCCGAGTTGCGGTGCACGACGCATGGCGGAAAGTGCAGCACTGCTGGTCGACGAGATTTTACCGCATCAGCCCATGCGCCAATGGGTGTTGAGCGTGCCATATCAGCTTCGGTTCCTGTTCGCTAGCCAACCGGCCATCATGGGCAAAGCCCTGGGTATCGTCTATCGC
>QNFS01000342.1 GCA_003646415.1 Gammaproteobacteria bacterium
CGATCGGGAGATTTTAAGTCTCCTGTGTCTACCAATTCCACCACCCGGGCATAACCTACATCGCATGATGACCTCCTGATCGAAGGCGGCCGCATAATAGCATACTCCACCCTGGGTTTGGCTAGGCACAAGACCCGAAAATGACTGTCTCGATTCTATCAATCAATCCATGCTGTACAAGCTTCGTGCTACACTGCGCCTTGAATAATAAATGGATTAAGATCATTGCATGGCATCTCCTAGAGGTGAGTTCAGCTCCCGCTTTGGTTTTGTAATGGCCGCGGCGGGCAGTGCTGTAGGTCTGGGTAATATCTGGGGCTTTCCCACTCAGGCTGCCAGTAACGGCGGCGCCGCCTTTTTGCTGGTTTACCTGGTGCTCGCCTTCACCCTGGCCTACCCTGCTTTGATGGCAGAATTGATCATCGGACGCCACGCGCACGCCAATGCGGTGAATGCACTGCGTCTGATTTCTCCCAACACTGCACTGCGCAACCTTGGTGCAGCCACCGGTATCGCCGGTTTTATTGTTGCCAGCTTGATTCTCAGCTTTTACGCCATCGTCGCGGGCTGGATGCTCGCTTTTTGCCTGTCCTCCCTGGCCAGCTTGTTAGACATGGCGGTGCTTGTGTCATGGCTGACTTCTTTTGGCATAGGGCGCAACGTGCTTTTCATGCTGATTTTTATGGCCTTTACCATAGGCATAATCTCGGCAGGTGTAAGAGACGGCATCGAGCGCTGGTCTGCCAGGCTTATGCCCGCCCTGCTGCTTACCCTGTTCCTTTTGGTAGTCTACGTGCTGACACTGGACGGAGCCATGGATGGTTTAAGGGTCTACCTGCTACCGGATTTTGAGCGGGCCCTGTCGCCGAAGCTGATTATCGCCGCACTGGGTGCGGCTTTCTTCTCGTTATCCCTGGGCGTGGGTACCATGCTGATATACGGCTCGTACATCAACGATGATGAAAACCTGCCGGTAGTGGGTGGCCTGGTGACCCTGGTGGATATTCTGATCGCCGTATTGGCCGGGTTCCTGGTATTACCGGCCATGTATGTCGCCCTGCACAACGGGGTGGAAATCTTCAGCGCGACCGGCGAACTGATATCGGAAGACACGCTGATATTTACCGTACTCCCGGAACTCTTCGCCACCATGGGCTTTACCGGTATTGTTGTGTCTTTTACTTTTTTTTTCTTGATGAGTACCGCCGCCCTCACCTCATCAATATCCATGCTGGAAGTGCCGGTCGCCTACGTTATTGAGGAACATGGCCTGAAAAGGAAAACTGCCGTATTCACCATTGGCGGCATCATCGCTATAGCCAGCATCGTCATCCTGCTGAACTTCGAAGCCCTGTTCGGGCTGGTTATCGCCTTTACAACACGTTATAGCCAACCGCTGCTGGGCTTCATGTTCTGCCTGTACGCAGGCTGGGTATGGCACAGAGACGCACTGTTACAGGAACTGCGCAAGGGCAACCCGGGTGTGGAGCATAGCCTGTTCTGGAAGATCTGGCCCTGGTATGTGAAGCTGGTGTGTCCGGTGATTATCGTGGGAATTTTCGTTCAATCACTATGGGGCTGACAGCAAGGGGTTTTCGGTGGCAGTAACAACGGCGTCAATGTTTCCATCATTGTCAAAATCAGCAAATCGCGCATCTTCGATTTTTCGCACCTGCAAGCACCGTTAAGGTCATCACTCTAGCAGGAGCCGGAAATAATATGTTAGCTACATAGTCACCTGGGACCCTACAGGGTGATCTCCCCGGTTTCCTCTATACGCTGGGTCGGCACAAAGCCATTAAAGTCGATTTTTGCCGAGAATCGATAATCCAGGGCATCAGCCTGGGTACGATCCAGGCCGCTCAGCAGGCGCAACAGCTGAAATAGCTGCAAACTGGCCTCCAGGGTCACTATTTCCTCTGAATAACCCTCAATCGTTGGCACATTATTGGTGACGCCACTGATTACCTCCCTACCAAGCAGCTCGACGCTGTAGCTGATCCCTGCAATATCCAGCGTCTGTTTGTTAGGGTTGGCCACCCGTAATTTTATTTCAAAGCGTGGCGCGCCGCCCGGGGAGGGAAGACTGGTAAAACTCTCGATACTGACTTTCGGTGGGTCGAGTTGCGGTGCGATACTGGCGCAACCAGTCAGCAGTACAAGCCAAAAGAAACACAGGGGTGCTACTGGCGTAAGTCGGGGCAAGCTCTTCAAGAATCATTCCCTGTGGCCGCACTGAGAAAAAACAGGCCATAGCCCAGACTGCCCACTGCAAATACCGCTGCCACCCAGTCACCGGTTTGTATGAATATATGAGTACTGAATGCAAACATGGCACAGGTAAGTAGCAATCCGATCGTGCGCCCCGCTTTCGACACAGGCAGGTCTCCCAGTATGCGGGGCATGGCACACATGCCAGTAATCCCGGAGTGTCTATTCTAACGGTATCGTGCGAGCGTGTAACCACCTGGTGTACGGTGGGAACGGAAGCATCTGATACCTAGTATACTGCGGCGGGTAAGGTTTCAGGCAAATTCATCGCGAATCGCATCGCTGTGCTCGCCCAGTGCCGGAACCTGTCCCAACTGCATTGCATCCTCCCCCACACAAAGGGCCGGTGGACAAACCAACTGTACCGCTC
>QNFS01000343.1 GCA_003646415.1 Gammaproteobacteria bacterium
CCAGTTCCAGATGACCGGTATCCTCTTCGGGTTCGGGTTCCGGAATCTGTTCAATGACTGAGTCCTGGTAATCACCACTGTCTGCCACGATTGGAGTATCGTAATCCGCTGCAACGGTGCGGATGCCTGTGCGGATTTCCTCTTCCTGGCGCATGACTTCCAGCATCGCCTCACGTGAGGTCAGTTCAGCCAGTTCATTGAATGCCGGCAAACGCAGGATGGCACCGCTTTTCAAAGAATTAATATTGTCACGGAAAAACGCTTCGGGATTCTTGCGCTGCAAAGCAAGCATGGTCTGGTTGATTGAATAACCACTGTCCCGGCTGTATTCACGGGCGATACCCCACAGGGTTTCACCCCGTGCCACCGGACCATAAACATCATCATCGTAATATTGGTCTTCAGCTTGCTCCGCTTCGGGTTCTTCTATTTCATCTGTAGTTGATTCTGTGTATTGCTCTTCATCCGCGACAGTTTCATCCGTTACCGGCTCTTCCTGTTCAGGTTCTTCTATTACAGCTTCTTCGACAACAAGCTCTTCTTCTGCGGGTTCTTCTGCTACTGGGTCTTCTGTTACTGCTTCTGCTGCTGAGACTTCTTCTTCAGCAGGTTCTTCGATCACAGGTTCGTCTGCTACGGCTTCTTCTGCAGCAGATTCTTCGATTACAGGCTCATCTGCTACAGGTTCTTCTACGGCAGGCTCTTCGGTAGTAATTTCCTCTGCTTTGACTTCTTCTACTGCAAGCTCTTCGATAACAGCTTCTTCTACCGCTGGCTCTTCGATTACCGGTTCTTCTGTTACGGGTTCTTCTGCTACGGGTTCTTCTGCTACGGGTTCTTGTACTTCAGGCTTGGGCGTGCGCTGAACAACTGCGGGGGCGGGTTTGTCTTCCACAATGGTTTTTTCAACCGGCGTAGGCTTCGGCGCGCTTTTAACCGTTACCGGCGGGGCCGGTGAATCGATGGTTGGCGGATCCAGGAACAATGTATATTCACGCAACATTCTTCCACTTGCCCAGACAACTTCTACCAGCACCTGGACTACAGGCTCATTGACTCTCAGGTCACTGGTAATGTGAATATATGGTTTAGCCGTGTCCGTAACCAGCTGAAAATCAAGCGGTACTGTGATGGTTGACCGGCTCAGGCCGAGCATTTCAAAATCGTCCGCAGAAGCCAGACCGACGGTAATACTCTGCAATTCTTCGCTGGACCGGCTGATTAGCTCAACCCTGACGTCCAGTGGCTGATCCAGATAGGACTGTACTACGGCTCCGCCCAGGCCCAAGGCAAATAATGCTGGGCTGAATAAACCCAGTACGGCAATAACTACCCAATGAATTCTTTTGTACATGCTTTTCCCTGTCATTCCCCGACTGTCAGGTGGTTGAATTCAACACCGACTTACAAGAGTGTACGTTTGCTTGCTTCAGGTTTCCACCGGCATTTTGCCCGTAACCATCATTTTCAATATCTGTACCGCATTCAATGCAGCCCCTTTTCTCACATTATCACCCACAACCCAAAGGTTAATCCCCCTCGGATGGCTATGGTCACGGCGTAACCTGCTGACAAAAACCTCATCTTTCCCTGCGGCATGCGTTACCGCTGTAACCTGTGCCTTTGGATCAGTGTCATCTATCAATACAAGCCCGGCTGCCTTATGCATAGCTTCACGTACTTCCTCCATGCTGATATCCCTGGAGGTTTCCAGGTGTACCGCCTCGGAGTGGCCGTAAAATACCGGTATGCGTACCGCGGTCGCATTAACACCAATTGAGTCGTCACGGAGAATTTTACAAGTCTCCCAATGCAGCTTCATTTCTTCCCGCGTGTAATCATTGTCCTGCATGGTATCAATGACCGGAATAGCATTAAAAGCAATGGGTTGTGCAAAAACAGATGGCTTGACGTCCTTGAAACTCAGCCGGTCCATGGTTTGTCTTGCCAATTCCTCCATGCCTTCACTACCGGCACCTGAAACCGACTGGTAAGTCGCAACATTTATCCTGTTTATACCGGCAATTGCGTATATCGGCGCAATGGCAATCAACATCTGGATGGTAGAACAATTGGGGTTGGCAATGATGCTGCCGGCATCCAGGTTTTCAAGCAGGTCACCATTGATTTCGGGCACGACCAATGGTATTTCCGGATCAAGCCGGAACGCTGAAGTATTATCGATAACCGTGCACCCCGCCTCGGCAGCACGCGGCGCATATTTCAGGCTAATGCCCCCGCCTGCTGAGAACAGTGCAAAATCACAACCCGCGAAATCAAAGTCATCCAGCACTTCCACTGCCAGGTAGCGTCTGCCGAAATCTACCGTTTTACCCAGGGAACGTTCACTGGCAAGCGCATGCACGTTAGCATCTCCGAAACCGTACTCCGCAAGGATGGACAGCATGGCTTCACCCACGGCACCGGTCGCCCCGACCACCGCAATATTCAATTGCTCACTCATATTTATATAAACCCCTGATACTAGCCGTTCTGTGCCCGTTGTCTGAGCACATGATCCATTAACACGAGCGCCAGCATGGCCTCGACGATTGGTGTCGCCCGGATACCCACACAGGGGTCATGGCGGCCCTTTGTTATCACTTCCACTGCATTGCCTTCAATATCGATACTCCTGCAA
>QNFS01000344.1 GCA_003646415.1 Gammaproteobacteria bacterium
AACTACGTCAAGCAGGATCTCATGGGCGTCGCCCGTGACGACCTTGTTGCTTCCATCGCTCGTCACGTGGACGGTTCCGTCCATCTGTTCGAGAAGTGGGGCCTCCCGATCTGGAAGGCCGAAGAAGGCGGATACGTCCATGAGGGACGTTGGCAGCTCATGATCAATGGTGAGTCCTACAAGGTGATCGTGGCCGAAGCGGCCAAGAACCACCTCGGCGTCGAGAACATCATCGAGCGCGTTTTCATCGTCGGCCCGATCATGAAGGACGGACAGGTTGCCGGCGCCTACGGTTTCTCCGTACGCGAGAACAAGTTCTACATCTTCAAAGCCCGGGCCGTCTTCTGTGCCATGGGTGGCGCCGTCCACGTGTTCAAGCCGCGCTCCACAGGTGAAGGTCTCGGTCGCGCCTGGTACCCGCCCTGGAACTCCGGTTCGTCGCTGTACTTCACCCTCAAGGCCGGCGCCGAGCAAACCTGCCAGGAAGTCCGGTTCATTCCGGTCCGCTTCAAGGACGCCTACGGTCCTGTCGGCGCATGGTTCCTGCTCTTCAAATCCCGCGCGACCAACGCCTTCGGTGGCGAGTACATGGTCGAGCGCCGCGACGAGCTCCAGAACTGGAAGCCCTACGGTCTGGTGAAGCCGATCCCGGCAAACCTCCGCAACTACCTCGGCATGCTCGACGTCATGGAAGGCAAAGGCCCGATCTACATGCGGACCGAGGAAGCCCTCCAGAAGATCGCCAACGAGTACAAGGACGATCCAAAGGCTCACAAGGCGAAGGTGAAAGAGCTCGAGAGCGAAGCCTGGGAAGACTTCCTCGATATGACAATCTCGCAGGCCATCCTGTGGGCCGCCTCCAATGTGGAGCCCGAGAAGAGATCTTCTGAGATCGCCGCGGCCGAGCCGTACTTCATCGGTTCGCACTCCGGCGCCTCCGGCGCCTGGGTGAGCGGTCCCGAAGACCTCGCACCCCCCGAGTACTTCTGGGGCTACGAGAACATGTGTACCGTGAAGGGTCTGTTTGCTGCTGGCGACGCCACCGGCGCCTCCTCGCACAAATTCTCCTCCGGTTCCCACGCAGAGGGTCGGATTGCCGGTAAAGCCGCCATCCGCTACCTCGTCAACGAGAACCCCCCGAAACCGACCATCGACGACGCGACCATCGAGGCCCTCAAGGCCAAGACCCTCAAGCCCATCGAACTCTTCGAGGAGCACTCGGGCTTCACGTCTCAGGTCGATGTCAACCCGAACTACATCCTGCCGAAGATGTACATGTTCCGTCTGCAGAAGCTGATGGACGAGTACGCCGGTGGTGTGGGTTCCCAGTGCACGACCTCGAAGGTCCGCTGCGAGCGTGGGCTCGAGCTTCTCGACATGCTCAAGGAAGACTCTGATTTCCTCGCAGCCGCTGACCTCCATGAGCTCATGCGTTGCTGGGAGAACTATCACCGTACATACCAGGCGGAAGCCCATGTTCGTACAATGTTGTTCCGTGAGGAAACCCGTTGGCCCGGCTACTACTTCCGCGCCGACTTCCCCAAACTCGACAACGAGAACTGGCTCTGCTTCGTTAACTGCACCATGGATCCTGAGACCGAAGAGTGGACGATGCTCAAGAGAGACATCCTCCCCATGAAGTGATCCGGTGATTTCTTTCGGCCCCGGACGCTTCGGCGTCCGGGGCCGCTTTTCTTAAATCCTTGGGGGAGCGATTCATCCAGATGAGATGCAGCGAGATCTTGATGCTCAGCCAGGTACGAAAAGCGGAGGCGTACTCCGCTGTACGCCGAGCATTATCGCCCTCGACTGAGTGCAAGAGCTAGCCGCAGATCGCTGGCAGGAATCTCTGCTCCAAGGTTTCAAAAGGCATACCGATTTGATGACCCAAGAACAAGGCCCTGTCTGTCCCCACTGCAACGAAAACCTCCAACCCTTCGAACTCCCCGACAACACAGGATGGGAAACCGGTTTCCAGCTCGCCTGCTTCAACGATGAGTGCCCGTACTTCGTTCGCGGCTGGGAGCACATGCAGGAAAAATATGCGGTTAAAGCTTCCTATCGTTATCGTGTCGATCCGACCAGCGGCAAAGCCTCGCCTTTGGCTGTCTGGTCGACCGACGCCATCAAAGACCGCATCCTCGACGCGAATGTCTCGGCAGATTCAGATGACACTCCCGACGATGGAAGCTCGTCATGAATGAACCCCTACGCGGTTTGCCCAAGTATCTGGAGGACAAGAAACAGCTCGCCGATGGCGAGAGTTTCAAGTTCACCTGTCACCCCGACGTACCCTGCTTCAATAACTGCTGCGCCGATGTCAATATCGTCTTGACTCCGCTGGATGTCCTCCAGCTCGCGCGGCACACGGGTCTCCATACCCAGGTCTTTCTCGACACCTATACCAGCAACCCCATTACCAAGGACCTCCAGCTCCCCATGGTGATGCTCAAAATGCTCGATGACGAGGGCAAGAAATGCCCGTTTGTCGGTGAGCAGGGCTGCACCGTGTATGAGAACCGACCCTGGGCGTGTCGGATGTATCCCCTCGGTATGGCCCTCACTCCGGCCCGCGCCGGTGTCGAGCCCGAACCGATTTTTTTTGTCTTCGAGGATGACCACTGCAAGGGACGCG
>QNFS01000345.1 GCA_003646415.1 Gammaproteobacteria bacterium
AAACCCTGCGCGGCCCCCGCGGCGGCCTGATCCTGGCCAAAGCCAACGAGGAACTGGAGAAGAAATTCAATTCCGCTGTATTCCCCGGCAGCCAGGGCGGCCCCCTGATGCACGTGATCGCCGCCAAGGCGGTGGGCTTCAAGGAGGCCCGGAGCCCTGAGTTTGTAGAGTACCAGAAGCAGGTGGTGGTCAATGCCAGGGCGATGGCGGCGACGTTTATCGAGCGGGGCATTAGTATCGTCTCTGGCGGCACTGACAACCACCTGATGCTGGTGGACCTGATCGGTAAGCCCTATACGGGCAAGGACGCCGATGCCACCCTGGGTGCGGCCAATATCACCGTCAACAAAAACGCGGTCCCCAATGACCCCCGTTCGCCGTTTATCACCTCCGGCCTGCGCGTTGGCACGCCGGCGATTACCACCCGAGGATTTGGTGAGGTGGAGACGGTTGAGCTGACTGGCTGGATGTGTGATGTGCTCGAAGCGCTGGAGAACGACACGTCTGAGCAGGTGATTGCTGAGGTTAAAGCCAAGGTTCTGGAGATTTGTGCCAGGTTTCCGGTTTACGGTTAGTACGCTTTGGGTGTTAATCTTCAGCCACTTAGAATAACGAGGTAAGCCCATGCACTGCCCATTTTGCGCCGCAGAGGATACTAAAGTCATCGACTCACGCCTGGTCGCCGAGGGTGATCAGGTGCGGCGTCGCAGGGAATGCCTTAGCTGCGCCGAGCGCTTTACCACCTACGAGGTGGCCGAACTGGTGATGCCGAAAATCATCAAGCAAAATGGCAACCGCGAACCCTTCGATGAAGAAAAGCTGCGTTCCGGCTTCCTGCGTGCCCTGGAAAAGCGTCCGGTTTCAGTGGAGGATATCGAGGCCGTGATCAACCATATCAAACACACCCTGCGGGCCACCGGTGAACGGGAGGTGCAGTCACTGGTGGTGGGTGAACTGGTGATGGAGAACCTCAAGCAGCTGGATCAGGTCGCCTACGTGCGGTTCGCTTCCGTTTACCGTAGTTTTCAGGATATCGCCGAATTTCGTGATGAAATTGAGCGACTGGAAGCTGAGCCGAACAACCCGTAACCCGGCCGCTAAACCCTGTCTATGGCCCCCCATTTCAACACCAGTTTCGATACCCGAATAATGGCGCGCGCCTTACAACTGGCGCGTCGCGGTCAGTATTGCGCCATGCCCAACCCCCATGTCGGCTGTGTACTGGTGCGGGACGGTCATGTCCTGGGAGAGGGGTTTACCCAGCCCGCCGGTGGCAATCACGCAGAAATCGAGGCCTTGCGAGCGGCGGGGGATGCCACCGGCGCCACCGCCTATGTGACGCTGGAGCCCTGCAGCCACCAGGGTAAAACCGGGCCCTGCGCCGATGCCCTGATTGTGGCCGGGGTGAGCCGGGTTGTGGCCGCCATGGCGGACCCCAACCCGATGGTGGCGGGGCAGGGCCTGGAAAAATTACGCGATGCCGGTATTGCCGTGGAGTGCGGCTTGCTGGAGGCCGAGGCACGCCGGGTCATTCCGGGGTTTATCGCCCGTATGAGTCGCGGCCGGGGCCGGGTGCGGGCCAAGTTGGCCATGTCCCTGGACGGGCGCACCGCCATGGCATCCGGTGAGAGCCAGTGGATTACCGGCCCGGCGGCCCGCCAGGATGTGCAGCGCCTGCGCGCGATGAGCTGCGCTATTGTGACCGGTATAGGCACTGTTTTAGCGGATGACTGCGCTCTCACAGTGCGCGCTGATGAGTTGGGTTTATCCGACCAGGATGCCACATTAGCCACCAGTAGAGCACCCCTGAGAGTGGTAATGGACTCCAGCCTGCAAACACCGGCCACTGCGAAAATACTGGATGGCGACACACCCACCCTGCTGTGCCATGACGAGGCCATCGAGGCGCCACATGACATTGTCGCAACCGGGGTGAATCGCCTGCCGTTGCCCCGGGGTGAAAATGGCCTGGACCTTGCCCGTTTGCTGGATGGCCTCACCGCGCGGCAATGCAATGAAATTCTGGTAGAATCTGGCCCCCGTTTGGCCGGCGCCCTGTTACAGGCCGGGCTGCTGGATGAGTTGATCGTGTATATGGCGCCCGCCCTGCTGGGTGACAGAGCCCGTCCACTGTTGGAACTGCCGCTGGAGCGCATGGCGGACAAGGTGCGACTGCAGGTGGAAGATGTGCGCAAGGTGGGACAGGACTGGCGTTTTACCGTAATACCGACCTGATTCCGGGGTTACTGGGGGATACTCCAGGTTTTTGAGGAGCAATATGTTTACAGGCATTATCCAGGCCGTAGGTGAGGTGGCCGCGATGCAACCCAGCGGTGGCGATCTGCGTCTGCGTGTCAATACCGGCAAGCTGCCCCTGGGCGATGTGGCCCTGGGCGACAGTATCTGCACCAACGGGGTGTGCCTGACAGTGATAGAGCTGCCCGGCGATGGCTACTGGGCGGATGTGTCGGTGGAATCGCTTAATTTCACCACGTTGGGTGACCTCAAGCCCGGATCCAGGGTGAACCTGGAAAAAGCCCTGACGCCTGAGAGCCGCCTGGGCGGGCATATTGTCAGCGGCCATGTGGATGGCGTTGGCGAAGTGGTGAGTTTGCAGCAGGATGCCCGTTCCA
>QNFS01000346.1 GCA_003646415.1 Gammaproteobacteria bacterium
CCGTCAGCACGGTGCCGTACATACCCAGCAATACCAGGATAAAGCTGCCCGATATCCCCGGCAGAATCATCGCACAGATGGCCAGAAAACCCGACAGGAACACGCCGGCAAAGCCCACCTCGAATGTCGCCACCGGCGACAGGGCGATGAATACAGCCAGTGCCACACCTGCCAGCAGACACAACACCCTGGGCACGGACCAGTTATGTACCTGTCGCAGCAGCACCAGTGCGGATGCCAGAATCAGCCCGAAAAAGGCTGCCCACAACGGTACCGGATGGTGTTCCAGAGTCCAGGAAATAATCCGCGCCAGGGAGAATATACTGGTCCCTATCCCTAACAACAGGGCCAGCAGAAAACCACCATTGACATGCTGCCAGGCTCCGCTGATATCGGCTTTGAACAATTTGCCCAGGAATTCCAGATCGACAGCCCGGATACTACCCAGCAGGGTGTCATAGATACCAGTGATAAAAGCAACGGTGCCACCGGACACCCCCGGCACGATATCCGCGGCGCCCATCATCAAGCCACGCAAAAACACTCCCGGGGAAGACATAGGCATTATCTCACTGTACCAGGGCGCAGTGGCACGAAATTCACCGCCTCGACGATCTCAGTCTCGAAGCCCTCGTGCGTGCGGGTGACAACCTGCAGGTGCTGGCTCTGGCCTCCCACCGGAATGACCAGGCGCCCACCGGGAGCCAACTGTTGCAGTAAATCCTCGGGGATGCGCTCGGGTGCGGCGGTGGCCATGATACCGTCAAAAGGCCCGCGCTCCGCCCAACCCATGCCGCCATCGGCGTGGTTCATATGCACATTGCGCAGCTTTAACTGGCGCAGTCGCTGGCGCGCTTTTTGCTGTAACGCCTTGATGCGCTCCACGCTGTAAACTTCCTCTACCAACTGCGCCAGCACCGCTGTCTGGTAGCCCGAGCCGGTGCCTATTTCCAGCACTCGCCGCAGCGGGCCCGCCCCCAGCAACAGCTCGGTCATACGCGCCACAATATAAGGCTGCGACAGCGTCTGATTGAAACCTATCGGCAGGGCGACATCTTCATAGGCGCGATGCGCCATGGCTTCATCCAGAAACAGGTGCCGCGGCGTGGTTCGAATAACGTCCAGTACCGCCGTATTACTGACACCCTGGTCCACCAGGCGCTGTATCAAGCGCTCCCTGGTACGCTGGGACGTCATCCCGATACCGTTGAGGTCAACCCTGTTCACTGCCGTTACCACGATCTATTTTTCCTTCTTTGAATTGGACAAACTCCGCCGGTAGCGCTGTGGCATAGCTGCCAGCACCCAGGGCAAAATCCAGTTGCAGACTGCCATCATCACAAAGCTTCCAGCAAAAGTCATCCACCGACATTCCGCTCGGATGCCAGTCGGAGTCTGTACGCCCGGGCAGGGCATCCCGGGCGCGGGGCCAGCGTGGCGTCATCCAGCAGCTTCCAACAGAACGACCGCATGAGCGGCGATCCCCTCCTCGCGGCCGGCAAAACCCAGCTTCTCGGTGGTGGTGGCCTTGACATTCACCTGCGCAGTGCCCGCCGCCATATCCGCCGCCAGGTTTTCTCGCATGGCGGCAATATGCGGCGCCATCTTCGGCGCCTGGGCCACCAGCGTGGCATCCAGATTGGCCAGGACCCAGCCCGCCTGATACACCAGCTGTACCACCCGACGCAGTAACAGGCGGCTATCGATACCGGCATTGGCCGGGTCTGTGTCCGGAAAATGCTGTCCGATATCGCCCTCGCCAATCGCACCCAGCAGCGCATCACAGACCGCGTGAATCAGTACATCCCCGTCCGAGTGGGCCTCAAGGCCCTGCGTGTGTGGGATACGCACCCCCCCAAGCACTACCTCATGGCCGGTGCCCAAGCGGTGTACGTCGTAGCCGTGGCCTATGCGCATCAATTGTTGCTCCAGTTCGTCAGGTACCAGGCCGCCAGTTGCAGGTCTGCGGGGACAGTGACTTTCAGGTTACGCGAAGAACCGGCAACCAATTGCACCGGATAACCCGCCATCTCCATCGCAGAGGCCTCATCGGTCACGGCCAGGTCCTGCCCCGCGGCGCGCTCCAGGGCATCGCGCAATTCCCCCAGGCGGAACATTTGCGGCGTCTGGGCCCGCCACAGGGTGTTACGGTCAAGCGTGGCGGCGACCAGCCCGTCTTCGCCCATCTGCTTAACCGTATCGACAATAGGCTCTGCCAGAATACCACCAATGCCGCTGTCGGTTACCCGGGCAATAAGCCGCCGGCTGTCTTCGCGTTGCAGGCAGGGCCGCGCCGCATCGTGCACCAGCACCCAGTCCTGGGGCGCCGCCTGTTGCGCCAGGGCATCCAGACCAGCCAGCACAGAATCACTGCGCTGGGCGCCACCGATCACCGACTGTACGCGGGCATCATCAAGAATTTGAAGATTTGCGGCCCGGCTATCCTCAGGGTGCAGCACCACTACCACAGCGGTAAGTTGCCGGCACGCCAGCAAGGCGCGCAGACTGTGTTCAAACAGGGTGGCCCCCGCCACCTCGATATATTGCTTGGGCAGGTCGCCACCCATGCGGCTGCCAATACCCGCGGCGGGCAGTATCGCCCAGCAAGCGCTGCTCATTGTTGCCCGGCC
>QNFS01000347.1 GCA_003646415.1 Gammaproteobacteria bacterium
TTGCCCTTGCCCTTGTTCACCACGGCGCTTGCCTGTATTGATAGCAGGCCATCATTGAGCTTGCCGGAAAAGCTCATGTCTTGCAGGGCGCCCGCACTACTGGTTAGAGACGACATCCGGCCGTTGATCTTCGCATTGGATTTTTTAAGTATTTCAAAGGGTAGCGGCTTGACACTAAAATATTTTTTACCCGGTGCGGCCTCGGCTGGACCAGAGAAAAACCTGATCGGCGAGAGGAGGGCTTTGCCTACAAAATCGGCGCTGTCCTTCGCGGCTGCAGTTATGGTAGCGGACTCCCCTTTTTTGACCGGGTCTTTTGTCTGGGGCCTGGCCTGGCTTTCTTCCCACGGCAGCAAAGACAGCGAACCGCCGCTTATCTCCACCTCCAGCAGGGGTGGCGTTGTTTTGTGATAGCGCACACTGCCCGATAACTCGTTCGATCCCAACTGTAAGGTGCTGATATCCGCATGCATCCCATCGGCTATTCGTTTTACCTTCATCACCAGATTGCGGCGGGATTTTAGAGAGGAGGGCGTCTGCGCCTGGCTCGCATGGAGGTTGACCTGGCCGCTCAGGTTGGCCAGTAATTCTGAGAACTGTCTGCCCTCGCTCTGCAGGTTGACAGAGCCTGAGACGGGAACATGTTCCACAGAAGGAGTAGCGATCAGGAATCTATCCAGGTCGAAGTTGGTGACGCCGGCAGCGGCTTTGAACGCAGCGTGGTTACCCTTCCAGCTGATTTCTCCGTTACTTTCCAGGTGGCTACCATCGGCGGTGAAATCCAACTGGTCTATGGTGAAAGTGTCAGGCGCTGATGAAACTTCGAGTGTCATATTCGACATGGGCAGGTCCATCAATATCACAGACCTGGCATCAAGTGACACGCGCATAGCCCCCAGCTTTTTGAGTGATGCCAGCAGGTCTGACTGATCGGCCTGTACGGAGGATTCAGGCATCAACGCCAGGAGACCGTCTATGTTTAGTTTGTCCGCATCGAGATCGGCGATCAGCCAGGGTGTGCGGCCGGCGATAATCGATACACTGCCGGTCACGTCTTGCTGGAAGGAATCAATGTCGAGCTGGCTGATTTGCAAACCGAGAATTCGGTCGCCCTTGATCTCCAGCGCGGCATCACCGGAAAAGCTCAGCTGTTCTTCAGCATTCGATGCCCTCTTCCAATCATTGTCACGCCTGTAGTCCACGGCCAGTCGGGCCTTGCCTCGCATGGCTTTGAATACCTCATCCAGTCCCTGGCCGTGGCCCTCGAAGCTGATGGTACCTGTGCTACGGCTATGAAATAAAGTCTTCTGTTGGAAGAACTGTGGGATATCCATCCTGGTAAGCTTTGCCGCGAGGGTCACGTCGCCGGGCGTATTGCCGGCGTGCCTGCTGGCCTCCAGTTGTAATTCCAGTTTCCCGCCTGTTACCCCGTCGGCAAACACTGTCAGTAGCCCTTGTCCCGATGCGCGCTGCAATGTGATTTCGGCTTGCGACAGGCTTATGCCGGATGCCTGCAGGCCTTTAATGGCAAGTTTCCAATCGACTTCAATACCGGGAAAAATATTCAGGTATTTGGGTATGGCCATACCTGGAAGGGGCGCCGTATCCTCATCCGCAAACAGGAAATCAAGGTTTAGTTGCTCGCCTTTAATATCGACGTTAAGCTTGCGCTGTTTGATCCCCGTCAGTGCTGCGGTACCAGTGATACGTCCCTCACCCAGTTCGATTTCCATGTGGTCCAGGGTGAATTCTCCAGGGTTGTTATCCAGTTGGGCTGCAATTTTCACCGGGGTTACAACCTCGCTCCGGTGAGCGCCAGCCAACGTGAATTCTCCCTCCAGGGAATAGAGTAGTGTCCCCCAGGTATCCCCCTTGCCATCCAATCGGGTATGACCGGCGCGCCACAACCAGTCCGTGTTCAGGTATTGCGCTGCGATGCTCTCGCCCGCATCCCGGGCATTTATATCCGCCGCCAGGCTTAGCTGCCAGCCCTCTTTGGAACTGACGATGTCAAAATGCCCCTGCAAAACACCTGTGGGCCCATTGCTGGTGATAGAGGATATGTTAAGCCCCTGCTCACTCATCGTGAAGTCAAAGACAGTATCCTTGCCGGTTTCATCTTTTATTCGAAGTTCCTCGATTGCCACATGACCCTGATGGCCTGGCAGTGAGAGGTCTGGCAGAGTGTTGGCCAGCAGGGTCTCCGGTTCGGTGCTCGGGGCTGATGTGGTGTAGTCGCTGATCAAATCAAGTAGTTTGTTGACTTCAACTTTATCGATTTTTGTATCAGAGTGATCCGGTAGCTGCCAGGGGGTCTTATGAGTGGCGACTATATGGGCGTTTATGCCGGCAGCCTGAACATGGGTATCAAGGGTGTATCCAGATGCCTCCCCCGGTTTTAATCCGGCTTGCAGCGCAATCCCTGAGTTTTGTTTACCGGACACCGCAATTTTCAGGTCCAGTTCCACGGGGGCGAGTCGCAGCAGGGCCTCCAGCGATTTAAGTTCGGCGCGCAAAGCCACTTCACCACCGGCGCGATCCTCCGACCAGTTCACGGTAGCGCCCCCTTCAGGCTTGCGTTGCCAGCGCACCTGCTTGAGTGGGTAATTGTCACCGGTAGCGGCAA
>QNFS01000348.1 GCA_003646415.1 Gammaproteobacteria bacterium
GGTGTGTTTTTCATACACATCATTTACTTCGCCATCCATATTGGCCGGAACTGGAGAACCTTCGATTGGTTCGGACCCAACTCACTGATCCCCAACTGGGATGACCCGGGTGATGCAATTGCAATGTTCCGCTGGTTCTTCGGCCTGGGCCCACGCCCGATACTCGACCACTTCAGCTACTGGGAGAAGTTTGATTACTGGGCCCCGTTCTGGGGTATGACGATCATTGGCGTCAGCGGCATGATGATGTGGTTCCCGTCGGTAACCGCCTCGGGATTGCCCGGCTGGGTATTCAATGTGGCCTCTATTGTTCATGGTGAGGAAGCGATCCTGGCGATCGTATTCCTGTTCACGGTGCATTTCTTCAACAACCACTTCCGGCCGGACAAATTCCCGCTGGATACCACCATGTTCACCGGTCGCGTACCGCTGGAGCTTTACATGCACGAGCACCGGCGCGAATATGATCGCCTGGTTGCAAGCGGTGAGCTCGACAAGTTCCTGGTGGATGCACCATCTCAACCCATGCGGCGTGGATCGAGGGTGCTGGGTGTGACATTGATTGCCATCGGCCTGTCACTGTTGACACTGGTGTTTCTCGGCTTCCTGGGGATTTAATGATTGAGTTGATGAATCGGGCAGAACGAATGGCTGTATAATGATGAAGGGGATAGCCAGCGGGCTTGTCCGCCAACGAGGTTTTTATGAAACATATCCTGTTAGGTGTTGTAATGCTCACACTGCTTGCAGCCTGTGGTAGTGAATCTGACCCTGCGGAACTCGTAGCAGATCTCGTCGCCGGCAAAGCCATTGCCGAGGCCGATTGTGCCGATTGCCATGGCATGGATGGACACGGTGCAAGCACCGATATCCCCTACCTGGCAGCACAGTCTGAGCAATACCTGGTTGAAGCCATGCACGCCTACCGTGACGGCGGACGTTTACACCCGGCATTACAGGATATGACCGCCCGCATGAGCGAAGCGGATATTGTCAATATCGCCGGTTATTATGCCAGCCAGCCGGCACTTGAGAACGTCAGCAATCAACAAAACAATGAGGCCGCCTACACCGAAGGCGCCGCTGTCGCCGCCATTTGTGAAACCTGCCATGGCGAGAAAGGCATCAGCACGGAAGCAGGCATGCCAAGCCTGGCCGGACAACAGCCCATTTACCTGATGACATCGACCCAGGAATACCAGACAGGTAGCCGCGGCCACGAAGGTACCCAGGACATGCTCGAAGGGCTTGAGAGTGTCGATATTGAGAAAATGGCCATGTATTTTGCTGCCCAGTCTGCGCCTGCGCGCGAGCCAGCGCCTTTTGGTGATGCCGTTGCCGGTGAAGCAACAGCAGCCGATTGCGGAAAATGCCACGGCGCCCGCGGTATCAGCAATGACCCGATGGTACCCAACCTGGCCGGACAGGACCCCGTCTACCTGGTGAGTGCCATCAAGGCCTACCAGGTGAAAGAACGCGATTGCGAAGCCCTGACAACACCCAGGACCGATGAGCAGGTCGAAAACCTTGCTGCGTTTTACTCAATTCAAAAATCAGTGGCCTCGGTACATGATGAATTATCAGGAAAGGAAATGGCCGTCAAATGTGACCGCTGTCACAATCCGACATCACACGAAAGAAAGCTAAGCGTGCCCTCGCTAAACGGGCAAAGCCACGACTACCTCGTCAAAGCCATGAAAGAGTACCGCCAGGAAGACCGCGACAACTCCATGATGCACAAGATGAGCACCCGTTATAACGACGAAATGATAGAAGCCCTGGCCACCTACTACGCCGCCCAGAAAAACTAACCCCGTCGCCCCGGGCGCCCCCTGTCACCCCGGCAAAGCACCCCGTCGCCCCGGCAAAAATCCCGTCACCCCGGGCTTGACCCGGGGCCCATTTTTGCTCTTCCTTCACCTTTCACAAAAAGATCAAAATAGATGGCCCAGGCCAGCCTCTCGACCGGTTCCCGGTCTCACCTTCTTCCGGGTCAAGCCCGGAAAGACAAGAGTGGGTATTCATACTCATCACGCGCAGTTCAAAGTAGGTACTCGCTTACACAGCCCATAACGCGCACATATACTTATAAAAAGTCTTAGCCATAAGCAACAACTCCAGTTCAACTCCGGTACGTTCAATTACCACCGCGTCATCAATTTCCCACTCGATACTTAAAGCAGCATAATCCATTATCGGCAACCCGTGTGCTGCATATTCCCAGTCGATCAGGTATAAACGGTCAGCATTGCCGACGAAGTTTGCAACTACCGGGTCGTGGTGGCACAGGCCGGTTGGTGTACCGCTGGTAACAAGAGTATTAAGTATCTTTCGCATTGGTTTGCGCTGTCTCATCAGTACTGCGCTGGGTGAGAGATTTTTGGTTTTGAAGATTTGCCAGTATTGCTCAATATGGCTGCTGTAATCGATGCCGGGCGCATCAACGTCCAGATGGTGGCAACTTATTAATAATTCCAGGGCCTGATTGGTTGATGACTCATTCAGAGGCGGGTTCGTGGGCAGGCTGTTGTTGATATAGGTACTGACCAGAAATCCGGTTTTATCATCAACGTACAGTAGGGGTGGTGCTATCCCCTGTTTGCTTGCTGCTTGCCA
>QNFS01000349.1 GCA_003646415.1 Gammaproteobacteria bacterium
GAATTGCTACCTGATGCTGTGTTCAAGGCTCCACCGGTAACACTTGCATTCGAATTATTGGCACTATTAGAATATCCCCCCGTAATGCTGGAGTAATCACCATTGGCGTTACCAAACTGGCCGCCAGACACGCTGGCGAAATCTCCATTTGAGGCGTTATTGGAGCCACCACTAACCGAACTTGAAACACCGTACGCAATATTTACTGATCCTCCGGAGATCGAAGCAAAATCACCCTGGGCATCATTGGATTGGCCACCAATTGTCGTCGACGATTCCCCACTGGATATATTGGTCTTGCCTCCAAATACGGCCGCGAACCGGCCTGGTGAAGTGTTGTCCGAACCACCAATGACCATCGACAAGAGGCCTGATGCGATATTATTCAGCCCTCCCACAGTTATCCCATACTGATTGCTACTGACGTTGCCGTTTCCACCTACCAGAACAGATTTCGACCCTGTATCGGTGATGGAATTACCTTGTCCGCCAATGGTGGTGGAACCGGATGCCGTAATGGTGTTTCCATAACCACCAATCGCTGCGGAGCCAGCGGAAACAGTGAGTTCTCCGCCTGACAATGCCGTCGCATCCGCATCCGTCAAATGATTCAAAACACCGGACACCAGCCCACCATAGCTGTCGTAGCTGTTGAACCTGCCCAAAACAAGATTATGAGAACCACCCTTTGTGACACCGTTGCTGGTTTCGTTATAACCGATGATCAAATTGCCCGTGCCATCGGGCGCTCCATCTGTTGTTCCTGAAATATTGCGTATATGAACATTGACACCTTCAAAAATAACATTGTTGCCAGATACAGTGACAATGCCGTCAAGGGGAGAGTTGCTGCCGACTGACAGTGGGGATACCACGCCATAATCCTGGTCTGATGTTTGGCTTGAGCCCCCGAGCACCACGCTACCAGAACCAAACGGTGTATTGTTTCTGCCGCCAACCCCGGTGGTTACGCTACCATAGCCGATGTTCTGAAACCCACCAACAACAGTGGCGGCTTCACTCTGGCTGTTGATCTGGTTTTCTGCGCCACCGCCAATAAAGCCTTTGGGCCCATTCACTACATTGGCCTGACCGCCGGCAATAGTTGTATACAGTCCTAGTGCCTGATTGTTTATACCACCAAAAATAACTGAATACGTCCCGCTACTCTGATTATCAGCACCGCCAATTGCCATGTCATAGTTACCAGTGGCCATATTCGCATTGCCGCCAATTGCGATACTTCCGGAACCCGTAGCAGAATTATTCAGCCCCCCAACTACGACTGCGGCAGTGCCATCGCTGACGCCACCCACGCCGCCGATAATCGCGCCGAAAGCGGAACTCGCATTTCCGTTGAATCCGCTGATAATATTGGACTGCCCGGTGTAGCTGTTCCGTTCTCCCATTACCAGGTTGTGAGAACCTGTGCGTACGTCCTGATCGCTCTCGTTGTAACCAATAATCAAGTTACCTAATGAATTAGAGTTACGGGTTAAGCCGCTGCCATTACGAATATGCACATTGACGCTTTCAAAAATTACGTCGTCACCAGAAACCGTCATGACGGCAGACAAATCAGCCAGGGGTGTAACCTCGGCCTGTAACGTTCCTATGTCCGTTTGCAAAGCAGTAATATCTGCAGTCACTCCCGACAGTGCAGCGAGTTGGGACTGTAGCGCTGTAATTGCGTTTTGAGCATCTGCAATCAGCGTATCTCTGCTGGCCAACATGCTACCGACCTGGTCTCTGGTGTAATAAATGGTATTGTGATCATGATTCGCGATGGATGAAGACAACTCAGAGTCTGTGGCACTTTCATCCGGCAACTGTGCCAAACTGACCTGACCTTCCAACTCCGAGAAAGAGCTGACACCACCGCCATTATAAGTAAACTCAGCATAGGGTGCGGGTGCCAGCTTCTGGCGAGGGGTCAAAGGAGTAAATGATCCGTTATTTTCGAGATCAACAGCAATATTCAACCAAAGCTCTGTTCCGTCCAACAAGCTGGACCAGTTATCCAGATTTACCAGGAACCGGCCGTTGCTGACGGGTACATTTGAGAAAACTTCCACCGAACTGACCTGGCTGCCCCCCGTTTCACTATTGTACAGGCTGAATTTCAGGTCGGGTGTGCCTGTAACCAGCACACCCGATTGGCTTAGCTCACCCTGGTAGGTGAATGCCTGGACTAAACCGGCAACAAGTATCGTGCTTGCAATAAATGTTTTGATTAGCGTTTTCATATTTTTTACCAATTGTTTTTTTCACAGCACTACTCTATAAATTCTTGGTGCATTTACTTTAACGGGGTTTCAGGTTAAAACCGGCCACTATAAATACGGGAAATCTTGCTGACCTGGGGTTAAATTACTGGACCGCAGATCCGAATTTCGGTGTTGCTTACAGCAATGAAGAAACCGGCTTTACCTTCGGTGTCTATGTCGGTGTCACTTTCAACGCGGAAAACAGCGCAACCGATTACTATTGGATCAAGGTTGTTTATCAGTTCAAGTAAGTCCCCAACTTACTTCAATTGAGTCCACAGGTGGGTATAGGCCAATGCCAGCCGGTATGCCAGTTGATCATTGGTGCTTGATCCGCCGTGAC
>QNFS01000350.1 GCA_003646415.1 Gammaproteobacteria bacterium
CAGGAGTAAACCCCGGCGATAGGGTGAGGCGGAGGCGAGGATTATGTCCATGGTCGACACTGGGTTTTCCTGCAAATAAGTGAGAGAACTGATTGTATTTTAAAGATTTTTTTGACAAAGGGGTAATCCGCACCTATGATGCGCGCCTATGTTGACTGAGCCCCTCCCGAGCATGCTGGATGTCCGTAAAGCAGCAGCGCGCGGTGTGAGTGTCAGTGGGACCCTAAGACCCCTCGAGTTAATGCGTTTCCAGCCGCTTCTGGCTGCTGACGAAGGTACGATTGAGGCGCAATTATCGTTTTCCCGTGACGAGGAAAACAGGTACGTGATTCATGTTGCTGTTGAGGCTGATGTGTCTGTAACCTGTCAGCGGTGCCTGGAGCCTATGCCGGCGCACTTGACCAGTGACAACACGCTGGCTGTAGTGTGGACTGATGAGCAGGTTGCGCATCTTCCTCGCCATCTGGATCCATTGATAGTCGCGCAAGAGGCATGTAATTTGTGGGAACTGGTGGAGGACGAGTTGATTCTGGCCATGCCACCTTTCAGTTACCACGATACACAAGAGTGTAAAGAGAGAATTGCGGGATTTTCCGATGCGGCCCCTGAAGGCAGTGCCGCAGAAGATAAGCCCAACCCGTTTAACGTGCTGGCGCAATTAAAGCCCGGCAACAAGCGCTAGGAGTTAGCCATGGCTGTTCAGAAAAGTAAAAAAACGCGTTCGCGTCGCGGTATGCGTCGGTCTCATGACGCCCTGTCCGGACCTACCCTGTCGATAGACCAGACTTCAGGTGAGACACACCGTCGTCACCATGTCACTGCGGATGGTTTTTACCGTGGCAAAAAAGTTATCGAAACTGGTCTCGACGACTAAGCCAGGCAACCTGGCGGGCGGTGACCGGCTTTGTTTCTGGCGGCTTCCCAGGCCCCAGTGCTCCAACCCGCGGTGTCATCCAGCTGAGGCCTTAGCCTCCGCGACATTTTTCGGGTAGTGCTGTGAGCGCTGTCACTACCCCATCTGCAACTCACCTTGAACGCCCGGCTCTTCGCCACTGGTTTCACTTGCAGTGCGAGCCTGATCAATGTCGCTCGAATCAATGTCGCACGTGCCAGGGTTTCTCATTGTGCGCTACACTTCTTTCATACAGCTCACGTTGCAATGGAAGCTGCAATCAGTTCACCGAGTTATAGACAGGAAACAGATATGTCAGACAATACCATCGCATTTGTCTTTCCCGGTCAGGGATCCCAGAAGGTCGGCATGCTCGCTGCTGCGCATCAGCAGTTCCAGGCGGTGCGCGATACTTTTGCCGAGGCCTCCGAAACGCTTGGCTACGACATGTGGGACCTGGTTCAAAATGGCGAGCAGGATGCGCTGAACCTCACTGAAACCACGCAGCCGGTACTTCTGACATCCAGTGTCGCCTTATGGCGAGCCTGGCAGGAGCAGGCTGGCCCCCGTCCGTCAATAATGGCCGGGCACAGCCTCGGTGAGTTTTCTGCACTGGTGTGTGCCGCCGCCCTGAGCTTTACCGATACCGTACAGTTGGTTCGCCAGCGTGGGATTTTTATGCAAACCGCAGTGCCGGTGGGGCAGGGTGCGATGGCCGCTATCATCGGGCTGGACGACGATGCGATCGATACGATTTGTGCTGAGGTTGTGCGCGGTGGTGCCGGGGTAGTGGCCCCGGTGAACTTTAATTCGCCAGGCCAGGTGGTAATCGCCGGGCATGCCGATGCGGTTGACGCTGCTATTGTGGCGCTGAAGGCCGCTGGCGCAAAAAGGGCGCTGCCACTTCCTGTCAGCGCACCTTTTCATACGGAACTTATGAAACCTGCCGGAGATTGCCTGGCCGAGGCTATTGCCGATGTGACCATTGTCACACCACAGATACCTGTGGTGCACAATGTACAAGCGACAGCCGAGTCCGACCCCGAGCAAATTCGCAAGCTATTGGTTCAGCAGATCTACAGCCCGGTGCAATGGACCCGTTGTATACAGGCTATTGTTGCAAGCGGTGCCACACAGGTGGTTGAATGCGGCCCGGGCAAGGTGTTGAGCGGCCTTAATCGGCGGATACATAAATCATTGCAGAGCTATTCCCTGGAAGACCCCGAGGTGTTGGCGGCAACCGCAGCAGAACTTAAGTAGAGGAGTAGGCATATGACCGAACAGGCTAAAGTAGCACTGGTAACTGGTGCGAGCCGGGGCATTGGCAAGGCCATCGCGCAGTCGCTGGCAGCCGATGGTTTTACCGTGGTGGGTACCGCAACCACCGATAGTGGAGCGCAGCACATCACCGCCTATCTGCGGGAGTCTGGCAACCCCGGCTGTGGCATGACGATGAATGTGGTGGACCCCGATAGCGTGACAGCAGTGGTAAAAGCCATTGCTGAACAGTTTGGCGCGCCTTTGGTGCTGGTAAACAACGCAGGCATCACCAGGGACAACCTGCTGATGCGGATGAAGCCCCAGGAATGGAGCGATGTTATCGATACCAATTTGAGCGCCTTATACCGGGTGAGCAAAGCCTGCCTGCGAGGCATGACCAAGGCCCGCTGGGGCCGTATTGTCAACATTACGTCGGTGGTGGGGTCTATGGGTAA
>QNFS01000351.1 GCA_003646415.1 Gammaproteobacteria bacterium
ATCAGGGGCAAATCCTGCAGCGCATGTGCCACGCGCACCTTTTCCACTTAATTGCAGCTATTTGAATTGTAACCTGATACGTTACAGGGTACAATGAACCTATGATACGAAGTTTCAAGCACAAGGGTCTTGAACGATTTTTTCTTAAGGGAACAAAGTCAGGAATTCAGGCTAAACACGCTTCCAAACTTCGCTTGATACTCGGCAGGCTGAATGCTTCGGTAACTCCAAAAGACATGGATTTGCCCGGACTTTATCTTCACCAACTCAGTGGCGGAAGAAGTGAAATTTGGTCAGTACGGGTGAGTGGAAACTGGCGTGTCACATTTCGTTTTGCAGGAGGTGACGCCGAGGTCGTTAACTACGAGGACTATCATTGAGGAAAAATATGTTGATGCATAACCCCCCACACCCTGGAGAAATTATTAAAGAGCTCTGTCTCGAACCGTTGGGCATCTCTGTTACTGCGGCAGCTGAAGGCTTGGGTGTGAGTCGGAAGACACTATCTGCAATTCTCAATGGACGTGCCGGAATTAGTCCTGAAATGGCAGTTCGTCTTTCAATAGCCTTTGATACTTCTTCTGAAAGTTGGCTCAACCAGCAATCCCAATACGATCTATGGCAAGCTGAAAAGTGTCGTGATTCATTGCATGTAAATAGGTTATCCGCTGCGTGATGTTCACATATAACAAATCATTAAACACGGACGCATGCTGCGCAGGCGCCGGTTAATTCAAACGTTATGTCGCTACAAATGGAATCCACCTTGTGCCATCCCATAATCAAACTACGGTGTTCGTGCAGTCGAAGTAAAATCAAACCGATATCGAAGTGTGGTTCGCGTGATGTCACATATTGAACAATAACTAATAGGAAAACCAAGAATGAAACAGTTATTCATATTTGTAGCCTTTTTTCTTTTTGTTCCGGGAGTCTTCGCGGATTCGCAAAGCAAACCGAATATCGTTATGATTTTAGCTGATGACCTAGGGTTTGCTGATGTTGGATTCAACGGTTCGAAAGATATCAAGACCCCAAATATCGATAGTCTGGCTGCTTCCGGCGTTAGATTTACGTCGTTCTATGCCCAGCCCATGTGTACACCAACACGTGCCGCCTTTCTGACGGGGCGATATCCAATCCGCTATGGTCTTCAATCCTTTGTTATTACTCCAGGACAACACTATGGCCTTCCCGTTGACGAACGAACAATAGCCCAGGCGCTGAAAGAAGTTGGCTATAAGACTTACGCTCTAGGTAAATGGCATCTCGGTCACTCGGACAAAGCTTACTGGCCACAGAACCGTGGATTTGACTATTTTTACGGAAGCACCATCGGCAATGTAGACTATTTTACTAAAGAGCGGGCTGGAGTTATTGATTGGCAACGCAACGGAAAGCAACTGAAGGAAGAAGGATATTTTACCGATTTGATAACCAAAGATGTAGTTCGCATCATCGAACAGTCGTCTGATAATCAACCTTTTTTCATTTACATGGCACACTTGGCGGTTCACTCCCCCTATCAAGCGCCGCAGAATTACATTGATCAGTACCAGCACATCCCGGATGAACACAGAAGAATCTACGCAGCGATGACTGCTGCAATGGATGATTCCGTCGGTGAGGTTGTCGCTGCCCTTGATCGAAAGGGGCTGCGCGACAACACACTAGTGCTTTTTTTGTCGGACAATGGTGGTATCGCAGAGTTTGATGCTACGCTAGCCAAAGCTCGGGGGGAGAAACCTTCTCCTGCGAACAACAGCCCTTTCCGAGGGTCTAAAGCAAGCCTTTACGAAGGTGCCGTGCGCAGCGCTTCAGCGATCAATTGGCCAGGAAGGATCAAGCCTGGGGTAGTTTCCGAATCGGTGCATGTTGTTGACTTGCTGCCGACTCTAGTTGGTTTGGCCGGAGGTGAAATTCAGACAGATAAACCCATCGATGGAAAAGACATTTGGCCTGTCATCACCCAGGGCAAGGTAAGCCCGCATCAGAATATACTGATCAATGCTGAACTTCATCGTGGCGCCGTTCTTCAAGGTAAGTGGAAACTCATTAAGTATGCAACACTGCCGTCGAGCGTCGAGTTGTACGATCTGGCTGACGATCCAGCTGAAAAGAACAATGTAGCCGAGCAGCATTCTGAAAAGGTACAAGAACTGGAAATGATTCTAAATGAATATGCCGAGCAGGCAACAGGCTCGCTGTACCTCAAAGAGTATATGCCCTTTATCATCTATGACACCAAAAATGCACAGATGGTGTACGACGGTGATGAAGACAGTGGGCAGCCGGATGAAAAGCCAAATTTACCGAATCAAGATTAGTCTCAAACTGCTGACAGTAGGGCTAGTATAGCCCTATTGTCAGCTTGTATTTTTAGGTAGAGTCTTGAAGAATATGTCGACTGTATTAACGGCGATGAATACTAGTATGCCTTACGGCTTATGTTCTATTCATGGTCGAAGAATCTCGTAAAGCGGCAACATAACAAGGCGTTTAAGTACGCGCCTTCGGCGCCGGACGCAGCTACGCTGCGCCGCTTAACTTAGTCGTTATGCTACTTTACCCAGACCGAATAGGAATTATCTTATGGTACAAA
>QNFS01000352.1 GCA_003646415.1 Gammaproteobacteria bacterium
GAGCCTTTGCCGAATTCCCAGTACGCGTTTCCAGCAATCCGAGCGAATGCAGAGTCGCGCCATTGTTCGGGACGATGGCCAGCGCTTGTAACAGCAGCTGCCGCGCTTCATCCTCCCGTGACTGGGCGCGCAACAGATCCGCCAGGTTGAGGTAGGCCGGCAACAGTTGCGGGTTGAGATAAAGGGCCTCGCGGTAGGCGGCCTCAGCCGCGGGCAGGTCGCCGCGGGTCACGTAAAACACACCCAGTTGCAGTTGCACACCGGGCATGTCGGCGTGTTCCCGCTGGATACGCAAATACTCGCTAAACAGCGCGCGCAATTGCTTGGCCTGCTGCGGCGTCACCTGGTCCAGGGGCACGCCGGCCAGAGACATTGCCACCTCCATACGCACGGAGGTGATGTCATCGTCGAACAGGGGTTGCAGTAACTGCAGGCGCTGGTGCAGGGGTAAAAACTGCAGGGAGCGCACGGTACTGACACGCAGCAAAGGATCATCGTCATACAATAGCGTGGTTACACTTTGCAGCGCGTCCCTACCACCCACCTCCCCCAGCAACTCCATGGCGGTGGCACGCCAGATGGGCGCCACGCTGCTGTCATTGGCCAGCTGTACCAGAGTGGGCAGCGCGCGACTGTCGCCCTGGTCAAAGCGGTAAAAAGCGCGAGCCGGGTGACTACCGGTATCCCTGAACTGCACACCCCAATCCCGCAGGGCATCCAGCGCCCAGGGCGCGTCCCGGTCCACGTGACACTGGTTACAGGCATTGGGCGTACCCATGACAACGCTCAGGTCCGGGCGTGGTATGCGCATGCTGTGATCCCGGCGGGGGTCCACGCCCATGTAGGTGGTTTCCGGCATATGGCACTCAGCGCACTGGCTGCCGGCAGACCCGGCGCCGTGGTGGTGATGCCTGTCTGTATCGTATTGCTGTGGCTGGTGACACTGGGCGCAAACGCCGTTGCCCGGCGCGCGCAAGGCCAGGCTGTGAGGCTCGTGACAGTTGCTGCATACCACGCCGGCCTGATGCATCTTGCTCTGTACGAAGGAGCCGTAAACGTAGACCTCGTCCTGGATTTGCCCATCGTGGTAGTACAGGGGCGATTGCGGCAGCGACAAACGGTGGGTGTCAAGCAGGTCCGCGCCGTAGTGATAATCCCCCAGGGTGCCGCGGCGTGCGTGGCAGCGGCCACAGTTGTCGATCTGCGCGCGCGATTGCAAGGCTGAACTACGCTGCGCTATCGTCTTGCCTGCGGGGAATGCCCATTCACCGCGCTGGGCGAGGGCAGTCGGAAAGCCGCCATTGACTGCGGTTTCCAATTTTTCTTTCTGCGCCAGTTCCAGGTGTTTTTCGCCGGGCCCGTGACAGGCTTCGCAGCTGACGTCCACTTCTTCAAAGGTGGTGGTAAACGAGCGGCTGGCGGCATCGTAGTTTTTCCTGACATCTGTGCTATGGCATTCCGCACAGCGCGTATTCCAGTTCTGGTAGGGGCCGGTCCAGTGCAGCGGGTCTTTGTGATCGATCACCTCCTCGGGATACAGGTGGTACCAGCGCTGCCCGCCTTCGGCTTCGGGGCGGCTGTCCCACGCGATACTCAAAGCCTGCAGGCGACCACGGGACAGCGGCAACAGAACCTGTTGCAGTGGGTATACGCCGAACACGTAACTCACCGGGAAGTCGGTCAGTGCGCCGTCCTCCCCGTCGGTGCGCACCATGAATCTGTCACCGTCACGGAAAAAGCGGGTGGTGATATTGTTGTAGGTGAAGCTGGCATCATCAAAATCACCCAGTACGGTATCGGGCGTGGGTAACTGCATGGCCAGGTCGTGGTGCGAACCCTGCCACAAAGCATATTCACTGGCGTGGCAGTTTTTACAGGTGTCGGAGCCGGTAAACGCCTGACCGGCGGCACTATAAGTCAGCAGCGCGGCCAATAGTAGTCTAGTAAACAACAAGCTGGAATAACCTTATAAATTCGGGAGGGCTCACCTTACCCTATCCACCAAAAATTCAAAACCGTCCAATAACGACACGACCGCCGTAATCCGGGGACACTATATTCCGGGGACACAATACTTAATTCGATCTGACAGGATTATAAGCCTTTGCTATCTTTATGAATTAAGTATTGTGTCCCCGGAATATTCTACTTCTTCACCTGCGCCAGATGCTTGCTCAGAATTTCCGCCCAGCGACGCAGCACACGATCGAAATCAGCGGTGTTGGTCACCCGGTTCGCCACCTGGGCGATACCCACGTTGTCCGCCGCTTCAGGGTCTATGATGCGCGCGATAATCGCGTTGGTCTTGCCATCGTATAACTCCAGGTACAGCGTCATGGAACCGGCCGAGGCCACAACGGTCTGGCTCATGCCAGCTGTCATCAGATCTGGTGCCGTGACATCCAGATTGATAATGGCGGGACGCAGTATAAGCACCCCCTCACCCGCATCTTTCACCACCTCATGGCCGCCCTCGGTGGACAGCACCTTGGTGAACTCTTTAGCGAATTCCTTTGCCACGCGATCGCGGATTTCCTTCATATCCTTGTCGCTTACGCGCATTTCAAAGGGCTCATCCTCATTGTGCTCGCGTTTCCAA
>QNFS01000353.1 GCA_003646415.1 Gammaproteobacteria bacterium
AAGGAGCCGACAAGCTCCGGGACCTGACGGCTAGCGACGTACCGGTCTTCTCGCTCATCCACATCGTCGACTGATTGTCTTCCGAGTGGCCCCCCGTGGCCCGCCTCATCTCTGGCAGGCCCCCAGCTCTCCCCATCTAGAGGGCTCCTTGCGCTTACCCTTTGGGGAGGGGCCCCAGCGCCTCGCGCTGATCATTGGTCTCATCTGCCCTGCATCGTTCCGTGTTCCCTGTTCCCTGGTCCTAGTTCCTTGTTCCAGTTCTAGTTGGGATGTTCTTCCCTGCAACCATCGCCGCCGGCTGGCGATGGAGAGGATATGGAACGGCGAATTGAACTAGGAACTAGGAACAAGGAACAGAGGACCGACAACGGTTCGCGCCGCAAAGGCGACGACATTGCTGAGCGCTTGCTCGATGCCGTGGAAGGCGCGGGGCAGATGCTCCCTGGTCTGCGGCTCGAGGATGCGTCCAAGCACGTGGCCAAGCAATTGTGGCGGGCCACCACCGGCGGCGGCGCGAACTATGAAGAAGCCCGCGGTGCCGAGAGCCGTGCAGACTTCGTGCACAAGATCCGGGTCGCGACCAAGGAGCTCAGAGAGGCGCATTACTGGCTGCGGGTTGTCCAGCGCTCGACGTGGCTCGAACCGGGAGCCACAGACCGTTTGGTAGACGAGACGGACCAACTCGTGGCGATTCTGGTCGCATCGGCGACCACAGCCAAGTCCAGCACCTCATCCTAAGGTCGCTCGCGGGAAAGCCACCGCATTCACCCCGAAATGTCGACCCGCCCCTCGGCCTCCAGCGCGGCGATCACGCGCGCGGCGGGCCGCACTTTGTCCAGGCCGCGACGGATGGTGATCGAGCCAGGTGGCCCGCCGGAGGATTTGCCGGTGTAGCCACCGAGCCGAGCAATCCAGTCGGTGGCCTGGCCGATGGTCGGCGTGGTGTCGGGGATGGTCTCATTGCGCTTCTTGGTTTCTCGCACGAGCAAGATCAAAGCCCGGATTTCATGCTTGGACAGCTCGACGGTTGCGGGCTGCTCCGGGGATGTTCTTGCCAGGAACTTGAGGCGTTCGATTCGCGCGGCCACAGCAGCAAGGATAGTCGCCCAGAGCGTGACGGCGTGTTGACTTCGTAGCTGCGACTCCTCGACCTTGCAGGCGCCACTCTTCCCGCGTTTTGTGAAACTCCTCCACGCGCCATCGTCGGGTGTATCCCCCCACAACGAGGCTCGCATCCTCGAACGACTCGACCGTGGCGCTGGTGAGCAGCAGCCAGTCCACCGGCTTTTCGTTTGCGGGACAGGTGCCTTCTTCGCGTGCCCAGACGGCCATCACCTCGAGTCGACGCTCCGTTTTTCGCCAGCGATCGCGGAGGCGAAGCACGACACGTCCCCAACGGACATCAACGCGTGACGTGCTGTGCGTTTGGGTCCAGCACAGATCTCGAGGCCGTAGTGACCACCAGGACCCTCGCGCGCCAGCCACTGTCGTAGGTAGCGCTTGTCTTTGCCGGTGGCCTCGATCAAGCGATCCCACGAGCCGCGCACTGTGAATCTGTGTGTGGTTTCGGCGAGCTTTAGCAGGATGTCCCGATTGTCCGCCTCTCGGTCCAGCAGGAACCACAGCCGTGCGCCCGCCTGGTCCGCCTGTGCTGCCGCGTCATCGATCGCCTCAAGCCAGTGCCACGTCTCCTTGTCCTCAACCTTCCGTTTCTTGTTGCGCCTACGCCTCTCCTTTGTGCCTAGGCTCTTGGCGTTTGTCCGTGCCCACCACGCCTGCGAAAGCAACCCCAGCGGCACACCCTCGGGGCTACACGCGAGCGTACGGATCACCTTCAATCCACGAACGTGGTGGATTAACGCACCCAGGCTACCGAAGTCCTTGCTCTGGGTGCGGTCGGCGAGTGTGAGGCTCGACCCGTCCACCGCTGCGAAAGCGAAGGTGTCGTGCGCTGCCCGCTCAGCTGCTGCTGCTCCAAGTGTGCTGCTTAGCGCCGCGACCGAAACGTGATGGGTCTCCAACAAGTCGTAGGCGCCCTGGCGCTCTGAAGCACCCTCGAACACCTGAGAGATCTTGCCGCCAGGTGACTGCGCCGCCCGTGCAGCCATCCTCACCACACGGGCAGTACGCCGACTGTCGCCCAGCGCTGCGTGCCCAAACTGCTCCCACGCCCACGTGTCTTCCTCACACTTCAACTCTCGCATGTGCGACTGACGAGCAGGACACGCGGAAATTCATCCCACAAAGTGTGCACGATCGCACAAAGTGCGATGAGACCAATGATCAGCGCACGCTGGGGGAGGGGTTTTCCCAAAACCCCTCGGAAGAAACTGAGTGTGCTGGCCAAACGTCGTGCGAGCTGCGAAGCCGCTGAGCCCCGCTGCGACCGCCGCCGCCCAGGCATTGGGCGGTCGCAGCGGGGCACAGCGGGTTCGCGCTCGACCTATTGGGCCAGCACACTAATAGGACGGGTGGGCCTCGATGAGCAGGGTGATGGCGCTGAGCTCGAGATCCGTACCGTTCGGATTGGCTCCTGCCACCGTGTCGTGGGCTGCGGCCAGATCGGCTTGGGTGCCGGTCTTGAGCGCTTCGGCGTAGG
>QNFS01000354.1 GCA_003646415.1 Gammaproteobacteria bacterium
AAGAAGGCAACTGCTTAATATCGGTCTGCAGATAATGCACCTCAATCGCTTCACCCGGCAATGCAGTGAATCTCACCTCACCAATTTCAGACTGAATGACCAGTGAATCATCCTGCAACTGATGGCTGATATAGCTGTGCGAAGGACCCTTGCCTGTCAGTGCACACGAAGACAGGAAAACAACACTCAGTAAAAAGAGTATCTTGAAAATCGGATGAGTAAATCGGGAAGCCTGCTTATGCATCGTGTTTGTTCAGTCTCTTAACGTGGAATGCGCAATTGAGGTGCAATACTACTCCGGCACCCGGGTGGTGTGTATTCAGAAACAGGTCTGAATTCGTTTGCAGCCAATACGGACCGGAAACTGTGGTTGTCAGGCAGGTTTATTTATCAACTTCCCGGTACCGGATATAACAATATCGGTCAACCAGTCTGGTATCGCCCTTGCCTGCGGCCAACGGGTCCTTAGCGTCTAACTCGATAGGTTCATATTTGGACTATTCATGCATTATTGCTCCAAATATGGACTTTGTATTAAATAAAAGCTATATTTGGACAGAATAGCTCTATAATGACCATATATGGACTTCACTTTCTGCTTAACGGGAGGAAATAATGAGAACATTTATTCAGGCAGATATGGAAACCCGCAAGCTTGGCCAAAATATTCAAGTAGCCAGAAAACGTCGGCAACTAACGCTTGTAGAGTTGTCTGCAAAATCTGCAGTATCCAGAACAGTTCTTCGCCGAATAGAAGAAGGTGATCCCACTGTGGGCATTGGTAAAGTCTTTAATGTTCTGGATGCATTGGGTTTACTTAAAGATATTTCAGAAGTAGCCAACCCTGAACTCGACAGAGTCCAAGTATTTAAAGAAATAAAAAAATTGCGAGAGTCAAAAATTTCCAGCAAAGCCCCCTCAAGCGCAAAAAGATTCGTTGCGACCTATACGAGATAACCATGCAAGAATTTTGGATATATATGCACATTGAAAGTGAATACGTAAAGTGTGCCAAGCTAACCATTACAGAGAATGATTATCAGATTTCCTATGAGGGGGATTATCTGGAACTAAAGCATTCAATTGCTATTGATCCTCAAAACCTACCTCTTTACTCAAGGGTTGAAACCAGTGATGAATTATTTGGGTCAATCACAGACAGCGCTCCTGACTTTTGGGGACGGGAACTTTTAAATCGGAAATTCAAAACAAGTGAATTGTCAGAAATAGAGTATGTCGTAGCAAATGGCCTCGAGCATGTCGGAGCCCTTGCCTTTTCTCCAGTGAAGTTTGATACGCCCATGAAACTTACTCTTGATGGTTGGATACCCCATAAAAAAAGCAATGTAGTTCTTGAGCAAATAATGGAACAAACAGAACTAATGCTCAAAGACGTCGACGGAGAAAAACTTAAAGAACTATTTGAATATGGGCCAACCCTGGGAGGGGGAAAACCAAAAGTTTCACTGGTTTTAGACAATCGTATATACCTGGCAAAATACGGAACGTCCCTGGACTCAACTCCAGAACAGAAAATTGAATTCGCAACGATGAGAATGGCGAGAGATATAGGCTTCAATATCCCAATGATTAATCTGTCAAAACATTTGAATAGAGATGTATATATGATTGAACGTTTTGATCGTAAGATTCAATCTGGCTCAATGAAAAGATATCATTTTGTAAGTGCTCTTAGCCTTTGTGGTTGGCACGAATTTGGAAAAGGTGATTGGTCATACCCGGTCTTTTGCGACTTTCTTAGAAAAGCAGGAAGTAAAGAAAATGAAATTAGAGCTGACTTGAAAGAATTATTTAAAAGGACAGCTTTTAATATTGCCGTTAACAATAACGATGATCATCCAAGAAATCATGGATTATTATGTAAAAATGGTAAATGGAGACTTTCGCCCCTTTATGACGTAGTTCCAAAAGCTATAGGAGGGGAAACGTTTACCATGGCAATGACCATAGGTCTCCACGGTACCGAAGCATCAAAGAAAAACTTATTAACGTCAGCTAGATACTTTGAAATCAATGACGATGAAGCTGAGTTAATAATAGATGACGTTAATAATTTTGTGAGTGAGAATTGGCGGGAATATTTCAATTCTGCTGGCATAAAAGCTGCAATAATTGATCAGTTTGAGAATGCCATGAGAATAAAATAATCAGGCTCAGTTTCTTACTGATGATAGAAAAATTACTTGGCATGGAATCGGTGGATAAGGTCGAAGAGATCACCAGGGATTGGAATACCGGCTTGTGAATAGCGGGACGGAATTGCTTGAACTGCGGATGACGCCGCACGGCATAGTGTCGTCGCTGCCTTACCACGGGCATGATCGCTGGGCACAGGGGGTGGCGTCTCGCTTTTTAGAAAATGAACCTGCGGGGCTACTGGCTTTGGCTGCTGCGGGCGTGCCGCATCATGTAAGCATATCCATAGGGTTCTGGCATGATATTGCGACGGACGTCCTGCGGTCTCTTTGCCATGTACCTGAGACGGAACGCTTTACTCACGAGGCCATCGACCCGCCCTCTGCAGCACTTCTGGCTGAGTGGGTTCTGAACGCACCTCCGATGCCGGGAGC
>QNFS01000355.1 GCA_003646415.1 Gammaproteobacteria bacterium
CAACATGGTCCAGAAACGCCGCAGGGTTTCAGCCGGAACCCGAAATCCAAATTGCGGAATATCACGTTCCAGGTAACTACGGATCAGGTTTTGGCGCCACTGCAGACTTACTTCGTCGTTGCTCGCAGCCAGACTCTCCGGAAATCCACCCTTCAGCCAAAGACTGGTCTCATTTAGTGTTGTACTTTCAGTACTTAAGACCTCCAGTACATTGAGCCCAGAAAGCTCTGCGTAGGCAATGCGACCGGCCAGGCTTTCACTTGTCTGACCTAGTAACTCCAAAGAGGCCGATCCAAGAAACAGGAATTGCCCGGTACGTTTTCCTTCTCTTCTTCGCTGGTCGATAATACCTCTAAGCGGGGCGAATATTTCCGGAACACGTTGCACTTCATCTAAAATAATTAACTGATCGGGGAATTGATTTGTGAAGAGTTCAATATCCCGGACCTGGTCTAATTCTCGTGGATTTTCCAGATCCCGATATATGGCATTAAGTTTCTTTGAAACCTCAAGAGCCAGGGTTGTTTTGCCAATCTGGCGGGGGCCTGTGAGTACTACCGCAGCGTTGTTTTGTAGTAGTTTTAGGAGTATTTGTTGTAGTTCTCGTCTTATCATCATTGTAATTATTCCATCCCATGGAAGAAATACAAGGAAAAGTTGTCTCTGGAGTAAAATGTACGTTGTGGTGTTTTGACGTGCCAGTTGCCGAAGAAACAGGAAAGTCACCGGAATTATCGTTTTGCAGCAATAAGACATTTAAATATTATTAAGTATCGCTAACGCGGTCCTGGATCAGCTGATCTGCTTTTTGTCCGATCGCACCCGGACACGTATTGGCGTCTGATGGACTTGGTATGAATGAAATCCCATGGTTCAAACAAATAATGATTCAGCTATCAGTGGTTTCGCTCTTCTGAACTTTCTCAGCGGGTGCGCGGCGACGACCTTTGCCGCCCTGGTCTTTCATTTCCGTGCGGCGTTTTTTCATCAGCGCCAGTTGCTCATCAGTTAGTACGGCCAGAATCTCCTCCCGGCTACCGCCGTTGTCACGGATATGGCGTATCTGCACAACTTGCTGGTCGCTCAGGCCGAGGTTTTGCTGCATTCTTGCCATACGATCACCACCACCTTTGCCTTCTTCATCGCCCGCGAAGGTGGCGCCGGATGCCATTACCATACCAAGGAATAAAATCAGTACTTTTTTCATAGTTCAAATCTGCCAGCGGTTCTTCTGATACTTAGCCGGGATCGGCCAAGCCTCCAGATAGTACTTAGTCTTAAGGGAGGTGTCCATATATGTCCCGGCTCTCGCATCGGCTCTCACGGGCCGGGCAATTTATCTTCCATAACGCGCATCACTACCGTGACACAGGGGGCTCCTGCGGCGACGATCCGAGCTCCATCACTACCGGAAGTAGCTCCTCTTGCCCGAGGAGACGAGCCACGAAGGCTGCCAAATACCACCACAGATAGGCCCAAACGGAACCCAGAAAGGCCGCCAGATGACAATAGGCAGGGTCCGGGTATCCGGAAGAAGGAATCGGCCGTCAATCTCCATCGAGAGCCCTCCCTTGAACACGATGCTCGCTGCGTCGACCCAGACCTCGCCAATGCCCACCCTATTCAGAGCTGCCAGGTCACTGGTCGTGACCTCCACCGATTGGGAATCGGCCCAAATCGCGGAGCCTGCGGGCCGGCTTCGCTCCGCTCCACCACCCGTACACGCGCCAGCGCCAAACCCTGGAACCAGAACCGCAAACGCTGTGACAAAGCTCTTCATCACCGGGAATTGTAGTGCCAGTTCCGAGTCGTTGCCAGATCGAATCGAAAAAGGTTGTTGCTGGCCAGCAGAGCGGATATGGCAGAGAGGTTTAGTCAAAAAGTAAGAGCCGCTAAGTCAGCACCTATTCTTTCACAATAATTCTGCCATGCCTTTTCCTGGTCACCTCGACACAGGAGAAACCCATGAACGACATCCCCGACCCTGGCGGCGTGTGCCGGTGGGACATATCGATCAGCTGGCGGATTTCACAAAAGCATCCATATGAAATCTTGCATGCACCGGCAGATAGGTAAACTCCCTTCCCACCGGACAAGCCCTGCGTGCCTCACAGCCCAGTTTCCTGCAGGCCGTTTCAGTATCGCTCAGGAGGTAATCCATGCACCGGTCGACCCGGTAGGAGTTGAGCGTAAATGCAGTCACAGGACAAGCCTTCAGACAGGGCTGGTCCTTGCACTCAACGCAAAGGGATTTGAACTCAGTCTCAGGGGGAACGCCATCCTGCGGTTCAGACAAAGCAAGCGCAAAGCGATAGGCATGCCATAAGCCGAACTTTGCGTGTATAAACATAGATACCGGGGAAGGAAGCACGTGTCCGGTTTTCCCTGCCCAGGTAAGGAAAGGCGGGTATGGTGGACCAACAAAGGGGAAAATTGCCCGCCCATGCCATTCAGTGGCCAGCTTATCTCCCACCCGTTTACTCCAGCGATCGAGGGGATCGGCCAGGCCATCCCGGAATTCGGGTGAGCGACTGAAGACCGGCCAGAATGACGACCCGCCATTGCCGATCAACAACAATTG
>QNFS01000356.1 GCA_003646415.1 Gammaproteobacteria bacterium
CGTCCTCGCATACCCGATCGCAGGCGCTGGTTGCTCCATCGCAGCTCCAATGGCCATCGCCGGGGCACGCGGTGCCCACCGCCGCGTCCCAAGCGACTTCGAAGCAATCCATGACGCCGAAGGTGCAGCCGCCAGCAACGCACTCGCCGGGACAGCTGAGGCCGCTCTCGCCATCGTCCGGATCGCAGATGTCATCCCCGCAGGCCCCACCGCATTCGGCGTTGCAAACGAGGACCCCGCCCAGGCAGTTCCAATGCCCATCGCAGCCAAGTGCCCATCCTCGGTGCAGGCAGTCGCCTCCGGAGAGGCATTTGTCGCGCAAACAATCCTCGCGACACGAGAAACCGCTCTCGTCGCTGTCGCAGGCGCCATCGCCGCAACGACTGTAGTCGCAGACGTAGCCGCAAGTATCGGTCTCGCAGGTGTAGTAGCCGTTGCAGGGAAGCGGCCAGGCCAACGTGTTGCAGTCAGTCGCCGTCGTGCAGGCGACGACGCAGTCGGTGGGACAAGTGGAAATCCCCTCACCGCGGATCGTGTCACAGGTGCCGTTTCCGCACAACGGGTCGTCGCACAGCTGCGCGCAGTGGAAACGCGTGCACTCGAAGCGGCCCTCACAAGCTTCGGTCCAAGCCCAGTCGAGACATTCGGCGTCGGTGTTACAGCAAACCGGCTTGCAGGTGCCCAAGACGCATTCGAAGCCCAACGTCACGCCGCCCTGGCAGCCGGCAGTCTCGGTGCAGTCTTCGTCGGTCTCACACTCGGAACCCGCCTCGCAGCTCGCCGAGCAGTTGTTGCCAGTGCATTCCCAGTGACCGTCTGCCTCGGAGCACTCGACGCCCGGGGGCCAGGGCTCGTCCACACAGTCCGTCGCCGAAGTGCAGCAGCCGGCGATCGCCTCGTTCTCGCAGATGTCCGAGACGTTACAGGTGTCCGTAGTGCAGACGTCCAAGTCGTCACAGTCCAGGTCGGCCCCGCAGCTCGAGCACAGAGCGACACAGATGGTGTCGATGCACTCCCAGTAGGCAACGTCGTCCGAGCATTGCAAATCGGGGGGTAGCGTCCGGACCTCGCAATCCGCAGCGATGTCGCACTCGATCGTACTGGCGCCGCAAGTACAGCTCGCCGGGACTCCGGCAGCTACTCCGATCAGCACGCAGACCAAAACGAACCACTGTAAGCGCCGCATCTTCATTAATTTTCACTCCGTCGTCGGCTGGCGTCCTATCGCCGCGTTGGACAACAGCTGCAACCCGTGTGCCAGCGGGGATTCGCATGCTTTCGGGCACATTTCATGTGCAAGCAGCGCACCTTCTGCACTTCGGCGATAGCAGGCGCAGACTGTGCACGGCGTTACGGCTCGGACACGACTCGGGACTGCGCCTTCACGTAGCCCACACCGCGAAACCATTCAAGCGCGCGACGAAGTGCTTCGTCGAGGCTCACCGCGGCCTTGAAGCCAAGCTCACGCTCCGCTTTGGAGCCGTCCAAGAACTGGCCGGCTGACATCACCGCAATGGCCGTCGACGAGATCTTTGGTGCGTTGCCGCCTAGCTTGTATCGAAGTGTTTGCAGCATCGACAGGAACTTGGCGGCCGCAAGAGGCACGGCCTTTGGTGCGTCGACGCTTGCAAGCGCCGCGATCTTCTCGGCGAGCTCGTCCATGCTGATGTTCTCGCCTGTCAGCAGGTAGCGCTCTCCGGATTGGCCGGCTTCGCAGCATCGAAGAAGACCGCGTCCCGCGTCGCCGGCGTAAATGGTGTTCCTGTTGCCGCGAACGTAGGCAGGAAGTGTTTGATTCGCGATTTCCGTGACGAACTGTCCGGTGGTCGGCCCATAGTCATGCTCTCCAAACGTCATCGATGGAATGCCGACGACCACGTGCATTCCCTCTGCCGCTTTGTCGAGCGCCATGCGATCCATGTGCCACTTCACTTGGGTGTATGCGTTCGTCCCCGGCGGCGCTTGGGCGTACGTAAGAGTCTCGTTTCCCGGTTCACCGCTCGGGTTACGTCGAAGCGCGATCGATCCGCCCAAGTAGACGATTCGCTCGACACCGGCGTCCGCGCACGCCTGGTAGAAGTTCTCCATCTGGTGACGCGCGGTTGCGACTTCTTGCCGATACGGGCGGGGGACGGTCGGGTAGTACGCCGCACAGTTGATCACGGCGTTGACCCCACGCAGCGCAGTCGCCAGTGATGCTTTGTCGTCGAGATCCCCGACGATACGGTCTCCGGTGATGTCGGCCATGCGGTCGAGCTTTGACGATGCGCGGTGCACGACCGTGAGCTGATGGTCGGACTCTGCGATCGCTAGAGCGCAGTGATGTCCGATCATTCCTGTGGCTCCAATCACCGCAATCCGCATAACGCTGACTTATTACCGTTGTCGCCGCCCGCAGTCGAGTGCATCGTCGAGGATCTCAGTCGTGACCTTTCAGTTCACTGATGAAGACGGGGTCGTCAGCGCGATCGCGGTGCTAGGAGAACCGGGGTCCAAGCGGAAGCTGGCGTGGTACGGCTGACCGTCCACCGACCACTCAGCGACGTACGTCCCGTAGTGGGCCTCGAGTGTTAGTTCA
>QNFS01000357.1 GCA_003646415.1 Gammaproteobacteria bacterium
ACGAAGAAAAACGCCACCGCTGCCACATTGGTCGCAGACGGCCAGAAAATTGAGGGCAGCTACCCGGGTGTGCCTTTCCCCATCCCGCAGAGTGGCGGGGAGGTCATGTGGAACCATATGAACCGGGTTGTGCCGGATCATACCTACCAGTATGACGTTTACTATGTGAGCAGTAACGGTAAGCCGATTCTGTCTACCACCGGTTATATGACTAATACGTTCCCCGCGTACAGACCGGAGAACGTCGATAAGCTGTATGGCGATACGCCCTGGATGAAGTTGCGAATCAACTATACCGCGCCGCCGCGCCGTGCGGGAGAGATCCTGCTGGTGCATGAGCCCGGGGCCGATTACACCGAGGGTAAGGGGCGTAGAGCCTGGCAGTACCTGATGGGGCAGCGCCGTGTACGTCTGGCACCGGCGGTGTCCTTCGATACGCCCAACCCGGGTGTGGCCGGCACGTCCACTTACGATGACGCCTTTCTCTACAATGGTTCTCCGGAGCGCTTCGACTGGACGCTTATCGGCAAGAAGGAGATATACATCCCTGAAAGCAATTATGACTTTATCTGGAAGGAGCAGATTACCGATATGCTGGGTAAGAAATTCTTCAAACCCGAATACGTTCGCTGGGAAAAGCACCGCGTATGGGTTGTGGAGGCGAACCTGAAGGAGGGCTCCCGTCACCTGTACAGCAAGCGCGTCTTCTATGTGGATGAGGATACGTGGAACGCGATGATCGCTGAAGCCTACGACGGCCGCGGTAACCTGTGGCGTGTACAGTACTCCTATGCCGCCTATATCTACGACAGGGGTAAATACTATAACATGGTCTATGGCGCCTACGATCTCCTGCAGGGTATCTATAACCTGAATACCAAGCCGATTCCCGGCAAGTTCAAGTTCAGTGTTACAGAAGGCGATAAGTACTTCTCACCAAAAGGCATGGCGCGAACAGGCGTGCGCTAGCTCACCCCCCCGAGGGCGTTGCACTGGCAACGCCCTTTTTTTTGTTCAGGTAGGAATAATGAATAGACGTAGTGTGACGAAGTCACGAGAACTATTACTGGCCGTGCTACTGGTGGTGACGATCGCCCCCTGGTCTGTCACCCATGCCGCCAGGTACGATGTGCTGGAGTTGCCCGCTGTGTCCAGTGAGTTGGCATCCAAATCACTGATCTTCGCCATCAGGCGGTTTGGCGAGCGCTATTTTGCCGTGGGGCATCGCGGCCATATTCTATACTCGGATGACGGTGGTGATTCCTGGACACAGGCTGAGGTGCCCGTACGCAGCAGCCTGCTGGATATCTACTTTCCAACCCCGGAACTGGGCTGGGCGGTGGGCCATGAAGGGGTCATCCTGCATTCCGCCGATGGCGGCAAGACCTGGCTGAAGCAGTATGATGGTATTCGCTACGGCGAGGAGGGTAAAGCGTACTACGAGGAAATGGCGGCGGCTGACCCGAATAATACACTCCTCCCCTACATGGTGGAGGAAATGGACTTCGCCATCTCCCAGGGGGCCGACAAACCCCTGTTCAAGGTGCGCATGCACAGCGCGACTTCCGGCCATGCGCTGGGTGCCTACGGCATGATTCTGCGCACCGAAGACGGTGGAGAAAACTGGTACCATGTGCTGGAGTATATGGAGAATGATTCTTTCTACCACGTATTCGACTTTACGGAGTTGCCGGGGGAGCGCAAGTTTTTCCTCGCCGGTGAGGCGGGGCTGTTCATGGTGGGCGATGCCTCCCTGGAGACTCAGGGCGGCAAACTAATAGAAACCGTTCCCTGGGAGGGCAGCTTTTTCACCACTGTCACTGCCGCCGATGATGCCATTCTTTTGGGGGGCTTGCGCGGCAGGCTGTTTCGCACCACTGATGTGGGACAAACCTGGGTTGAGGTGGAAAAGCCTCCCACCAGTTCCCTGGTGGACTCTGCCCTCCTGGCCAATGGCAACCTGGTATTTGTCTCCATAGCCGGCGAAATCCTTATGAGCACGGACGACGGTAACAGTTTCGCGAAACTTCCGCTCAGGTCCGGCGACAGGATCTACACGGTTGCGGAAGGCCCGGTGGGCACGCTGCTGGTGGGTGGCCCCAGGGGCATCCAGAAACTCAGCTTGCCGCAATTACCCAAGATCTCGGAGAATCAGTAATGGCACATTCTACACAGCCCGATCTGCCGGTAATTTCGGACCTCAATGAATTTGATTATCAATCCGGGTCTTTCCTGGAAAAGCTCGTGTTCAACCATCGCGTTATTGTGGTGGTCCTGTGTCTTCTGACCACAATAATACTGGGTTTCCAGGCGACGAAAATACGCTTGCAGGCGGGCTTTGAAAAAACCCTGCCCAAGGCGCATCAATATGTTATCAACTACCAGGCCAACAGAGACAACCTCAAGGGGCTGGGTAACAACCTGCGTATCGTGGTGGCGGTCAAGGAGGGCACGATATTCACCCCGGAAAACCTCAAGTATTTCGAGAAGGTGAATGACGAGATATTCTTTATCCCGGGGGTGGACCGCAACGGTATGAAATCCATTTTCACCCCCAACACCCGCTGGCGG
>QNFS01000358.1 GCA_003646415.1 Gammaproteobacteria bacterium
AATGACCAGGCGACAAGTGTCCAGGGGCGCGACCAGCGTACCCAGTCACGGCTTATTTCGCCGCCGAGCAATGCCGCCACTGCAAACGCAAAGGCAACTGAAAAACCCACATAGCCCATGTAGAGCAACGGCGGGTGAACGATCAGGCCAAAGTCCTGTAGTAACGGGTTCAGGTCCAGGCCTTCAGCGGCCGAGGGAATCAAACGTCCGAAGGGGTTTGAGGTGAACAGGATAAATAACAAAAAACCCATTGAAACCCAGCCCAGCACTGCGAGTACCCTGGCCCGGAAGACCTCGGGCAGTCTCTTGCTGAACAGTGCAACCGCAGCTATCCATAAGCAAAGTATCAGTTCCCAGAGCAATAATGAGCCCTCATGAGCGCTCCAGACTGCCGAATAGCGGTACATCATTGGCAGCAAGGAGTTGCTGTTGCGGGCCACATACTCAACGGAAAAATCCTGGTTTACAAATGCTGAAGTCAAAATGCCAAAGGCAATGATTAAAAGCAGACATTGGATCAGCGCGGCGCTGGTTGAGACAGCCATCAGGCGACGGTTGCCGGTATAGGTGCCGATCATCGGAAACAGCCCCAGGCTGAAGGCCGTCAGCAGGGCTGCCAGTAAGGCAATCTGTCCGAGTTCGATGGTCATGTGTCTGTCTCTGTTGCTGACTCGACCGTGTGCCCCGCTTTTTCAAGCGCGTCAGCCACTTCCGGCGGCATATAGTTTTCGTCATGTTTGGCCAGCACTTCTGCGGCTTCAAAATAGCCTTCTGGCCTGAGTTCGCCAATGGCGATGATACCCTGGCCTTCACGGAACAGGTCCGGCAGGATGCCGTCATACGTGACATCGACAGAGGCCGCGCCATCGGTCACTACAAATTGTACTGTCAGGCTGTCGCTTGCGCGGCTGACGCTGCCGCCTGCAACCAGCCCACCCAGCCGGAAGCGTTTGCCCGCTGGCAGATTCTGTTCTTTAACATCGGTAGGGCTGACAAAAAACAGCATATTTTCGTTCAGAGCTTTCTTGGCCACTACTGCAGCCGCTCCGACACCAAGGATGATCACCAGTACGGCGATCAGTCTGCGTTTACGTGTTGGGGTCATTGTGATTTATCCATGCGTGCCTGACGGGCTTTCAATTGTTTAATAAGAGTGCGTTTGTGGAATACGGGTGCCAGCGCCGCCCACAGCAGAATTACAGTGGCTATCAGGTAAGAAGCCAAAATAAATGGTGTGTACGACATCTAGCTATGCTCCTTTGCAAACAGTTCCTGTACCCAGCGTTTACGGTGATCCTGCTTCAATAGTATTAATCTCGCCCGGCTGAGTAAATTTGCACCGTAATAGAACTTGGTGGCAGTTGCCATGATCAACAAGGGCCACAGCATATCGGGATGAATGCCGCTGCCCTTGGAGCCGAAACTGCTGCCCTGGTGCAGGGTATTCCACCACTCAACCGAGAAATAAATAATCGGCAGGTTGACCGCACCTACGATGGACATCAGCGAGGCGGCCCGTGCAGCCTTGCGGGGTTCTTCATAAGCGTTATAAAGCGCGATGACACCAAAATAAAGAAACAGCAATACCAGTTCCGATGTCAGTCGTGCATCCCATACCCAGTAGGTTCCCCACATTGGCCGCCCCCACAGGGAGCCGGTTATCAATGCGATCATGGTAAATGCGGCGCCAATCGGTGCACTGGCCACCACCAGGACTTCCATTATACGTATGCGCCATACCAGCGCTATGAAACCCATGATGGCCATCATCCCGTAGATCATCATCGACATCCATGCAGTTGGTACATGCAGATACATGATGCGTACGGTTTCACCTTGCTGGTAATCCGCCGGGGCACGGACCAGGCCGAGATAAAGCCCGATAACAACGAGCACAATAAAGATCGCCCACAGCCAGGGGATCAGGTACCCGCTGAAACGGTAAAACCAGGGTGGTGATCCGGTCTTGTGAAAAAATAGAAATATAGGATTCATTAGCTAAGACTCAATTTAAGCGCAGCAGCGGTTGCAAAGGGTGCCAGGGTCAATGCCGCGATCAAGCCTGAGAACATCAACCCAAGCTGGCCGGTGTATGGCAAATCGACAACAGCGGCGCTGACCGCGCTGGTCGCCAGGATCAGCAAAGGTACGTACAGGGGAAATACCAGCAGTGATAACAATTGACCTCCTCGTTTCAGGCTTACCGTCAGTGCGCCGCCGATGGCGCCGATCAGGCTCAGCACCGGCGTGCCAATGGCCAGTGATATTATCAAAATTGGCAAGCCTTCATCAGCAAGATTCATCCATAATGCCAGTAAAGGTGACAACAACACGATCGGCAGGCCGGCTACCAGCCAGTGGGCCACGGTTCTTGACAGCGCAATAAGGGCCAGTGATTGCCCAGACAACACCATCTGCTCCAAAGTTCCGTCCTCATAGTCAGATCGGAACAGGCTGTCCAGTGACAACACCGTTGCCAGCAATGCCGCGATCCAGATTACGCCCGGTGCGATATTGGCCAATAGTTGCGGTGACGGCCCAATGCCGAGGGGGAACAGGGTGGTCAC
>QNFS01000359.1 GCA_003646415.1 Gammaproteobacteria bacterium
ACAGCCGGCGCCACCCTGTCAGCATTGTTGCAACCGGTGGCGCAGGCCGCCGGGGAAATAGCCAGCCTGCAGGACCCCCGGCACATATACCTGCGCTGCGTCGCCTGTGGAGTTATCCACTAGTGACGAGGTACACTAGTCTGCGTTGTCCCCGGTGCTGCGTCCCTATTCGCCCTTGTCTAAATGTATGTCCATACGGCGCTGCGAAAGCTCACCTTCAGGTTTCAGCGTCGGCGGTCTCAGCGGCGGTTATGGTTTCAGCGATAATTTCACTGAGTTGGTATAGCAGCGCGCTATAGGCCGGGGCGACTTCCGCCGGCTTGAGTTCGCCCAGCGGCAGGGGATGTTGCAGAGCGCTGATGCGACGTTTGACCGGCGCCGCGTCAGCGCCCCGGTACACCAGCCACTCCGCCGTCAGGGTCGCCTGTTGGCTATTGGCGTCCAGGGCCAACAGGTTGATCTTGACGCCGAACCGCGGCGACCGTTTGGGGTGCCAGGGAAAGTAACGCACGTCCTGCGTATTCAGCAGTCCCGCCAGGTTAATAGCCAATACCCGCTGTATACCGTCATCCAGAGGCTCCGCCCAGAGTTCCTGGCCGGCCACCTGCAGTTGATTTTCCCGCTGTTTGTAAACCAGCTTGTTGCGGGCCAGGTACTGTGGAATTTCGATGGGGCCGATACCCAGTGAGGGCGATTGGCCTGAGGGGATGGTGGCTTCGTCGGCCGTCAGCAGGTAGTGGTTGCTGCGCGGGCTGCTGCCACAACCGGACAGCAGTACGGTTAATGACAGCGCCAGGGTGATTAACGCCAATGTGGATGATCCTAATGTGGATAATACGGGGGAATTAGTCATTATTTGTCTCCGCGCTTGCCGCGAATCAGGGATTCGGGTTGTTCTTCGAGTGTGTTGGCTAATTCCTGCACGGCTTTGCCCGCCTGTGACAAGTCTCGCAGTGCCTGGTTCAGTCGGTACATCGTGGCTGAATCGTAGGCGATCAGCCCGTCAAGGTCCTTCACTGTGTTCTCAAAGGCTGCAATGGCGGTATTCAATATCTTCAGGTTGTTCCGGACCAGGGCGGAAAGTTTGGGTAGCTCGGTGTTGGCGGTGGCCACCGTGACGGCGGCGCCGTCGAGGACCTTGTCCAGTTTGGGGGCGGTGGTCGCTAATTGTTGCTGTAACTGGTTGCTGAGGCCGGTCAGCGAAGCCAGAGCGGTTTTTATAGTGGCGGGCATGGCCTGGAAATCCTCGTTGTTGATAAACGCATTAATTCCGTTTGCCACATTCCCCAGGTCCTCCGTCAATTTTGAAATGTTGATATCCTGCAATTTTCTGGAGATTCTCTCCAGGCTGGTGGGCACGGTGGGAAACTGGAAATAGGGAGAATCGATGTCGCTCAGGACCAGCTTGCTGTCCGGGTGGAAGTCGAGCTCGATAAAAAGCAGTCCCGTCAGCAAACTCTGGGTATTGAGCTGTGCCCGCAGGCCGCGTTCGATCAGTTCCTCGGTAATATCCTTGTCGGTACTCCCTTTGCGCCGGATATTTTTGCTGCTGAAGTCCGCTTCCACCACCATGATCAACTCGATGCTCTTTGCATCCAGGATGAGCTCTATATCCGTGACCTGGCCAACCTGTACGCCGCGCAGGGCCAGTGGCGCACCGATATTGAGTCCCTTTACGGAGCCGTCGAACACCATCACCACTTTTTCTTTGTCGCCGAAGTGCGAGCCCAGCAGGAAAATCACCAGGCTGAGGGCGATTAGCAGCGCGCCGACAATAAAGGCGCCGATGGCGACGGCATGTGGCTTTTCACTCATGGCTTGTCCTCATTGGCTGTAGTGGCGGTGGCGCTGCGCGTCAGGAATTGTCTCACCACCGGCTGGTCACTGTGGTCGCGCAAATATGCCGGGTCGCCATAGCCGATCATGGTGCGGGTCTTGTTGTCCAGATACACCGAGTTGGTGGCGATAGCGAATATGCTGGGCAGTTCGTGAGTCACCATCACCACGGTGGCGCCTATGGATTCCTTGAGCTGCACGATCAACTCGTCCAGCAGGCGGGAACTGATAGGGTCCAGACCGGCGGACGGCTCATCAAAAAACAGGATCTCCGGTTCCAGGGTGATGGCGCGAGCCAGGGCCGCTCGTTTCTGCATGCCGCCGCTGATTTCGGAGGGGTAATAGGTCTGGTAACCGGCCAGGCCCACCAGCGCCAACTTGTAGGCGACGATTTCTGTGATCTCACCGGGACTGTACTGTGTGTAGAGTTGCAGTGGCAGGGTAATGTTCTCCGCCAGCGTCATGGCGCTGAACAGACCGCCGGACTGGTAGGTAATGCCCCAGCCCTGGCGCATGACTTCCTGTTCGCCGGCGCTGGCCCTGGTGAAGCTGCTACCGTTGTAGAGAATATCGCCGGTGCTGGGCGCAATCAGGCCCAGCATGTGTTTCAGCAGGGTGCTTTTGCCGCAACCGCTGCCCCCCATGATCACAAAAATATCGCCGCGATTAATGTCGAAGGTGAGGTCGCGCTGGATGACAAAAGAGCCGTAGGCCATGGTCAGGTC
>QNFS01000360.1 GCA_003646415.1 Gammaproteobacteria bacterium
ATATCGCGAGCCAATGCAGTCGCAATGGAACGCTGCGTGGCTTCATAGCCCGCTTTCTTACCTGCCAGTTGTGTGGACAATAGCCCCATCATGCCGGTAGTAAAAATCAGCAGTGCGATAAGGACTTCCAGCAATCCGACCCCTTTTTGCCCCTGGCATAGAAGGTCGATATACCCATTGTGTGTCATCATCTGTCTCCCGTACCCGATCACGCTGCCGGACACTCGCCCCAGTCGCGGGCCAATCGTGGTCTGCCGACAATATTGATTACTATGCTCAGCGGCTGCACCGGGGCTCCGGCAGGGGAACAAACAAGCAGCGTGCGGTTCCTGTGAGAAGAGCCGTCGGGAAGATAGTTGATGAGCTCTAAAGCCGCTCTGGTTCCAGCGCGGTTGGTCAGGGTATAGCCCCGGGGCAGACCTTCAAATACCTTGAGTACCTCATCCGTCCCGGCATCGACCACCCGATCCTTATCCGCATTGGAGAAAACGATCCAGCCACCGGAGTAGACACCTGAGCAAACAGGTTCTCCCGTAACAGCCATTGTCGAGGGGCACATGCTGACCGGCAGATTCCTCATTACGGCCTCACTGCGCGCCAGGTTGATAGCGCTCAGCAAACGGCTCGCCTCGCTACGCACCCGGTTTTTGTGCAACATTTTCTGCATTGATGGAGCACCGGCAGACAAAGTAGCGGCGAGCACTACCAGCACTACCATCAACTCAACCAGGGTAAGTCCCTTTTCGGGATACAGCAGCGACATCCTGTCCACAGCACACCTCCATGCCGTAACAAGATTATGCTGATTTTGGGGAATCGCCAGTGATTGGCTGTATTTGACTGAAGACGCTTACTTTGGATGAAGGGCAGCCACTAAACCGAAAGGGTCGGGCTCGAATGTCGGGTATGTAGCCTGAGTCCCGCCGCACGGTACGGTTGGAGCTGCTTTCGGGAGTTTTTTGCCTTGCAAAGGCATGAAGTTTTAACTGAGCAAGGCAAAAAACTCCCGGAAGCAGCGGAACATACCCGTTTTCGCCCTAAACAAGTGTAATCTAGTTTTTCCCGTCCGCGATACGCAACTCACGCGGCAGTGAGAAGGTCACATTTTCCGGTTGGCCAGCTACCTCTACAGGAACATCTGCACCCAGTGCGCACAGGCCGTCGATAACGCCTTGTACCAGAATCTCCGGGGCCGATGCACCGGCAGTTACGCCAATACGAGTCTTACCCTGCAGCCACGCGGGGTTAATATCCTCCGCGCCGTCCAGCAGGTGGGCCTCGGCCCCCATGCGCTGGGCCAGTTCCCGCAAGCGGTTGGAGTTGGAACTGTTAGGGGAACCCACCACCAACACCAGATCGCAGTTGGCGGCCAGTTGTTTTACCGCGTCCTGGCGGTTCTGGGTGGCGTAGCAGATGTCATCCTTGCGTGGACCCTGGATAGCGGGGAAATGCTCGCGCAGGGTATCGATGACCCGGACGGTATCATCCATGGACAGGGTAGTTTGCGTCACGTAAGTGAGGTTTTCAGGGTTTTTTACCTGCAGCGCGGCCGCCTGCTGCTCGTCTTCCACCAGATAGATTTCACCGCCGGCGCTGTAATCATACTGGCCCATGGTGCCTTCCACTTCCGGGTGCCCCCGGTGGCCGATCAGCACACATTCACGACCGTCTGCGCTGTAACCTGCCACTTCTATATGTACTTTCGTTACCAGGGGACAGGTCGCGTCAAAAACTTTCAGGCCGCGCCTGTCCGCTTCCCTGCGCACCGCCTGAGATACGCCGTGGGCGCTGAAAATCACAATGCAGCCGTCGGGCACCTCATTCAGGTCCTCCACGAATATCGCACCGCGTTCGCGCAGGCCCTCTACCACAAATTTATTGTGCACCACCTCATGGCGTACATAGATCGGCGCGCCAAATACGTCCAACGCACGGTTTACGATGTCGATAGCGCGGTCTACCCCGGCGCAGAAGCCGCGGGGATTGGCTAACTGGATTTCCACTAATGAAGGTCCGCCGGTTCTACCCGGTGCACCAGTACATCAAACAATATGGTACGCCCGGCGAGGGGGTGATTGAAATCCACCGTCACCTCCTCGTCATCGAAGGAGATAATCATACCGGGGACTTCGCCGCCACTGGCATCGGCAAAGGAAAACACCAGGCCAACTTCCAACTCCGCATCGTCATCAAACTGATCACGAGGCAGATACTGCAGGTTGTTGTCGTTGGGCTGACCGAAGGCGTTTTCCGGAAGTACGGTAAACATCTGACGCTCGCCCCCGGTCATGCCGAACAACAGGCGCTCGAAGCCGGGCAACAAGCTGCCGTCGCCAATCACGAAATCCACCGGGTCACCGCCGAAATTGGTGTCCACTTCCGAGCCGTCTTGCAGACTAACGGAAAAGTTCAGGTAGACACGGGTACCTTCACTCACGGGCACATTGACGAGACTCATTTATCCCCCGTTCCTTTCACTATTGTCAGACCTTTCATTATGGCCAGCGCTATCTCTGGCGATAAAACTGTCGAGTAGCAAGCAAGCCGCACC
>QNFS01000361.1 GCA_003646415.1 Gammaproteobacteria bacterium
CAGCGCGATGTAAAAACCAACCGCGAACTGCATGACATTTTCTTCACCCGCATCAAGAACGTGAGTGAAACCGGCGGTTTTGAGAAGCCCCACGCCCGCATTCTGGACCGGGCCATGGTACCCACCGCACCGTTCAAGCCCAACAAGAAGCTCAGTGTCACCCTGGCCTTTATCCTGGGTATTATGCTGGGCTGCGGCGTTGCCATCCTGCTGGATATTCTGGATAACACCATTAAAACGCCGGATGATGTGCAGGACAAGCTGCACACATCCCTGCTGGGGGCCCTCCCGAAAATCAAGCTGGATAAAAGCGGCGAATTCGAGCAATTCTGGCAAAATCCCCAGAGCCACTACGCCGAGGCCATCCGGACCATTCGTACCGGCGTGGTACTGAGCGGCCTGGACAGCCCCGCCAAAATCATCGTGGTGACCTCCACCGTGCCCGGTGAGGGCAAATCCACCATCGCACTCAACCTCGGTGCGGCGCTGGCGCAGATGGAGAACACCCTGGTAATAGGGGGTGACCTGCGCCGCCCCAGCCTGGCCAAAAAATGCGGCCTCACGCCCAACCACCCGGGCCTCAGCCACTTCGTATCCGGCACCGCGAAGCTGGAGGACTGCATAGAGCACCTGGAAGAACTGAATATGCATGTAATGCCCGCCGGCATTATTCCGCCTAATCCGCTGGAAATGATCAGCAGTAAAAAGTTTGTGCAGGCGCTGAAGTTCCTCAGGGAGCGCTTCGACCGCATAGTGATCGACTCCGCCCCGGTGCAGGCGGTAAGCGATGCCCTGATCCTGGCCTCCAACGCGGATTCGGTCATCTACGTGGTAAAGGCCGATTCCACCAGTGCCACCCAGGCCCAGAAAGGCATAGCCAGCGTGGTGGGCTCCAACGAACCCTTGACCGGCATAGTGCTGAACCAGTTCGATGCTAAAAAATCCGGCAGCTACTACGGCGACAAATACTACCAGTACGGCAACTACTACCAGAGCGAGGAACCAGCCTGATTCCCCGTTATTCCCTGGCGCGACGCGAACCGGGAATCCAGCGGATCAGCCCCCAACCATGATTGACCTGCACTGCCACCTGCTTCCCGGCATCGACGATGGCCCGCAAACCCTGGAAGAGTCCATCGAGCTGTGCCGCATAGCCGTGGCGGATGGCGTCACACACGCCATCGTTACCCCCCACATCCATCCCGGCCGCTGGGAAAACACCCGGCAAAGTATCGAACAAGACTGCGAAAACCTACAGAGCGAACTACTAAAAAACAACATCCCGCTACAACTGGGCTTCGCAGCAGAAGTCCGCCTCACCGACCAGATCATGCAGCAGGTCGACAATGACGAAATCCCCTTCTACGGCGAAGTGGATGGCTACAACATCATGCTGTTGGAATTCCCCCACGGCCACATCATCCCGGGCAGCGACAAACTGGTAGCCTGGTTGATGAAGCACAACATCCGCCCCCTCATCGCCCACCCCGAGCGCAACAAGCAGGTGATGAAAGACATTGAGTTATTGCAACCCTTCATCGAGGCAGGCTGCTGGCTGCAGCTAACCGCCGGTTCGGTAACCGGCGGTTTTGGCGAGCAGGCGCAGCATATCGCCCACCAGTTGCTGCAGGATGATGCGGTAGCGGTGCTGGCCAGCGACGGCCACAATGCCAGAGCCAGGCAGCCCGGGTTAAAACAGGCTTTTAACGCCATCGCCGGGCAGTACGGCGTGGAGCGAGCCCGGCGCCTGACGTTGCACACCCCGGCGGTGATTGTCGCCAGCCAGTTTGAAGAGCAGGCAGTAGCCGTATGAAACATTGGTACGCCGTGCACAGCAAACCGCGGCAGGAGGCCACCGCCGAACTGAACTTGCAGCGCCAGGGCTTCACCACCTACCTGCCCAGGATAAGATTGCGCAAGCTCAAGCGGGGCAATTGGGTGAAAGCGGTGGAGCCTCTGTTTCCACGGTATTTATTCATACAGTTTGACCCCGCGGTGGATAACACGGCGCCGGTGCGCTCTACCCGCGGCGCGGTAGGCCTAGTACGCATCGGCAACGACCTGCGACCGGTGCCCGATGATGTGATCGCCTACCTCAAACAGGCCGAGGACAGCACGGGCCATTTGCGACTGGTTGATGACTGGCCGCACCGGGCGGGCGACCGGGTGGAAATACTGCAAGGCCCCTTCGCCGGCCTCACCGGTGTATTCCAGATGCAGCTGGCCGAAAGCCGCGCCCTGCTACTCATCGAGCTGCTTGGCCGCCACAATGAAGTCCAGGTAGACCTGCACGCTATCGCGACGACTGCCTGACCCCGGCAGGATATAGCAGGGCCTTAATTCCAACATATTCGAGCACAAGCTTGATTGCCGGGGCCGCTGTGGTGTTTGCTGAAACCCTGAGTTGAAAACGAGGCCAATGCTTGTATTGCGAGGTACGTCCATATGTGATGCAATAACATCATGATGCAACTGCATCAAATGGAGGTACCATGCGCACAACACTGGATATTGATGATGATGTTCTCGAGGCGGCCAAAGAGATGGCCCG
>QNFS01000362.1 GCA_003646415.1 Gammaproteobacteria bacterium
ATAGAATTCAGTCAAAATGACGTGGTTGACTGCCATCCAAAATGCAGTATCCTGGCCAGCGTGAACCGGAATCCAGTAATCAGCGAATTTTGCCACTTGAGAAAAATCAGGGGAAAAGACCGTAAGTTTTCCCCCAGCATGACGAACCTCGGATACAAAGTGTGTGTCAGGTGTGCGGGTCATATTCAGATTGGAGCCCACCACGGCTATAAAACGCGAATTGAACCAATCTGCCGATTCATGCACGTCTGTTTGTTCACCCCAGGTTTCCGGACTGGCTGGCGGTAAATCACAATACCAGTCATAAAAACTCATGATTACCCCACCCATCAAGCTCATGAACCGGCTCCCGGCAGCATAACTAATTTGAGACATTGCTGGAATGGGAGAGAACCCAGCGATCCGGTCGGGGCCGTATTTTTTTGTGGTGTAGATCATCGATGCAGCAATGATCTCTTGGGACTCCTCCCATGAGATCCGTCTAAAACCACCCTTGCCTCGAACGCTTTGATATCGCTTTCGGGCCTTTGGGTCATCCATTATTTTCTGCCAGGCCTTCACTGGATCAGAATGTAGGGATTTAGCTTCTCGCCAGAGGTCAATCAGGGCGCCGCGTGCATAGGGATATTTAACGCGAATTGGACTGTATAAATACCAGGAATAACTGATCCCTCTCTGGCAACCCCGGGGTTCATAAGGTGGAAGACCTTCTTCTAGCTGTGGATAATCCGTTGCCTGCAATTCCCAGGTTACGATCCCATCCTTAACGAATACTTCCCAGGAGCAGCTGCCAGTGCAATTTACACCATGGGTAGTACGCACACGGCGGTCATGTTGGTGACGATTCCGGTAAAACTCTTCCCATTTTCGTTCACTGGAAGATGTTTTTTCTAAAGTCCACTTTTTCATAACTTTCCTTTTGAAGCAGTTTCTGCTTTTATCCTCAATCGTTCAATTTGGTTTTTACTTTGACGAGGCCAGAATAATGCCATAAAACCAAAGAGCACCACAGCGCCCCCAATCCCACTCATCCAAAACAGTCCTGTGGCCTGATCTGCCATACCCTCATCACCAGCTGTGTCTGCCTCTATAAAAAAGGCCAGCAGGTCAGCAATTTCTTGACCGGATAGATTTTTTCCCCCATAAACATATTTCATTGCGGGGAAAGATATATTTTGCATAACACTGGTTAATCCAGGTTCACCATAGCGTTCATATGCGCGGGTCAAGTCAGGACCAAGAGTGCCGCCACCATATTCACCAATCCCCCCCACAGTATGGCAGGCCATACATGGTGTTCCCCCAGCCTCAAGAAGTTGATCTCCTGTGAATAAACTTTCGCCACGGCCAGCACTCCCTCTTGGAAGCTCTAGAACCGCTTGAGTTAAGCTATCCTGAGATTCGAGAAATAACATTATTAATTCGACATCAGCTTCTGCAAGGGCCTGGTTAGGCATTTCAACGCCATTAAACTCAATCAGCAGTTCCATTGCGACAGGATCACCCTCCGCAATCATCCAATCCGGAGAAGTAATGAACCGGGCTACCCATTCTCGCTCTCGCCTATCGAAAATTCCCTGTAAATCTGGTCCAACGATCTCTCCTCCACCAAAGGTGTGACACGACTGGCAGTTTTCATCAAACAGCGTTCTACCAGTTTCTGCAGGGGAGCCAGAGAAGGATAAGCCAAAAACAAAATATCCAACAAGTGTTACCAGGCTAAAGAACACAACCAATAGCATTCTTCCAGCTAATGAATTCCATGAAAAATCTTTAACTTCCATAAATCTATCTCCAGGCTTTGAATAGATTTTTATTTTGACATCTTATGATCTCGTCCAGAATCACGGTCTGGCAAATCAGCTATGGCATCCATAAGATCCGTAATATGAGCGTCTATGAACTGATTGGTGATCACTTGTACTTGATTGGTGTTGATATCGGTGTGAATAATAGGGAGATTCGGATTTGCTACAAGAATGGGGGAAAATGCTGCAACCGCATTTTCATCTGCTACAGCTACAATTACTGCATCAGGGAATTGTTTCTCTAATAAAGACAAAGCTGATTCCGAGTTGGGTGCTGTGCCGATAACGGAGATATTCTCACTCTTCCCCAATATCTCAACCAGCGTCTCGGCGAAAAGCGAATCACCAACAACAAATACCTCGCGGGTCTTCATGGTATAAGCATAATGATATTGGGAATTTGTGTCTATCCGTCGTTAAGAGATCTAAGAATGAAAAAAGAGTGACCCAATACGGTCACTCTTTGAAAAAGGGATTAGTTCTTTTTGGGCGATTCTTATTATTTCAACAAACCATATTCATCAGCTAAACGAGAGGCTTCGCGCCGATTTGATACCTGCAATTTTTCCAGGATACTTCGCATATGGCTTTTTACTGTATTGATGCTGATCGACAATGTTTCAGCAATTTCTTTATCTGTCGATCCCTTGCTCGCATGTTCCAATACATTTAATTCCCGTGGAGTGATATCAGGCAAATTGTCTTCGACAGCATCCCTGGCTGGTTTATTCATTAATC
>QNFS01000363.1 GCA_003646415.1 Gammaproteobacteria bacterium
TAATTCATAATCAAAATCCAGCCCTCATCCTACTCGCCCCAGCCCGAACCCAGTCGGCTCCCGGACGTATACTCATTCGGCACCTCTGCCATTTGGAAGGAGACCAACAGATCATGACCACCAATCGACGTGAGTTCGTCCAGTTGACAGCCATCGCCGCCGGCGCGGCCGGCCTTGCCGCCGCCGCACGCACCACGAAAGCCCACGCGGGCGAAGCTCCCGAAAAACTCAAGATCCTCGTCCTTGGCGGCACCGGTCTCATCGGACCGCCCATGGTGGAGTACGCCCTGGCGCGCGGTCACGAACTCACACTCTTCAACCGCGGCAAGACCAACGCGCACCTCTTTCCCGATGTCGAGAAGCTCAAGGGCGACCGCAACGATGACATCTCTTCCTTGACGAACGCGGTCGCCGATGGTCGGAAGTGGGACGTGGTCATCGACAACACCGCATCCCTCCCCCGTTGGGTATCCGAATCGGCCGGAGCGGTCGCCGATGCGGCCGATCTCTACCTTTACACATCTTCGATCTCGGCCTACGCCGATTCGTCGACACCGGGTGCGGATGAAACCGCGGCGGTCGGTCAGATCTCGGCCGAAGACGAGGCCAAGGTCCTGACGACCAAGGACATCACCGGTGAGAACTACGGACCCCTCAAGGCCCGTTGTGAAGAGGAGGCGCGCAAGGCGTTTCCTGACAAAGCCATCGTCGTGCGTCCCGGCCTCATCGTCGGCCCCGGCGACTACTCCGATCGATTCAGCTACTGGCCCATCCGGATCTTCCGAGGCGGCGAGGTCATGGCGCCCGGCACCCCCGACGATCCCGTCCAGTTCATCGACTGCCGTGATCTCGGCGAGTGGTACATCCGGTTGGTCGAAGCGAAGGCCATCGGCACTTACAACGGGGTCGGGCCGCGATCCCCCATGAGCATCGCCGGGATGTTGTACGGGATCCGCGCCGCCGTGGACAACGAGATCTCCTTCACCTGGGTCGATGCGGACTTTCTCGAGAAACACGAAGTCGCTCCCTGGATGCACATGACGGTCTGGGTCCCGCCTGTGGGCGAGTACGCCGGGTTCTCCTCCTCGAGCATCCAGCGCGCCCTCGATGCGGGATTGACCTTCCGACCCCTCGCCGACACCGCCAAGGCGACCATGGACTGGTGGAACTCGCTGCCGGAGGATCGCCGCGCGAAACCTCGAGCGGGTCTGCCGGCCGAGAAAGAGGCGGAGGTCCTCGCTGCCTGGCATGCGCGAGGAGACGCCGAAGACTGACACAGCTGCGGCAACAGCGGCAGCGGCAGTATCCCGCGCCCGTAACGAAGACCATCCCCGTGGCCGCGGCCGAGCCGCACCTGAGCACGCGGGAAACACCGCTCACCGGGGCGTGCCGGGCTTGACATTGTGCCGGCACCGGCCCCCCGGTAGCGCGCCGCGACCCACACAATGTCATGCCGGGCAACCCCCGCGGCGGGACGATCCGGTGCACCTCTCCAAGCAACGAGGCAGGCCGTCGGCGTACCATCGGCGTGGTCGCAACCCTCCAATCAACCCTCTCGCGACCACGCCGATGGTGCGACGCTGGGTCGCCCGTGGCACTCGCCGCGGCGGCCCAGAAGGCCGGAGCTCGGATACGGGGAAACATGGAATCGCCGGGAGCCCGACGCGGTTGCATCAACCAATGCTCAACAAACTGCTCGGACGTGTGGTGGCCGTCGAGGTGGACGAGGTCCGCCCCATGCTGTTGTCGGCACTCTATTTCTTTCTCGTCATGGCCGGCTACTTCGTCGTCCGGCCGCTTCGCGACGACATGGGTCTCGCCGGCGGGGTCCGCAACCTCCCGTGGCTCTATACCGGAACCCTCGTCGGTATGTTGCTCGTCCACCCGATCTTCGCCGCCATGGTCTCGAAGCTGACCCGCCGCCGGTTCATCTCGCTCAGCTATCACATCGTCGCCGGGCTGATGGTCCTCTTCTTCGCACTGCTCAGTGTGCTCGACGAAGCCCAGCTCATCTGGGTCGACCGTGCATTCTGGGTCTACACATCGGTCTTCAACCTCTTTGTCGTCTCGATCTTCTGGTCGGTCATGGCCGATGTCTTCAAACCCGCACAGGGCGCCCGCATCTTCGGTTTCATCGCCGTGGGCGGCACCGCCGGCGCCATGTTGGGTTCGGCGGTCACCGCCAGTCTGGCCGAAGCGATACCAACTCGTTTTCTGCTCTTTGCGTCCATCGCTTTGATCGAGGCGGCGGTGCTCGTGGCCCTGGCGCTTCTCCGGCACACAACCGAAAATGCCAATGAGAGCGAAGACGATCGGCCCACGGGCGACGAGGTCATCGGCGGAAGCGTCATGGCAGGTATCTCGGCGGTTTTCTCATCCCCGTACCTGCTCGGCATCGTCGGTTACATGCTGCTCTACACGATCACATCGACCTTTCTCTACTTCGAGCAGGCGGAGATCATGTCCGAGATCTTCGAGGATCGAGGCGCCCGAACCGCCTTCTTCGCCAAGCTCGATCTTGCGGTCAACACCCTCACCA
>QNFS01000364.1 GCA_003646415.1 Gammaproteobacteria bacterium
CACATGGCTGCAATTTGCGCGATCTGCAAGAGCCAGTTCGCCAAGGTGATGCCGTACTACGGCTTCCAGATGGACAGTATTGTCAGCGTGCACCAGTTGGTCAGCAACGCGATTGTCCTTGGCAATAAACAATAGAATTTGAATCCGATTTTAGGAGAACAGGCATGGCAACTTCTCGAGATGACATGGAAAAAGACGTTCTGACATTCCGCCGCTTTGAAGAAGGCGATCACGAATACAAACGCAAGGGCGATGATATCTTCAACGAGGATACGTCGTACAAGTGCCCCACCTATGTGCACCGTACCCCGCCATGCCAGGGTAGCTGCCCGTCCGGCGAAGACATTCGCGGTTATCTGCAGATTATAAACGGTATCGAAAAACCAGCTGATGACATGAGCATGGAAGAATACGCCTTCCGCCGTTCAACGGATGCCAATCCCTTCCCGTCCATGATGGGCCGTGTCTGCCCTGCCCCGTGTCAGGACGGCTGTAACCGCAACAATGTTGAAGACTTTGTCGGCATCAATTCGGTTGAGCAGTTCATCGGTGATTCTGCCTTTGAGAAGAAGTTTACCTTCGACAATTCAGCTCCGATGAGCGGCAAGAAGATTGCCATCATCGGTGGTGGACCAGCCGGTATGGCCGCTGCCTACCAGCTGCGGCGTCTCGGCCACGGCAGCACCATCTTCGATGACCATGAGGAACTTGGTGGCATGATGCGTTATGGCATCCCGGGCTACCGTACCCCGCGTGACGTGTTGAACCATGAATGTCAGCGTATTGTTGACATGGGTGGAGTCGAACTGCGTATGAACACCCGCGTCGGTAAAGATGTCTCTATCGAGGAAGTCGAAAAAGAATACGATGCCATACTCTGGGCCCTTGGCTGTAAATCCGGTCGCAGTCTGCCGGTACCCAACAGCGATGCTCCGAACTGTGTAACCGGTGTGGCATTTCTGGAAGCCTTTAACAAGGGCACCATGAAGGTCACTGCCAACAAGGTTGTTTGTGTGGGTGGTGGTGATACCTCCATCGACGTGGTCTCCGTCGCTCGCCGCCTCGGCAAGATCGACAACCTGGACAAGAAGGATCGTCCCGAGCAGGTAATCGGCGGGTACGTGGCACATGATGCTGCTTCTGCCGCCGCACGCGAGGGTGCCGACGTCACCTTGACCTCCCTGTTTGAACGTGAAGAAATGACCGCAACGGAACACGAGGTTCATGATGCATTGCATGAGGGTGTACGCATCGACAATGGCGTCATGCCAATCGAAGTCATCCTTGATGATGATGGTCGTGCAAAAGCACTGAAGATGGCCAAGTGTGAAATGGTTGAAGGCCGTCCGAACCCGGTTGAGGGAACAGAGTACGAAATTGAATGTGACCTGGTCGTCTCGGCCATCGGCCAGGGCGGCGACTTGAGTCAGGGACTGGAATCGCTGGACAACGGTCGCGGACTGATTGACGCAGATGCCTTCTACCAGGTTCCCGGGCGCGAAGGCCACTTCGTTGCAGGTGATATCGTACGCCCTCACCTGCTGACAACCGCAATTGGCCAGGCCTCGATCGCCGCGGATAGCATTGACCATTACATGAAACACGAAGACCAGAAAAAGCGGCCCAAGGTGGATGTGCATCATTTCGAGCTGTTGCAAAAGTTATCTGAAACCAACCTGTCGCCCGGCGAATATGATGTTGTAGAACAAGGCGACCTGCGTGGTACGTCGGATGCCGATTTTGCCGTACATAACTTTGAAGATCGATCCAGTGCCGAGATTATTGCCTCGGACCGGCTGTTCCTGGGTCATTTTCCTTTCACGCCGAGACACAAGCGGACGGCCCATGGTCCTTCTGCCGAGGAAGTACTCGGGCATTTTGAAGAACGTGGCATTGGCCTGAGCACGGAAACTGCCATTGAGGAAGCCGGTCGCTGCATGAGTTGCGGCATGTGCTTTGAATGTGACAACTGTGTTATCTACTGCCCGCAGGATGCCATCTTCAGGGTCAAGAAAGACCATGCCACGATGGGCCGTTATGTTGATACCGACTATGACAAGTGCATCGGCTGCCACATCTGTGCAGATGTCTGCCCCACCGGCTATATTGACATGGCCATGGGCCACTAACACAGAGACGAGACCTGCCGATGCGATATACACGTTTCATCGTCCTTGCCCTGGGCATGCTGCTTGGCACATTTACGCCAGTTATGGCAGACGACCTGCTGCCCTATATTCCGGAAGCCCAGGAACGCTTCAGCGAGACACAGGGCTGCGTAGAGGAAACTCAAGACATGCGCGTGAACCACATGGACTATATCCTCCACCAGCGCGATGAGACGATGCACAAAGGCATTCGTGACAAGCAACACAGCCTGGTCGAGTGCATCAATTGTCATGTCAGTGATTCAGTGGACGCGCCACGTGTCAGCAGTGAAAAGCATTTCTGCAACAGTTGTCACACCTATGCAGCGGTCAGCATAGACTGTTTCCAGTGCCATGCAGACCGGCCGGTCGAGACAAG
>QNFS01000365.1 GCA_003646415.1 Gammaproteobacteria bacterium
CCTGGCGCGGCTCCGTCTGCGCGCTGTCGGCGTTACCGGGGTGTTCGGTGCGGATTTCTGTACCTTCAGTGACTCCTCCCGGTTTTTCTCCTACCGTCGCGATGGCCTAACCGGACGTATGGCCAGCCTTATCCTGATGCGCTAGTGCCGTGAGTCCCGCTTCATGGGTACCGTGCAGCGGCACGTAGCCACTTTCGCCTTAAGCAAACGCCATTCCCTCACTTGAAATAAGGCCATTTGCCCCCATTTATGGATGCAAGAGATAAATCATGGGACGACACCATGTTGCGTTGGAGGCGCGTGGTAACTGGCTATTGCTACACTGCCCTGTAGCAGCCCTCTCTGAGGGCGACCCGTCCCATGCAACAAATTGAGGAGATTGATTAATGAGAATGGATAAACTGACCAACCAGCTCCAGGCAGCACTGGCGGACGCCCAGTCACTCGCATTGGGCAAGGATCACAACTATATCGAGCCGGTACACCTGCTCAGCGCCCTGTTGGAGCAACAGGGCGGCTCTACCAGGCCTTTATTGCAAAAGGCCGGGGCAAACATTGCGGGCCTGATGGAAGGTGCTAAATCCGCCATCGAGGCCCTGCCCACCGTCAGCGGCACGGGTGGCGACATACACATGTCCAATGATTTGGGCCGCATCCTGAACGTAACGGATAAGCTGGCCCAGCAGGGTGGCGATACTTATATTTCCAGCGAACTGGTGCTGCTCGCCATGTTGGAGAGTAAGACATCGGCCGGTGAACTGTTAAAGGGCGCTGGCGTGACCCCGGTGGACCTGCAGGCGGCGGTTGAGACCATGCGCGGTGGTGAAGCGGTTGATAACCCCGAGGCGGAAGAATCCCGCCAGGCGCTGGACAAGTACACCATAGACCTCACCGAGCGGGCCGAACAGGGCAAACTGGACCCGGTGATCGGCCGCGATGACGAGATCCGTCGCACCATCCAGGTATTGCAGCGTCGCACCAAGAACAACCCGGTGTTGATCGGCGAGCCCGGTGTGGGCAAGACAGCCATCATCGAGGGCCTGGCCCAGCGGGTGGTTAACGGCGAGGTGCCTGAAAGCATGCGTGACAAGCGCGTGCTCTCCCTGGACCTGGGCGCGTTGCTGGCCGGTGCCAAATTCCGCGGAGACTTCGAGGAGCGCCTGAAGGCGGTGCTCAATGAGTTGTCCAAGCAGGAAGGCAGGATCATCCTGTTCATCGATGAACTGCACACCATGGTGGGCGCCGGCAAGGCGGAGGGCTCCATGGACGCGGGCAATATGCTCAAACCGGCCCTGGCTCGCGGTGAATTGCACTGTGTGGGCGCCACCACCCTGAACGAGTACCGCCAGTATGTGGAGAAAGACGCCGCCCTGGAGCGACGCTTCCAGAAGATATTGGTGGACGAGCCCAACGAGGAAGACACCATCGCCATCCTGCGCGGCCTGAAGGAGCGCTACGAGGTGCACCACGGGGTCGATATCACCGACAGCGCCATTATCGCCGCCGCCAAACTGTCCCAGCGCTATATCACTGATCGCCAGTTGCCGGACAAGGCCATTGACCTGGTGGACGAGGCGGCGAGCCGTATCCGCATGGAGATCGACTCCAAGCCCGAGGTCATGGACAAGCTGGAGCGCCGCCTGATCCAGCTCAAGATCGAGCGCGAGGCGGTGAAAAAGGATAAGGATTCCGCCGCGAAAAAACAGGTGGAGATACTGGACGAGGAAATCGACAAGGTCCAGCGTGAATTCTCCGACCTGGAAGAAGTCTGGAAGGCGGAAAAAGCCTCCGTGCAGGGCGCCGCACAGATCAAGAGCGACCTGGAGCAGGTTAAATTGGAGCTGGAAGCGGCTCGCCGCGCCGGTGACCTGACCCGTATGTCAGAGCTGCAGTACGGACGTATGCCCGAGCTGGAAAAACAGTTGGAGCTGGCCCAGGAGAACGAATCGGCTGAGACAAAAAATGTTCTGCTGCGCAACAAGGTAACGGACGAAGAGATCGCCGAGGTAGTTTCCCGCTGGACCGGTATTCCCGTGGCCAAAATGATGGAAGGTGACCGGGAAAAACTGTTGCGCATGGAAGATTTTTTGCATGAAAGGGTTGTGGGTCAGGAGGAGGCGGTAACCGCCGTATCCAATGCTGTGCGCCGCTCCCGGGCGGGCCTGTCCGATCCCAAGCGTCCCAACGGATCCTTTTTATTCCTGGGTCCCACCGGTGTGGGTAAAACCGAGTTGTGCAAGGCACTGGCGGACTTTTTGTTTGACAGTGAGGACGCCATGGTACGGGTGGATATGTCCGAGTTTATGGAAAAACACTCGGTGGCCCGCCTGATTGGCGCGCCCCCCGGTTACGTGGGCTATGAAGAAGGCGGCTACCTGACCGAGGCCGTGCGCCGCCGCCCGTACTCCTTGTTATTGCTCGACGAAGTCGAGAAGGCGCATCCGGATGTGTTCAACATCCTGCTGCAGGTGCTGGAAGACGGCCGCCTCACCGACGGCCAGGGCCGGACCGTGGATTTCCG
>QNFS01000366.1 GCA_003646415.1 Gammaproteobacteria bacterium
GACCCCGGTTACGACATCATCAAAAATACCGAATCACGTTTAGTGGATTTTGCCGGCAAACCCTGCCTGCTTGCCTGGGGTGAGAAGGACTTTGTCTTTGATCTGCATTTCCTGAACAAATGGAAACAGATATTCCCTGATGCAAAAGTGCTTAGCTATCCGGACTGCGGGCATTATATTTTTGAAGACGCTGGCCAGCCTCTGACGCAGGCCATCAGTGAATTCCTGGACAAGAATGAGCCCGGAACTGAACAAAACTAAAACCTGCAACATCGCATCAGCACTGATCGACCAGGCCAAACGCCAGGGCGACAATACCGCGATTCACTATCCGGTTGGAAAACGTGGCAACCACGTTTCATATGAGTCAGTGAGCTATCTGGAGCTGAATGAATTATCAGATGATTATGCCCGCGGTCTGATTGAATATGGAATCGGCCGTGGTATCCGTACAGCATTAATGCTGACACCCGGCCTCGACTTCTTCGCCATGTTCTTTGCGCTGTTCAAAGCAGGCGCTGTACCGGTGCTGATTGATCCGGGTATCGGAATCAAACCGCTGAAAACCTGCCTTGCCGAAGCCCGCCCGGAAGCCTTTATCGGCGTTACCAAAGCCCAGATTGCACGCAAACTGCTGGGCTGGGCACCCAATGTAAAACTGGTCACATCCGGCCCGAAACTGGGCTGGGGCGGGTTGAATACAAAGCAACTGTGCAAGCTGGGGCAAAAGGCCTCCGGTACTATATTGGCGGATACGCAACCCGATGAAATGGCTGCCCTGCTGTTCACCTCCGGCAGCACCGGCATTCCGAAAGGCGTGGTCTACCGGCACCGGCACTTCATATCCCAGGTTGAAATGCTCCAGTCCGCCTTTGACATACGTCCGGGTGAAGTAGACCTGCCGACTTTCCCGCCTTTCGCCCTGTTTGACCCGGCTATGGGCATGACCACGGTCGTACCATTGATGGACCCGACCCGACCTGCCAAAGCTGATCCACGGTTGCTGGTACAGACGATAAAACGTTTTGATGTGACCAATATTTTTGGTTCACCAGCATTGCTGAATGTCCTGGGTCGTTATACAGAGTCAGAGAATATCCACCTGCCCTCGGTACGCCGGGTAATTTCGGCCGGTGCTGCCATGCCGATAGCCACCATCCGGCGTCTGCAAAAATGTTTATCAACTGACGCGGAAGTTTACACTCCCTATGGCGCAACTGAATGCCTGCCGGTGGCCAGCGTTTCCGGCACAGAGCTGAATGCCGAAGTGGAGCAACGCACAGCAGCAGGCGAAGGCACCTGCATCGGCCGCCCGGTTGCGCCGAACAATGTGAAGATCATCCCGGTTTCAGACAGCATCCTCGAGTCCTTCGAGGACACCGTGGAACTACCGCCGGGTATTACCGGCGAGATAGTAGTACACGGCCCAACATCAACCGATAGCTATTGGGGAAGAGAGGAACAGACCCAACTGGCAAAGATCGCTGATACCAAGGGCCGTATCTGGCACCGCATGGGCGATGCCGGTTATTTCGATACCGAGGGGCGTTTATGGTACTGCGGGCGTAAGTCCCAAAGAGTAGTGAACGAAAATGAGATTATGTTCGCGGACCAGATTGAAGCCATATTCAATGTGCACCCGGAAGTGGCGCGGACCGCACTGGTGGGTATCGGTACCGCCGGCCGACAAACCCCGGTTTTGTGCGTGGAACCTCTCGACAAACCGGGACGTCATCGCCGCGAACGTATTCGCATCGACCTGCTCCAGCTTGGACGTAATCACGCGGCAACAAAATCAATCAAGCAGATTCTGTTTCACAAGTCCTTCCCCGTCGATATTCGTCACAATGCCAAGATCGGGCGGGAAAAACTTGGCCTTTGGGCGGCGGAAAAACTTGAATGAAAGTCCTCGTTACAGGTGGTGGCGGTTTTCTTGGCAGGGCAATCTGTCGCCAGTTATTGGCGCGTGGCGATGAGGTAATAGCCTACCAGCGCAGTGCCAGTGATGAACTTGAGAAGCTGGGCATCCGGGTAATCCAGGGGAGCATTACCGATGCTGATCTGCTGAATACAGCACTCAAGGGTGTTGATGCGGTAATACACACCGCTGCAAAAGCCGGAGTCTGGGGACCATATGACGAGTACTTCCGTCACAATGTGACCGGCACCGAAAACGTTATAAACGGCTGCCTCAAAAACGGCATCCGCAAACTTGTGTTTACCAGTTCACCCAGCGTTACCCACGCCGACGGTGACGTCGAGGGTGGCGATGAATCATTACCCTACGCCGAACACTACAACTCGCCCTACCCGGCTACCAAAGCGCTGGCCGAACAGATGGTAATGGCGGCCAACTGCCCCAAATTACACACGGTTTCACTGCGGCCACACCTGATTTGGGGCCCTGGTGACAACCACCTGTTACCCAAACTGCTGGAAAGTGCAAAAAGTGGCAAGTTGAAGCTGCCCGGGCCCGATAAACTCATTGATACGATATATATCGATAATGCAGCCA
>QNFS01000367.1 GCA_003646415.1 Gammaproteobacteria bacterium
GACTACCCCTGCATCTCTGAGGAACCTTTACCCCACCCTACCCCTATCGAAGCATTGACGCGGCCTACAGAGAGAGTGTCTTTGTTGTGTTCAGCATAGTAATATGTAAGGCATAGTATTATAATATGACGGTCATCATTATAGGGTATATAAGCTTGTTTAATAGCTTATCTTTTATTTGTAGTGTATTGGTATTGATTGATATAGTTAATGCGCTGAGTGTGCGTTATAGTCTATAGATGTAAGCTTTGATATACTATGATTATAGGCTATTGAATTACTGTAATAGTATAGCATCGTGCCAAAGTACTGGCATCTTGCCTGCCCTGAGTAAGGCTAATGTAATGAAATAAAATAGTGAATGTATAAATGTAATGCCAGGCTAATTATAAGCTGGTCTATGCGCGTGCGTGCGTGCGTGCGTGCGTGCGTGCGTCGGTCGGATTATGGTATAGTTTACCCCAATAAAAAAGGCCGTGCGATATGCACGGCCTGTAGTGTTAACTGAGTGACTTATAATAGTGTTATATTATCTCCTCCACTTTGTAAGGCATAATGATTGCCCCAGATAAATTAAAGTCAACATTATTTTCCTTGATACAGATAGCACGATTGGCCCCGGTAAAAACCAGTTTTAAATCTTGAAAATTGTATCCGGTTCCATAAGCGTCAATAATACTTTTGTATTGCGTAGGGTTTACACCTAATTCGCCAATAGGGCTAACATCATTAATGTTTGGAACCACGGCGCGCCAATTCGGAAATTTACCTATTGTTTTCTCAGTTTCGACCTCGATCAATACTTTACGCTTTGTTCGATAATAGATTTCAATAGTGTTTTGATCTCTAAATTTTACCCAATACGATTTGTCAAATTTTTTCCAATCCTCAGAATGTATTAAAAGACCTTCGTCAGGAATTAAGCTACAAAATTCATCATCAAAATTATTACATGGTTGATCCCACATTAAAATGTGGCCATTTGTCGCGGCGATTGTTTCTTTAGTCACTTGAACATGATTCATTATAGGCCGTAACTCATCTTTTATGCATGCTAAATTAAATTTTCTCATTTTTTCTTATTTTTTTTAGATTGTTATTATTAAAACCATTTGTTTAAAAGCTGCTTTTCTGCTTGATTTACCTTATCAAATATTGATTGCTGTAATATTTCAAGATGCTTTGTAACGGCATCAACTCGGGCTCCTTCGTTATTGTACCATATTTGCTCGAAGTCCTCGCTTATGCGCTCAATAATTATTAGCTCCTGTCTTGCGTGCTGTAATTCTGTTAGGTTCATAATCATAGTCTTACGCAATAAGTAACACCCTCAACTTCGCACTCTGCAAAATCACGGGTAAAATCCTCCTCTGAAATAATAACGCCGGGGATATTCATATTAGAAACCTCCTCCAATTGTGGGTAAAGCTCAAACATGACATCATAAGCATTGTCCTTATCGAAATAAAACATATCTTCAAAGTGTTCAAGACAATACTCAAAATCGTACCCGGTAACCTCTAAATAAATATTAACTTGCAAGAGGTCGTATTTATCAAGGTTTAAATAGGTAAACAAATTTTCCATTTCACTGAGGCTCATAGATTCGCTGTATAATTCAGCCGGGAACCCTTCGTAATCTGTAAACATTGTTTCCTCACGTTTGCCGCTATAAAGCGGACTTTTTGCGTCACACATTGCAAAGTGATTGCTTATATAATCGCTGAACTCTTGCGCATCGCTGAACTGATCGAGATCAACCCAGTGGCCAAACTCAAATTGCGAACCATCATTGTAACTCGCGTAATCTGTTAAAAATAATTTTGCCGTGTCTGTCATGATTTCTATTTTTTTAAATTATTGTTATTAATACACTTTGCAATAAATGCCGATAAGCTTAGATTTAACTTCTTAGCTTGGATTAATGCCGTTAATTTTTCTGGCCTTGTTAGCCTGGTAACTACTTTTAGTTTTTTCATAATCTTAAATATTAAATGTTAATAAATCATTCAGGTTGAAAAGCGCACCGGTAAAGGCCGCCAGTCCTACAATAAAAATCTCAATTGCTAAAAACCAATCATAAAACATGTATAAGTCAATCGCGAAATAAAATAGCCCAAAGGCCGAAAATAGCATAATAAGCGTAAATAAAAGGTTGACAGTCAATAGGTTAACATCACTTTCATGCAACGTGCTGGGTTTCAGGCCGTTACTTTTTTTAGTATTATTTTTCTTTGTAATCATGGGACAAATGTAATCGAATAATCCGAACCCACAAGCGAACCCACAAACGAACCCGTAAACGAACCCGTAAATGGGGTCGTAAATGGAGTCGTAAATTACTGATTTGCAGGATGTTAAAATTATTCGTACCTTTATTAAAATAAATCGAAATAATTTACCCCTACAAAATCGGCCACCAGGCATCAAATCAAAATTAAAAACACCAGATTTACCCCCCTTTTTCAAAAGTTAAGCCACAATTTTCCTCACAGTTTTTGAGCGACAAAAAGAA